>NZ_SIJC01000005.1 GCF_010078385.1 Chengkuizengella sediminis
TCTTTGTTACATGTTATATCCGGGTTCCCAAAAGTTTAAAACTTTTGAGCTATTTGTTTGGATTCCTGAAAATCTTTCAGGTCTCCTTAAGTTCACTCGTTATTCAGTTTTCAAGGTGCAAATATTGATTTGTTGTTGTCGTTCATTTTTTGAGAGCGACCTGTTTATCTTACAACAGATGCTTGTTTGTTGTCAAGCATTTTCTTTTGTACAATTGTCGTCCGTTTCAGTGGCGACTTGAATAATATATCACATGCAAGAGCTTAATTGCAAGCATTTTTTTAATCTTTTTTTCTATATGATAATATACTTTGTTATCACACATTTTTTATTTTACTTATTTAATCTCATCTCTAGATAAGCTACTCCCTGATACATTATCGTTGCAAAAATGGCAATAATAAATAAGCTGCCCATTACTAATGTGAAATTAAATACTTGAAATCCATAAATAATCAAATAACCCAGTCCTTGCTGAGAGACTAAGAACTCTCCAACGATAGATCCGATCCATGCTAATCCTACGTTTACCTTTAATGTTGATACTATGGTAGGAATGGAAGCCGGTAAAATGACCTTCAAAAATGTTTCACTTTTGCTAGCACCAAAAATCTGCACCACTTTTATATAATTTGAATCAATTTCCTTAAAACTATTTAAAACTACTAAAGTTGTAATGATAACGGTGATAGCAAGCGTCATTGCAATGATCGATAAGTACCCTGGTCCTAATCCTACAATAAAAAGTGGACCTAAAGCTATTTTGGGCATACTATTCAATACAACTAAAAAGGGATCTAGCACTTTTTCAAGAATTTTAGAGCTCCAAATTAAAATTGCTAACAAGGTGCCACATAAAGTTCCTAAAAAGAACCCTATCACTGTTTCAATTAATGTTGTACTTATATGAGGTAGTAAAGTTCCATCTATTAACTTCAAATATAATAGATTTAATATTTTACTAGGATAACTAAAAAGCAACACATCTACCCATTTTAATCGCCCGGCAACTTCCCATAAACTAAAAAATGATAACAAAATAAACATTTGTATGACTATAATCATCCGCTTTTCTTTTTTTTGTTTTATGGAAAAATTATTTTGAATCATATTTACAAGTGAACTTGGATCAGAATTCTTCTGTATCAAAGCGATCACCCTTTATCCCCTATATTTTCTAACTCATGCCAAATTTCATTAAATAACCTTCTAAAGTCTTCTTCTTCTCTAGTTTGAAAAGGTAGCATATTTCTAAGTACATCTGGTATTTTAATAATGTTGTGAACCCTTCCTGGTTTTCGATTTAAAATTACAACTCTATCACTCATCGCTACAGCTTCAGAAATATCATGTGTCACTAATACAGCGGTTTTATTATGCGTTTTTAAGGTTTCAAAAACTAAATCTTCTAGTTTTAATTTGGTTTGATAATCTAGAGCTGAGAATGGTTCGTCTAACAATAAGATATCTGGACGAGTTGCTAATGTTCTTACTAGTGCGACTCTTTGTCTCATTCCACCAGATAACTGATCAGGATATAAATGAAAGGTATCTGACAACCCCATTTCATTTAATAAATACATCGTATGAGATTTAGTTTCAGAGTTTAATTTTTTCATGATATCTAAACCAACTAGAGCATTGTTTAATATCGTCCTCCAAGGAAACAAATAATCATGTTGAAGCATGTAACCTACTCTATTTGAAGGACCTGATATTTTTTGATTAAAAATTGACACGCTGCCCTGAGAAGGTTTAATTAAACCTGCCAAAATGGATAAAATCGTTGTTTTCCCACAACCACTAGGACCCACAAAACTTACAAACTCCCCTGGTTCAATTGATAGGTCAATATTTTCAATTGCTAAAAGTGCCTGTTGTTCAGAAACATACACATGTGAGACATCAGTTAAATTTACAGCGTGTTTCATTCTTCTCATCCCTCTATTACTCTTGATTGTCAATTGCATTTTTAGCAAAAGAATTATTAACTAAAATTTGATGTGATGCTCTATCTTCAAGTTCCCCAGCTTCTATCATGACATCTAATAAGTTATTCCATTCATCTTCATCTACAATTGGATCTGTAGCATATGATCCTTGAACCCTATAACGATCAATGACTAATTCAATGATTTCCTCATCTATATCTTCAAAATATGGGGAGATTGCAGTTCTAATTTGTTCTATACTACTATTTTCCACCCACTTTTGAGCCCTATGAATTGCGTTCGTATATTTTTGTATTGCATCCTTGTTGTTTTTAATAAAACTATTCTTACTCATATAAACCGTATAAGGTAAATGTCCACTTTCGATACCAAAAGAAGCAACGACATATCCGATTCCTTCTTGTTCAAAAACGGTGGCAGTTGGTTCAAATAATTGAACAAAATCACCTGTTCCAGATGCAAATGCAGAAGCGATGTTAGCGAATTCAATGTTTTGAATTAACTCCATGTCATTGTGAGGATCTATACCTTGTTTCTTGAGGGTGAATTCTCCTGCCATTTGAGGCATACCACCTATGCGTTGCCCTAAAAATGTATTCCCTTTAAGTAATTCCCAATCAAAGGAAGTGATCTCTTTCCTAGAAACTAAAAAGCTCCCATCCGTTTGCGTTAACTGGGCAAAATTTATCACAGGGTCATCTGCACCTTGTTGATATACATATATCGAGGTTTCAGAACCTACAAGAGCAATGTCTATCCCACCAGCAAGCAGAGTTGTCATCGTTTTATCTCCACCCCATGTTGTTGCAAGTTCAACTTCAAGTCCTTCCTCTTCAAAAAAACCTTGTGAAAGTGCAACATATTGAGGCGCATAAAAAATAGACCTTGTCACTTCTCCAACTCGCAGAGTAGTTACTTCCTTATCTTCTTTACTACATGCAGTTAATATCGTTAAAAAAAACAACGAAAAAATAATCATAAAAACAATCAACTTTTTGCTCACAAAATCACCTTCCATCAACACTATAAAGCATCTTATGCACTCGCCCAGAAAAAGGTTAAAGGTAAAGAAAAAAATGTGATTTTAAATAGAGGATGTGTTATGATAGTTTTCATATCTAAAAAAGTCAGAATTTTTATTCTTTTAAATGGAATTATTTATATAAAGGAAAAGTTAGGAGGAGAGGAAATGAATCAATCCGTTTTATTTGATCTTGATGATACTTTAATTCACTGTAATAAGTACTATAAAGAAGTACTGGATACGTTTATCAAATTGCTTAATGAATGGTTTAGTGAACATGGCATAACAAATCAACAAATCAAAGCAAAACAATTAGAAATTGACATTCATTTGGTTGAAACTCATGGTTTCTCGGCAGAGCATTTCCCTCTATCATTAGTTAAAACCTATGAGTTTTTCAGTAAGCTTACTCTAAGAAAGTTGGACGAAACTAGAATGGGGTTACTTAAAGAATTGGGAGAAACCGTATATAGTCAAGATGTAGAAGCATATCCGAATATGTATGAAACATTAGAGAAGTTAAGAAAAAGTGGACATCACCTTCATCTATATACTGGTGGTGAAGACGCAATTCAATATAAAAAAATTAATCATTTAGGTTTAGAGGATTTTTTTGCAGATCGTATCTATATAACAAAACATAAAACAGTACATGCACTGAAAGAAATAGTAGACAAACAACAATTCAGCGTAAATGAAACTTGGATGATAGGTAATTCTTTAAGAACCGATGTTAAACCTAGTTTACAAATTGGGCTCAACACGATTCATATCCCTTGTGAAACTGAATGGAAATATAACATTGTTGAATTAAATATCAAGCCCAAAAATATATTCTACACATTAGATAGTTTAGATGAAGTTCCCGATTCCATCGATCAAGGAATCAAAAATAAATTGATTTAGGATAACTGTAAGATAATTCAAATAAAATATAAACTCACTTTTTCAATGTATCAAATTTCACTCTTTATATACTTTTTATAGTAATGACTTAATGTTATTAATGGAAATATATGATTGTAACTATGATAATAAATATATGATAAATCTGGAAATCCGGCACCAGTTGGATAATCCAGGTTTTTTTTGTTTACTACTATAAATTGAATCCCTCGTTTCATTTCTTTTGTAGGCTGATCCTCTATAGCAATTAAAGCGTCCATTACCCAAGCTGACTGAGTTGTTATACTAAAACTAAGTCTCACATACTTTTTCAAAATGTTACTTGAACACGATTCCCCCCATCCCCCATCATTATTTTGGATTGAATACAACCAACGTTTTGCCTTTTGTATGACTGGGTCTTCAACTTCTACTCCAACAGCTAATAATCCTGTTACAGCAGCCCAAGTACCATAAATGTAACAAATACCCCATTTTCCGTTCCATGATCCATCAGATTCTTGATTTCTTTTTAACCAATTTATGGCTGATTTTACTTGTGGATGATCTTTTTTTAATTTTGCATAATTCCCAAGTAACTCTAGAGTTCTTCCAGTTAAATCTGCACTGGAAGCGTCCAATGCCCCATCTTCCACATGATCAACCGGCAATATAGTAAATATTTTTTTATCTACATTTTTCTCAAATGCAGCCCATCCGCCGTCATCATTTTGCATAGAAAGAATCCAATTTAAACCACGATTCCAAGCTTGAAGAATTTTTTTATCATGTTTTGTTGTTTCATACATCGCTCTTAATACAGCAGTTGTATCATCAATGTCTGGATTTTTCGTATTTCCCTCAGTAAATCCCCAACCTCCAGATTTTCCATCTGGATTATGAATCGCCCAATCACTCTTTATACGTTGTTGTTGACCCTCTAAGTAATGGATTGAGCTTTTTATACTAGAATCTTCAAAAGCAACTCCTGCTTCTTGCAAGCTATAGGATATTAGCGCAGTATCCCAAATTTGAGAAGGTGAATTTTCCACATGTTTTAGACCATTGAAATCACATGTATATGTTTTTAATGAGTTAATTGCATTGTTTATCATTGAATGTGACTGATTATAACCAAGTGCTAAGAAGCTATAAATCATTAAACAAGTAGCACTCGTATAATTGTATAAAGTACCATCTGACTCTAATCTTTGTAACATAAACTTTTTAGTTTTTTTATAAGCTCTATTTTTAAGCAGACAAGAAATATTATATTGCTTTTTAACCTCTTCTTCGATGTAATTTCTAAAAGAGATGACGTCTTCGTGTTCAGTTGGAGACCTTTGTATATCAACGGAAGTCGAAGAAGGCATTAAATGAGATATATCTGGCGTATATTCCGTTTGTATAGAATAATTTAAATTACCTGCAATCATTATTGGTGCAAAATGTACTCTTGCATAACAGCTTAAATCAAAAAAATTCAATGGAAATTTTGTTGGAAGTAATATGAAAGTGATTGGGATTGGAAAAGGTTTTGGCCAAGGATATTGCCCATTTACTGCTAGTAATGCTTTAACCAGAAAATGAGTATTCCTCAATCCGCCCATAGAGAGGATTTGCTTTTCTGCTTTTTTCATATTTGGATCGGTTTTCTTAAAGTAACCTGAAAAAAGCAAAGCATTGTAAGCTGAAACAGAAGCAGTAATATTTCCTGGGGTTTCATCTTTATAATGCTTCCATGCTCCGTTACTTTCTTGTTTATCTACTATATATTCAGTCACTGCACGTATAAACTTTTCGTCTTGATGCTGGATTGCTCGCATGGTCATAATCATAAATGCATCAAACATCACACCATCTTGAAAACAGTAATGCCATGCGCCATTTGGAGATTGCTTTTCCTTTAAGCTTTCTGTACGACTTTTTATTTCTTGAATGATTTTACTTTCTGTAATCAAAGTTGATCATTCCTTTTTAAGTGGGTTAATAATATGTATTAATCCACTTAAAAAGCTATTCATTTCTTCACTAATTCATTTTAATAAATCTGGTTTATAACGTTTGGCTAACAAGCGATGTGCTTGTTCTATTTCGATATCTTGAACTAACAATTCCTCTACACTTTTCTGACCAATCACCAGTCTTTCACCAGAAGGGGAAATTAATGATGATGTACTTTTCTGATTTTCAATCGCATAATTAACACTCGCATAAAAAATATTATTTTCAAGACTCCTGCATGCCATGGCTTTATCAACAAATTCAGGATTGTGTTCGTTGCCAGTAAACCGAGGATGAAACACGATGCTCGCTCCACGCACAGCTGCCCACCTCACTGTTTCTGGATATCTCAGACCCTCATGACAAATGGAAATTCCAAATTTAACATGATTAATCTCAAATAGATGTCTTCCATCACCTGGGACATAACCAAAAAAATCTTCATCTGGATCAATTTGATTTTTTGTTTGATAACCTAAAACTTTACCTTTTTGATCTATTACAAATGCAACTAAATGAAGACCAAGATCGTCTTTCCATTCCATTGGTAATATGATGGATATTTTAAACTCTTTTGCTAACTCAGAAACTTCTTCTATAGCAGATGATTGAAATTCGTGGTCATATTCAGCAACTTCATACCCTACTCCTCGCAAACCAGGAATAATAGATTCTGGAAAACAAACAAGTTCACATTGATTAAGGTGTGCTTGTTTTATCATTTGTTTCACAATTTCTAATCCTTCAATTGCAGACTGGGGAAATCTTGTTTGAGCTAATCCGATTCTCATGGTATACCTCCTATTATTCACCTATAAAATTTAGTTTTCTATAGTAATGTATTATACTAGATTTACCAAAAATCTACATTGTTGAATTACAAAAGACATCAAATAATCAGATTCTATAAAATACTCGTGTTTTACAAAGCTATACTCATGGTATAGGATAATATATAAATGTCTAATCACCCCAAAAAATACTGATTATGTTTTTGTTCAATTAAATAAATATATCTTCTTAATTGGATACAAAGAAAGGAGCAGCACAAATGGGCTTAGTAAAAAAACTTCTCATTAAAAATGGTTTTCATGCATCCATTATCAACGCACCAGAATCATTCTCTCTGCCTGCTGATGAACTCCCATCAGATGTAGAGATTTCGAATCACCTTGATGGTGAATTTGATTTTATATTGTTATTTGCACACAATCAGAAGGAATTAAAAGAATATACACCAGAAATAATCTCTCAATTAAAGAAAGATGCTTTATTTTGGGTTGCTTATCCCAAAAAAAGCTCTAAGATTAATTCTGATATCACACGTGACACGGGTTGGGAAAGTTTAAAAGAATTAGGATACCAAGGTGTTTCCCTTATTTCTATAGATCAAACCTGGTCTGCTTTTAGATTACGGAATAAAGGGTAAGAAATTAAATCCTTAGAAATACGTGCTCTAGGTGTTTGTTTGATTGTAGCATCCCAATTATATTATTTAACGTCTTCCTATAAAACATTACCATTTTCTTTTCTATATACCGTACTTTCTAATTAACCAATAACAAGAAAAAAAGATCGACTCTATAGGTCGATCTATTTGACGTTCAAAAATAAATTGGATACTATTACTTTCTCACTTATTATCTTATAGTCCCTTATGCTAGTAAATCATCGCTTCTACCTTCCTAATAATGCTAGAACTATAATTATTGGAATAGCGGTTAAACAAAGGGCCACACCTATAGAGAGATAGAGCATTAATTTCCTTTTGTATGGGTCATCTTTAACATGTATATAACCACCAATCATAAATAATGGTACACCCAAAATACCAGGTAGAGCAAGAATCTCAATAATATCTATATAGATTGAGAATAATTCCAACTCTGATGTGAATCTGAAAACACCCGAAAAAAATGCGGAAGACGAAATTAAGAATAAACTTAATAGCATAGTTTTATTATATTTATGAGTATTTTTCAAACAAAAAATTACGATTCCTATAGCACTACCCCATGAAACAAGTAGATATATCGGTAAAGGCATACTATTAACTGGTATCATTCACACATCGCTCCTCATTAACCCAAAAATCTACGTTTAAGCCAACAACTACCTAGACCTATAATCGTTGCTGTTCCTACCCCTCCATTAATGACCAATAAGAAGGAAAAGAGACCGATCCAAATAGAAGATCTCTAAAATAGTTGATTGATTAGTCAATGATAATATCTCATTTATTATCATTATCCCAAAACTGATCACAACAAACCCATTAACGCTAGAACAATAATTATTGCAAGAACAAAGAAACCAAAAATCACCAATCCTGAGCCAAATATTACTAACTTCTTTCTGTACGGGTCATCCTTCGCTTGAATATAACTACCAATCAAAAGAAGTGGTGAACCCAATATTATCCCAAGTAGGGGAAGAATTTCAATGATACCTATATACTTTTGGAATAATTCCAACTCTGACGAGAGTCTGAACAGACCAGCAAAGAATGCGGAAAACGAAACTAATAATATACCTAGCAACATAAATTTATTGTATTTATGAATATTGCTCAAACAAAGAATTAATGATCCGGCAGCGCTACCCCATGCAATAAGTAAATATACAGGTAGGGAGAAACTATCAACTGGTATCATTTACACATCACCCCTATTTAACCAAAAAATCTACGTTTAAGACAACCAACACCTATGTTTGTAAACGTTTCTACTTCTACACCAAGACCATACTCTATAAGATCAGTTAAACTAGTAATGGAATGTAACTTGGGCTACTTAATTGAAAGTTATTCGTAATAGAAATCCCTTATTTCCTATCGTTGAGGATAACAAAGTATACTCGATTAAATTTCCTTTTTCTTCTCTAACATAAAATACTGAACTATATTCAATAAAGTGGAGTAGATCGAAGAATATTTTTTTCACTTCAGAAAGACAATTTTTTTTTAATTTAATATGACTTATTATTATATTTTCTTCTAAACTTATTAAAGATTCCTTTATATTAAGTTGTCTATTCAAGTAATCTTGAATTTCTGTAGTTAGACCAGTATCTATAGAACAATCCATTTGTTTGGCTAAATCGTATATAGTATTTTGATCCATTCTTTCAACCCTCTTTTCGAGACTTTATTATCTTTTTATGTAAGTAGTTTCCATGATGATCAATGGAATAGACTGTTTCTACAATTCCTTCATGATTTAATATAACTTTATTTCCTTTATGATCAGTAAATTCTAGATATTCACCACCTAAAATATCCTTTTTCATAATCCTGCTATTTTTATTATTCATTAATATTTTTCTAATTCTGTCTATAGTAAACCCTCGTTCTTCAGCACGTTTAGCCCCGTGGTATGTAAATGTAACATGAGTGGGATGCATTGGTAATATTTTTAGATAAATAATAGCTGCAATGATGAAAAGAACAATAAGGACTATTGATTGATCAATTATAAAAATATAAATTCCTGTCGAAACTAATATAGAATTGCCTAATCTCCAATTCCAAAGAAATTTTTTAAACAAAAAGACAAAGACACCATACCCAAAACTGATACATAAGAAAATCTCTCCTAAAGTTTTATATATCTCTGTAAGATATAAAGAAAAAATGAATAGTAAAACAACGCTTGATAAAACTAATAATTTATTTATAAGCTTCTTCATTCACTACACTCCATATTAACTATTACGATATATCAAATTACAGAATCGAATAAAATGTGATATTTCATTCACAAATAAGTAAACTTTGCATTAATTGCACGTTGCTCAATCTCATTAAATAGATCTTTCCCCCAAAGAAAATTAAATAGAACAATACGACTCTTTACATCATTATTACGTATAAGTTGAATTTCTTCTTTTCTTGATTTTATTTCTATAAATTGGGTGATTTCTTCCCATCTCCATTTCATTGTTGGCTCTTTAAATCTATTATCATAGTAGATGAAGTAATCTTCATTCAATTCTATTTTTTGTGCTTTTTTTAAAAATATATAAGTCATTAAAATAAAAATGAAAAGCAAAGAAAATGCTAAAATATATTCCCACCAAACAGTGGCACTAAATAATATGATTATGGAAATTATCAAAAATCCAAATAAGAAAAAATATACAGATTTCTTTGATTGGTAATAAATCTTCTTTTTCATGTAATTCATCCTTTTTATTACTGGGAAATTCGATATTATTTATTCATGTTATCTGATTAAGGTATCTTCTCATTAGGAAAAGTTTTTATGTATTAATAAAGAAAAGGAGAAATAACACCCCTTTTCTTACCAATCTCTCCATTCTTCTGTTATGTCTCCATCACATTCTAATCCAGCTATTCGAGCTCCTTTATCTATAAATTCATACAGTTCTTCTCTTTCCATTGTTTCAATAAAATAATCATATTCTTCATCTAAATCGTTTAATTTTAGTACTACTTTTTTGACACAATTCATTATTTCTTTTTCTTTTGAGTTGCTGTTTATTCGTTTTAAACAATCAATATAAGCATCTAAAGTTTCATTAACTGCATTTAAAATCTCTTCAGTAAAAATGTCGTCATCTTCATCCATTCTTTCTTTCCATATTAATGACGGTTTTGTTTTTAAAAATTGCTCCCATTGATCTTGCATAATAGTTACCTCACTCTCTGAAATAATTCCAATGATGATATGATCTTTAAAATTCCCACAAAAAATGAACTAGACGACAATAATAATATACCTAACAACATAGTTTTATTATATTTATGAGCATTTTTCAAAAAATAAGTTGATACTCCTATAGCACTACCCCATGCAACCAATAAATATAGAGGTAGAGGCATACTATCAAATAAGAAACTCATAGGTACATTGCTCCTTGGTTGACAACAATCCTAATATAATTGTTATAAATAGAAATTATCTTTAGTTGAAATTTTTGAAAAAAATTTGAATGTCAGTTATATCTAATTCGAGTTCGCAGTCAATCACTGTTTTTGCTATATGTAAAAACACATCTTCAACCTTTATATTAATACCGTTTTACTCTACAGGAAACGTAGAAAACTATACCACCAGCACTAATCACTAACTCTCGTTTTCCATTAATTAGTTGTGCACTAAATTCAAAAGTTAATTCTGTGTATACATTTCATGATACTACCGTGCCTTTCGAAAGGAAACGCCCAATTTAAGGAAAAGAGATCGACTATATTAATTTTATTATCTAGGATTTGTTAGACTATTATAAATATCATGTAAATACTCTTTATCTGGGTCGTTTAACTTTTCTTTAATACCTTCACGTGTATAAGTTAAGTTCAATTCCCCTTTTTCATCATTATCTTCAATTGCCCGAACACCATCTAAAGTTGCCAAAAAACCAAATATAGCCTCATCTATCGCTTCTTGTATAACTTCCTCTAAAATATTTTGATCATTAGCAGGTAATTGGTTATACCATTTTGATTGTAAGACATGTTTTTGTCTTGCTTTCTTCCGGGTGGTTTATTCAACTTTAAAATCACATCTTCAACCGCTGCATCTCTTACATACGTTTTAATTCGATCAATAAATAATTCGTTATTCACTCATATAACCTCTTTAAGTAAGAGTTAGGATACATCTGTTTATTTAACTCTAATTAACCCAATTATCAACTAAATATTGCTATCTTTCTCTTCCATGAATTCTAGAAAGAGATCTTGAAGTTCTCCTTCAATATCTTTTGAATCGAGAAGTAACTTAGGCTCTAAAGAACAATCTTTTAAAGATGCAAATCCATCAATTACACCTAGCATGTTTGAAATAGTATTCAATTATCCTCATTAAAATATCTTTGTTTTCCTCTGTTAGGTTATTAAAGAAATCAATTGCTGCTGTCCAGTATTCATAGTGGGATTCTTTAGTAACTCCATTCGTTGTTGCTGTATCTCTTCTACCTAAAGCATCATAGTTATAGGCTCTGTTGCCTACAGATAATAAACGATTCTTCTCAGTATTGAAATTATATTGTTTCGTTACTCCATTTTCAATAACTAGAGTACGGTTTCCTAATTCATCATATTGATACTCGATTGTATTAACAGAATACCAATAACAACAACCTATGAAAATCGTTTACTACAGCCATGCAGCATTCATATCATCCCATATCTTAACGATGTTTTACCATTTCATCGAAATCATAACGCAATTTATCAAGCTCTTCACCTGTATGTTCATTTCTTACTTCAATCACTTGACCTTCGTTATTATGAACAAAATTAATTAATATTATCTGGGTTTAAATTCTAAACAAAAGACCCGAATTTCAGACTTTTATAATGTCCAAAATTCGGGTTACATTTCACATGTTCACTCCTATGCGGCTAATTGTTTTTAGTGTAATTTTTGTAACACTTATCTATCAACTTCAACTATTTATGATTTAAACTTCTCACCTATTGTTCCATTAATTACTACTCCCATCATATATAAGAATAAGGAAAGTAATACAAAACTATAGTTTCCTCCTTGAGTAGTAAAAAACATAACATTCATTAAAATTGCAAAAAGTATTAATAATATAATATAAATCACTAGTATTTTTGTAGAGTTATTTCTATATCTCTCTTTTCTCTTTCTTATAATACTAAGAGTATAATTCACCTGAGGTAGGATAAAAACCGTTATAAAATGGAAAAGAGAATACTTTTGATCCAATGCATATTCAAAAAATAAATATCCACTCAAAAACCACAGGGGTCCAGTCATTAAATTTAATAAAAAAACTTTAAATAATAGTTTCAATTTCTACCCTCTTTTTTATTCAATTGTTGACAGTATAGGAATTGTTGTTGGTAGTATCATAAATTCTATAAGATCTTCTTTTATTTCACTAACTTTATTCCCAAATATATCTGCCACTCTTGAATTAAAGGAAATCTGAGCTAATGTATATTCTTGATTAGTCTGTATAGCATTAGCTACAATATGTGTTGACCATCCATAACGAGCATCTGAATTAGCAGCTCCTAAGCTTATAAGATGATTTATTCCTTCACCAAGCTTCTTATTCTGAGTCGAGCTTCTCACTTTCTTTGTAGCAATAAATACTGCAAAATATGCTAATGTAGCTCCAGCATATTTTACGTTTGGGTTCTGTTCTAATTGACGAATAGATTCATCTCGATTATTATAGGTGTCTAAAAAATCCTGCCATAATTCTTCACTTGGAGTCATCTGGCTATTACTAGTATACATTGAATCAAAATGTTTAATAATATTACCATTATCATCAATATCAACTGGAACCATCCCTGAATAATCTGCATACATCACTGGATTATTCGCAGCATAAGTATAAGCATTCAATGATAATACTGGATCTTTAGAAAGAAAACGGCCAATTTCAGGATCATAATAACGTGCTTTTAAATAATACTTATCGATATCAGACTCGTAATAATATCCAGTATATCTGAATGGGTTAAGATTAGCTACTTCGTTATCGATTAATGATGTTACATTTCCAAAAGCATCATATTCATATTGTGCTACTGTATTTCCATTTTCATCCGTCATGCGTATGACATTTCCGTGTTTATCATAATGATACCAATACTGTTCATTTTGATAACTCATAAAGATGGGTGCATCTCCTCCACCATAAGTGAAACGGTATACTTTTCCATCGCTTTGCGTTACATATGAAATACGACCTCCATCATAATGGAATTCTTTAGTAATCCCATTGTTTGTTGCTGTATCTCTTCTACCCAACGCATCATAAGTATATTGAGCTATCGTAGTAGTACCTTGTTTTACTTCTTGTAACATTTGATCGTCACCCCATACGTACGTATAGGTTCCATCATCAATGATATTTCCGTTAGCATCATAGTTATAAGCTCTGTTGCCTACAGATAATAAACGATTCTTTTCAGTATTGTAATTGTATTGTTTTGTTACTCCATTTTCAATAACTAGAGTACGGTTTCCTAATTCATCATATTGATACTCGATGGTTGTATCATCAGAATATTCCTCTAATAATAACTGACCCATGGAATCATAAGTGTACTCTATCCATGCAGCATTCATATCGTCCCATATCTTAACGACATTACCATTTGCATCGAAATCATAACGGAATTTATCTAGAACTTCACCTGCATGTTCATTTCTTATTTCAGTAACTTGACCTTCGTTATTATGAACGAAATACATTCCTGTATCATTACTATTATACGTTTTTACTAATTGATTTCCTTCATTAAATAAATACCAAGCATTTCGATTTGTTGAAACATCATGGAATTGTTTTAATTGACCAGAACTATCATAAGTGTATTCATTGTTCCAAGTTGTAGCTCCATAAGTGACTGCTACATTTGTACGTTGTCCTAAATCATTATAGGTATTTGTAATATAGTTACTTCCATTTGGTTCAATTAACTTTGTTAACCGATTCATAACATCAAATTCAGCTGAAAATCGAGATGAATCTGTACCAAAACCAACTAAATTATGATTAACATCATACTCATAGTTAAATTGCTTAGACGAATTTCCGCTAGCATTGTTAAAAGATAAATCCGTTAACCTTCCTGCATTGTCATAACCCATTTGGGTAGATTGACCACTTGGAAGAAATATTTTTGCTAAACGGGCTGAAGTATCATAATTGTAAGTCAATGCATTTTGAGAAGTTGTTCCATTTATAGTTACATCTTCTTCCATTCTTGCAAGCTGATTTAACTCATTATATTGGAAAGACAACCATGTGTTAAAATTCGGATCTGTAATGGATGTTATATTCCCATTGTTATCATATTGATAAGAAATTGATTTTTCAACAATATTGTTATTAAGCGCTCCTTGATACGAGAAATTCTGTATTGTTTTCTGATCGTTCATATTATATTCAAAAGAAGTTCTGTTTCCTAATGCATCTGTAATGTCCAAAATATTACCCGTTGTTGATTCTGGAGTCATGCTTACCTGATTTCCATTAGGAGAAGTGACTTTGTTTACATAATTACCTGAATTATCATATTGTACTTGTGTTCTAAACTCGCCCTCTTGCAATCTAATATTATCAAAATAAGCTACTCCACTACCTGCTCGCATTTGTACTCCTACAGCAAGTTTCTCAGTACCTCTAGGTAAGTTAGAAGAATCTACAGTTAAGGAAACTCTTTTCCAATCTGTTGAGTCTGTTATTTCATTTGAAGCAACTTGTCCTATCCAAGTTCCTGATTGATCATAAGCATGTACAAGTAATACGGCAGAAGAACTTACATCTACGGTTTTAATGTAACCAACTGCAGTATAAGTTTTGCTTGAATCAAATGGTACTAATTCACCTGTTCTCGTTGCACTTTCCCAACTTGTAGGATTAACCATTTTTAATGAGTGACTTCCTGTATACACATTTCCGTTTGAAGTATTTAGATCTACCCATTGTCCTGTTAAATTGCCATTTCCAGATGAACGATACCAACCATCAGGCCAGCCACTATTGTCATAATCATATTCAAATGATGAATTATCTACATAATTATATTTAGATATCGTTGAAGAAGGCACATCCACTACTGTGAATTTCACATCATCGAACCAAGCTTTAGCATCCATTGGCATATGATTAAATGTTGGAATTACAGCAACATATTCAAAATCTTTTTCAGCTTCGATGACCCTTGAAATTTCCTGCCAATCTAGCTTATTTCTATCAAATGTAACCCCTAACCAATTATAAGTTCCATCTGTATATTTAAACTCTAGTTGTAATCCCCAAAATCCACCAGTAGATGGAACATTCTCAGGTTTACTATATCCAGATAAATTAAATTTCGTTCCTTTTGGTCCAGATAAATATAGAGTTTGTTTAACATATTTGTAATCGTTTGGAGTGCCTGATATTTTTTCAGAAGCAACCCCATGAATTTTTTCAGAGTAATCGATATTAATTCCTTCAGTGTCTACGCTAGGATACCATTCATCAGCTAAAGAAGTTTGATCGATGTCGTTATCAAAACTTTGATTCGTTACTAAAATATTACCTGAACGTCCAGAACCTGTTTCAAACATTAAATTGTCAAACCAAGCTTCCCCTGTTCCTTGAATGCCCACTTGAATTGTTGCTTTAAATGCATCATTAGGAGCGACGATCCCAGTAGATTTCCGTTGCCAATCTGTTCCCCATGAGCCTGCTTTACTAACAGATAAGTTAGACACATCAGAAATTTTTGTACCATCACTTCGATACCATGAAACTAACATCTCTGTTGATGTATTGCCTCCTAATTTCATGCTGGCACTTAAGCTGTAGGTCATTTCTGGTGTGACTTCCATTGAATATTCCATTTGACCATATAATCCACTTGTACTGTTGGATTTCATATGAAGTGATTGGTAACCGTCATCTTGTTGATCCGTACTAATTTCGAAAGCTTCACCACTTTGTAAACTTCTTGTAGTATCCCAACCTTGTGGCGTACTGCCGTATTCAAGCCCACTATTATATACCAAGTTATTGGCTAAGCTCATTGCTTCTGAGACGCTAACCATATTTCCATTATTCTCATAATCCATCATCACAGTTTTTCCTGTTGGATCAGTAATGTCCGTAGGGTTATTATTGTTATCGTAACTAATACCTTCAACATTATTTAACGGATCCTTTGTGGAAATTACATTGTTATCGATATCATAGTTTTGATTAATCGTATTCCCATCAGGTGTAGTTATGTTTAATGGTAACCCATTATTTCCATAAGTGATTTTGGTCGTTTGATCATTTGGTCTTATAATTTCATACAAAAAGTTTTTTGCATCCCACTTATAAACTGTTGTAGCAGTATCTGTATCATTTAATTTAACATCCTCCTGTACAACATGACCATTATCATTCGAATGATATACGGTTCTTTCTCCATTCATACCTTCCACTGTTACTAAACGAGGAGAAACACTTGTATCGTAAGTGTATGTGTTTGTAATGGATGCTCCATTTAGTGTTCTGGTTACATCCATGATGCGATCATACTCATCATAATTATAACTTGTTACATTGCCTTCAGCATCTGTTACTGACGCTAATAAAGAAGTTCCTGGTTTATACGTGTAAGAGCTAGTAATAGTTTCAGAACCATCTGTAACCGTAACAGATTCTAATAAATGTGAACTATTGTATGCATATTGAGCCCTTCTGCCTTTAGGATCAATTACATAATCAACTTTTCCATCTCCAACTTTAAAATGAACAGTTGTTACTCTACCTGAGGCATCGGTGATACGTAATTCATTTGCATTTTTGTCTTCTGTAAAGGTTGTTACATTCCCCTTTGCATCTTCTATTTGGAGAAGATCTCCTGTAAATCTACTAAAATAATAAGTGGTTTGATCCGTAGTAGTTAGTAAAAAGTCATCTGAAATTGGATCTACACTTAATGACGCGGTTGTACCTGCTGGTGGTGAATATTCAGTCACATCCGTTCTTTCATATACCTTACGTACACCCGTTCTATCCTGCACCGTTACAGAACCGTATAAATCCCACACTCTCATATCTAATACAGAATGCCAATTGGAGCCAAATAATGAAGTAGGGACTCTTGAGTCTTCACGACTATTATAAGTTCTGCCTACAACTACATCAAAACCAAGTCCTGATGTTGCTAAATCTATTGCAGATAAAGATAAATTTCCTTTATACGGCATGACACCATCACCCGTATAGGTCCAATAATGATTCACACCTACTGGATCTATAATATATTCAATGGTCATATTTGGATGATAAGGTGCATCACTATGATTACTTGAAGTAAAACCTACTGCTTCTGCAGAATCCGGATTCGTAACCAATGCAATACCATTATTTGCTTCATATCCTTCATACCAATCTTTTAAAAAGCTAGTTAAATCAAAATTTGACCAGCCTGAGGAAGAAACATCAAATGATTGAACTACTGAACCTTTTTGAGGTCGATTGTTCCAATCTACACCACCTTCATGCCACCACTCACTAATGGAATATACATCCACTGTTGTTGAGGTTGTTTTTGGCAAATAATTATATAATGAACCTTCTGCTTGAATGACTTTTGCTCCGTCAGGTAATGAAGGTAGCGCAAAACGAATGTAAGCTTCCGCTGTTCCTCCTTCAAATGATCCTGCATATACATGATCGTAATACTTATAGTTTGTTGTTGGTGTTGCACTATTTACATACGTATCATCAAATGGTTTATAGGAGACATCAATTGTTGGATCTATAACGATAGGAAATTTTCTCTTATTGTCTTGAATCCAACTCGGATCAGCCTCAATATTAAGGAAGACTTTGCCATCTTCTTCACGAATTTCCTGAGTTACAGCATCAGAGTAATCTTTGTTTTTCTTAGCATCAAACATAAATGGCTTTGGTATGATAAATGCAAATTCAGATGTATCTGCATATTGAAATTCTATTGAACCATCTTCCAATGCTGTATAGTTAAGATTATCTAATAATAACTCAAATGAATAAGAGGTAGGAGCATCACTAGAATGTAAAATGATTTCTTCTTTTAACTTGTCAGATTCAACATAATATAGGAAATCTGTATTTTTATAAATTTGTTGATATGAAATCTTATTATCTAAAAATTCACCGACACTAGACTTTGCATTAACTGGATACATTTCAATCCTAGCATTTTTTATTTCTAATTGAGTTATCGGCTCATCATCTACATTTGTTAATGGCTCAGTTACTTCTACTGGCTCTTCAACCACTGGAGCCTCTACTGGTTCAGTTACTTCTACTGACTCTTCAGTTGTTGGCTCTTCTACTGGCTCAGTTACTTCTACTGGCTCTTCAACCACTGGAGCCTCTACTGGTTCGGTTACTTCTACTGGCTCTTCAACCACTGGAGCCTCTACTGGTTCAGTTACTTCTACTGACTCTTCAACCACTGGAGCCTCTACTGGTTCGGTTACTTCTACTGGTTCTTCAGCCACTGAAGCCTCTACTGGCTCAGTTACTTCTACTGGTTCTTCAGTTGCTGGCTCCTCTACTGGTTCTTCAGTTGTTGGCTCATCTACTCGCTCAGTTACTTCTACTGGTTCAGTTACATCTACTGGTTCTTCAACCACTGGAACCTCTGTTACTTCTTCTATCAAAGTTGATCCAATCGTTTCAGTGAATTGAACTTCAAATCTATTAGCTTTGTTTTTAAAATCTAGTTCTTTTTTGGGTTTATCTTTTTTTGGTTTATCCTTTTCAGAATTATGTACCAAATTATTATCAATTTCTTTCCACTGTTTAGTTTCTTTATCTTGATAAAAAATACTTTCTTGACTTACTTCTGCAACAAACGTACCATCATCCTTAATAAAATGTTTAGTGTTTGTTGTTCGCCATTCAGGTATCTCTACAATAGAACCTTTTGGTAATTTGTCAGGAAATTTTAATTTATCTTTTTTTTCTGCTATTGGTAATGGTTTGTCTTTTTCTATCTTTGTAGCATTTGCAGTAGGTACCAATAACGAAAAAATGAGTAAAAAACTTAACATTACATTAATAAATCGAAAACTTCTTTTTTTTAACATGAATAATAAATTCCTCCCAGATGATATTCTTAGATATTTTCCTAGTAATTCTTATGTAATACCCCCCCCTATCTGTCCACTCTCCTTCTACAATATTAATTAAACATTAAAATAACATTAAGAAAACACTAAGATAACGTTAAATATAAAATGAGGCGGAATTTAAATCAAGTAAATATTATTGGTTTTGAAGGGATAATTTACATATTTTTTAACACTTTTTTAAGATAAAAAAAATATTACTCTGATTCTGTAGATTATTATATCTTCAAAATAGAATAACCAAGTGTAATAAAATACACTTGGTTATTGAAAAAAAATGATGAAACCTAAAATCATATACTATTTGCAAACTATCAGATTTTTATTAAGCCAATTCCTTATAATGAGAGGTATCTCCATGCAAACGAATAAAAGCCTCATCCCTCTCAATTTCTACCATACTAAGACTAGTTTGATGAATATGTGGAGAATCCCAAAAATCCATCAATTCTTTCTTCTCAAAGTAAGACATAATGGTTTTTAATGTAAGGCCATGTGTTACAATTAAAATCGTTTTCCCTTTGTGTTTTAATAAAATATCCTTTACAAACGGGATTACCCGATTATGCAAATCCTGAAAAGTTTCTCCCCCCATCGATTCATATAAATGGGGTGTTTTCCAAAATGCATGGTGCTGTTCAGGATATTTTTGTTCAAGTTCACTAATGATCTGCCCTTCCCATTCTCCCATGTTTATTTCTTTTAATACATCTGATGGAATGATCTCTATTTCTCTTTGATTCCTGACAAGCTTGGCTGTTTCCCTCGTTCTTCCACTTGAACTAGTATAAATAATATCAATCGCTGTTTCGTTCAATGACTCTCCTAACCACTCTGCTTGTTGAATCCCTAACGAAGTTAATGGAGAATCTTTGTGACCCTGCATTCTTTTTTCTAAATTCCACTCGGTTTGTCCGTGTCTAGTAATATACAGTTTTGTAGTTGTCAAGTGATTTCCTCCTAATTGTACTTGTTTCTATAATTTATATTAGTCTATCATATATCATTTAACAATTACCTTTCTCTTTGATTTTCTCATGTACTTTTTCTAACTGCTTAAACAAAAAAAAAAAGGTATTGGTGTAAATCACCAATACCCGTTTTCTATTTTGTTAGTTTAATATTCTTTTGTTATCGTAATACGTTTTATATCATTATCGTAATAAATTTCACTATCTAAATTTTCTACAATAAATCTTAGTGGTACAAAAGATTTTCCATCAATAATGATTACGTTTGTTTCCAGTTGAACAGTTTCACCATCTACCAACACTTCATTGTTTTCAATTGCAAAAACAAGCTCTTTACCCGTTATGTTGTCAACAATGTTAATCTGTTTAGTATCTCCATCCCATTTCACATTAGCATCCAATTCATTAGAAACATAACGCAATGGTGCATAAGTTACTCCATTTTCTACAAATGGCTCATCAAAAAGATGCGCTAACTCTTTATCATCCTGAGGATACAATAAAACTTCCATTTGATTCAGTTCCATTAAACTTAACAATTGATATAATGAAGATGTTTTATCCATTTCTTTAAATAAAAACGCAGGAGAAGAAGCATTTTCTATATCCATAATGTTTATTGCATTCGTAGTATCAATTTCATCGATTTCTACATCTCCATCTATATTCCACATTTCATTTTCACCGTGAAATTTAAATCCTTTAATTGCAGAAAACTCTTCCAATTCAGGTTGAATAACTAATTCCATTGCTTGTTTACGAATGTTTAAATCTTTATCTACGAATAAATCCAATGTTAAATAATTTTCTTCGCTGAAAATAGCATCTATTGTTGGATCATTATTAAATTCCTCAAGCATCACATCTAATTCTTCTACAAAAGGTTTAACTTCTGTGATTAATGTTGTATAAACGAACTCAATAGCTAGATCTCTATTTAACATCAATTGCATACTAGGATCCAATAGGTCTTCTTCTGTCATTACAGATTCCATGATTGGTATATATAAGTCATACAATTCTGCAATTAATTGCTTTAGTTTCTCTTCATCTTCAAACATATTTTGAATCGTTTCTACCAATAAAGGTAGCAATTCACTGCCATTGATTTTAATGTGAACTTTCTTTAAATCAACATCTTGCCCATTGATTTCCTCTTCTACACTATCAACAGTAACAGTTGAAGGGTTCGGTGCGTTACTGATTATAAAATCAGCAATAAGTTTTTGTAAGTCTATGCTCGTTTGTTGAAAATCTTCAAGATCAGATATCGATTCAAATGATTCATTAGAAATTTCTTCTAGTGAATCTAATCCTAAATGAATTGGTTTTTCAATACCATCGATTAAAAATGTGTAATTAAGTTCACTATAATGTTGATTCAAAACTAATTCAAAAGGAATGTCTTCCAATACAGGTAACTGTAAAGATCCTTTCATTGATTGTTTAAATGCATCTTCAGATTTAATATCATCGATTACTAATTTCACATTGTTTACATATTCTAAAATTTTTGCCTCATCTTCTGATAGTTCTACACTTTCATCAACAATAAATTCGAAAGAATATTCCCCAGAACCTTCATATGTAGATACATCAAACTGTGATATAAGTGCTTTGTTTATGTCTACTCCTCCAACAGATTGACAACCAGTAAGTATGATTCCCATAAACAGAACAAATACCCCTGCAAATGAAAAGACTTTATTTCTTTTCACAACAAATCCTCTCCCTTTTTTCTTTTTTAAAATAAGCTCATTACTATTAAACGTAATTCTATGAAAAAAGTTTCATTTTTAAAAAGTAAAATTGTGTAAATTCTATGAATTATTTGAGAACATAGGCAGAAATTAAAGCACCTGTATTGATAATTGCTTTCATGTGAGTACGTTCCATACTATGGGATGCATGTACACCAGGACCAATTAATGCAGCTCGTATGTCATTCCCTCCGTTTAAAGCTGCAGATGCATCTGAACCATACTGTGGATAGATGTCTACTACATAATCTATTTCCTCTTCTTTAGCTAATTCGATTAACCTACTAGTCATATCATAGTCATATGGACCTGAAGAATCTTTAGCGCAAATGGAAACATCTAATTCTGAGCAAGATAAATCGTCTCCAATAGCCCCCATGTCAATCGCAATGAATTCTTCAATATCTTGAGGGATGAAGGCTGCTCCATGTCCTACTTCCTCATATGTAGTAATAAAGATTTTGATTGTTTTTTCCGGTTGAATATTTTCTCTATTCATCAATTCCATAAATCCAAACAAAGCGGCTACACTTGCTTTATCATCCAAATGTCTAGATTTTATAAATCCATTTTCAAATAATTTTGGTCTAGCATCAAAAGAGATAAAATCCCCGACACGAATCCCTAATTCTTCTACATCTGATTTAGAATGTACGATCTCATCAATACGAACTTCCATATTTTTATCTTCACGTTTCATATCTCTTGCATCTTTATATACATGAACAGATGGATGTGTCGTTAGAATCGTTCCTTCATATACACGTCCATCTCGTGTATGGATTTTACAATACTCACCTTCAATTGCATTCAACATATACCCACCGATAAGTGTTAGCTTTAAAGTTCCTTCCCCAGTAATAGAACGTACCATGGCACCTAAAGTATCTACATGAGCAGATAAACCAAGACACTGATCTGTAGCACCTTGAATCGTAATTAAACCATTCCCTTTATTCGTTTTTTCAAATGAGAACCCAAGTTTTAAAACTTCCTCCTCTACTTTCTTCATAATATCATGACAAAATCCACTTGGACTTGGAGTAGATAATAACTTCATCAGTATGTCTTCTACATATTTTTGATCGATTTTTGACCTAAACATAACTTCACCACTTTAACCTTTATTTTTTTGTGTTCTATATTGAAATATGAAGGAAAAGATACAAACTGTCAAGATGGAATAAACATCCATCAAACATTTAAATGTTAAGGCTTTATTTAATAAATTCAGCATATATATTATTCTTCAATTTTAAAAATAGTGTTACAATAACTTCATATAAAATGTGTGGTTTTTTGTTTGTAGAGTTATATTTTTTTAAAGAAAGGTATTTGATTTCATGAGATATGAAGAACAAATTAATTTAGAGTTACAACAATGGATACTTCAATTGCAAAAAAAACCTGGAATCTTAGAAAAAAGTTCTAGAGGTTTATCAAAAAAAATAAATCAAAAAATCCCCAAAAAAGCACATGATACCATAACTGCAGCAATAAAAGGTATGATACAATCCATTATTTATGGTGTTGACATTACTCCTAAGGGAAAAGTCCTAGCTACTGAATTACCTCTACAAATCAAGGATCAAAAAGCAAAAGAATGGATTAAAAAATATAAAAAAATAGGAGCGATTGAAGGTGCAGGAACAGGAGCTGGAGGTATTTTTTTAGGATTGGTTGATTTCCCAGCACTTTTATCTATAAAAATGAAGCTTCTATTTGAATTAGCTCATATTTATGGATTTAATACAAAGTATTTTCACGAAAGATTATACATCCTGAATATTTTTCAATTAGCTTTTTCTGGCTATGATCACCGATTAAAAACATTAAGCAGCATTCATAACTGGGATTCAACAGCGAAAACTTTAAATGACCCTGACAGCATTGATTGGGAGAAGTTCCAACAGGAGTATCGGGATTCTTTGGATTTTAGAAAAATGTTGCAAATGCTTCCTGGTATTGGTGCTGTAGTAGGAGCATGGGCTAATTTTGGACTTATACAGGAGCTTGGTGATACAGCGATGAATTGTTATCGATTGCGAATATTAAAAAGCGAGGTATAATGGAAAATCCCACAAAATGATTCCGCAACAAGAACCATTTTGTGGGTTTATCATTTATATTAATTCTTTTAATCCAACACTGCTTTCATGTGTTCTTCTGTTATGGACCAATGGGATGCATTCCAGTAAGGTTCTCGATTTTTTACATAAATCACTTGTGGAGATTCATGCTTAACATTTAAATCTTCAGCAATCTGATTAGATACAGGTCTTGATTCGATGACCTTCACCATTAAATATTCCACTTCTTCATTTGGTTTAGTTGTTAAGTATTTTTCAAACTCACTCAAACCATTTGAGCTTACAGGGCAAGTCGTACTATGTTTTAAAATTACAAAGGGATTTTCTCTAGATCCATCAAAATAACTTTTCCATTCCTCTAAAGTAGTAATTTCTTTCCATTCTTTCATGATAACACCTCATCTTTTATTATCTTTATATCGTTATTTGTTCGTTAATTCACCAAGCCTTATCATACCACAACCTCATTTTAGTAACCTAATCACGACTCACTGCTTTTTTCGCACTTAAAGATGCAAATGTTATCGTAATGGAACAAATCAATACAATCACTAACGCTGCATACAGCAACGGCTCAGCTTCCCACCCTTCAATTAATACCGAGCGCATACCATCAAAAATGTATGTAGTGGGATTTATTTTTGAAACAAACTTTAACCAATCTGCTTCAATAAGTTCATAAGGAACAAATGTTGTACTTAAAAAAACTAGTGGGAAAAAGACAAAGGTTCCTGCTTGCGAAGCCTGAGCATCCTTCGTTTTCAAAGCAAAAGCCACAGAATATCCTGCAAACGCTAGTCCAAACCCAGCAGCTAATAAAATAACAACGATCGCTCCTCCAAACCCAGCTGCTATTTCTAATCCCATCCATAAACCTACCAATAGAATTAATACCGTTTGAATAAATAGTTGAATCATCCCAGCTATTATTGGACCTAATACGATGGCTATTCTTGAGGTTGGAGTTAAAAGTAGCCTTGAAAAATATCCATTTTCTAAATCTCGTACTAATGATTGTCCTGCTCCTCCAGACCCACCTATTGCTCCACTTACAATGGATACGGGTAAAATAAAAGCAAGATAACTAGCTCCATCAAAGGCAGGAATATTGGAAATTCCACTTAGACCCGCTTGGTACACGACTAAAAAAAATAAACTAATGATGATATTAGGTATGAATATAAATGGATTTCGGAATATAGCAATTGTACTTCGTTTTGTCATTAAATATGTATCAACAATAAAAGTAGAGGTTGGATTCATTTAGACACCACCCCTTCCTGTCTCTTTCCCTTCTCTTCTAGATGATCCCCTGTCACCTGTAAAAAAACATCATCGAGAGTCGGCGGCGCTAAATTCAAACTTATAGGAGGAATGCCTTCTCCGTCTAATTTCCGAACCATTTCTGGTAGACAATCTGCACCGTTATCTACATAAAGAGTTAGTTCTTCATTAGTCAGTCTAAAATCTTTCATCCATGGAGTTAGTACATCTTTTGCTTTTTCTGCATCCTCTATTTGATGAAAAGTTAAATCAATTACATCCATACCTACCGTTTTTTTCAATTGTTGTGAAGTTCCTGAAGCAACAATTTCACCCTTGTTAATGATAGAGATTCTATCGGCTAATTGATCAGCTTCTTCTAAATACTGTGTTGTTAAAAAAATAGTAGTTCCAAACTCTCGATTCAAAGTTCGTATTTCATCCCAAATCGCATTTCTGTTATATGGATCTAAACCCGTTGTTGGCTCATCTAAAAATAGGATTTCAGGTCGATGAACAAGACACAGTGACAAATCTAATCGTCTACGCATACCTCCAGAGTATTTTCCAACTTTACGATCAGCATCATCTGTTAAGTTTATTAATTCTAATAATTCTTGAGCACGTTTTTTTGCATCTGACTTTGAGAAGCCAAACAATCTTGCTTGCAAGTGTAATAATTCCCTTCCAGTAAGGGAAGGATCTATTCCAGTTTCTTGTAAGGCAACACCTATTTTTCTTCGAATGGAAAATGGGTCTTTCTCTACGTCGAATCCTGATACAACTGCACTGCCAGAAGTTGGATTAAGTAAGGTTGTGAGCACTTGTATCGTTGTTGATTTTCCTGCACCATTAGGTCCTAAAAATGCAAAGAACTCCCCTTCCCTAACCTCAAAGGATATGTCTTGAATTGCTTTCACATCTCCTTTAAAGGTCTTCACTAAATTTTGAACAACGATAGCATGATCAGACAAATGATAACCTCCTTATGGTTTCCCATTTATAGGTATACTTTATTATCATTGTAGAGTATTTCCATCTGAATTCATACTATATATTTTTAAAGAGATTGCATTAAAAATCCAAACCTAATTGCATGTTCTATTTCATCCGAATACCCAAGTAAAAAAACATCTCTTACTGTCAAATTCTGTGTCAAGAGATAAGCATCTCGATAATCTTCATATGCTTCTAATTCATCCCTATAAGCCATTTCTAAGCCTTCCTTGTAAGATTCAAATTGAACTGGTTCTATAGTGTATTTTGGAATTTGACCCGTTAATTTTGTATATAAGGCTGTAAATTTTTTTAAGTGTTTTTTTTCATCCTCTAAAGCATGAAGTATGTCAGCTTTATGCTTTAGATCTGGGGCTACTTTAGCTAATCTAGTATAAAAATCTATCGCAGTTGCTTCACCTATAATAGCTGCATAAATTGCTGTAAATACTTGCTTGCATAATCCTTGTTCAGGAATTTGTATCGGTTCTTCTATCATTTGTTGAGTATTACGAACAAATTGACTGTTTGAGGGATGTTGATTAGATTGTGAATATACTAAAGGATGTGACATTGTAAACTGATATGGATTGATATATTGATTATTATAAATAACACCGTGTGTATATGAAGGTCTATACAGAGCTTCTCTATAACTTTTTTGGAACTTGCGATTTACATTTGGGTTCATCATAAATCCCCCTTTCATATCATTAATATGTATCCTATTCTCATGAGAAAAATTTGTGATGTTATATGTAGATGTAATTGCAAAAAATATTTAAACTTAAAATAAAAGGACACCAAACAGATTCAATGTCTGGCGCCCCTATACATTTAAGGTTAAATTAGATTTAAGCTATGCTCTAAGATTAATACAATTGTGGCAATATCTTAATCTTACTGATCTACATCTCCTCTGATATGAATAGAACCATGACTAGTATGCAAAATTGCGTCACCTTCAACATGAAAGTTTGTACTGAAAGAATGGACCATTACCGTATTTTTAGGAACATCTATCAGTTTATCCCCAGTAACAATCCTTACATCATCCCCTAAAGCTTGTATAGAGACACATCTATCAGTCCTATATCTGCTCATATTTCTCCTCCTTTTTTTAACTTGATATATAAACCAGTGGTCAATAAATATGTCTCTAGGTACACTGCTGTTGATAGAGAAATGGGCAACCTTGTCTTACTTTTGATCTTCCTCTCCTCTGAGATGAATAGAACCAAAAAAAGTGTGCAATACCGCGTCACCTTCAACATGAAAATTTGTACTGAAAGGATGTGACATGACAGTATTTTTGGGAACCTCTATAACCTTATCCCCAGTAACAATCCTTACATCATCCCCTAAAGCTTGTATATAAGCACATCTATCAGTTTTATTTCTGCTCATATTTCATCTCCTTTCTATAACTTTAATTAATCTTGATCTTCTCCTCCTCTAAGATGAATAGAACCATGATAAGTATGCAATACTGCGTCACCTTCAACATGAAAGTTTGTATTGAAAGGATGTGCCATTACCGTATTTTTGGCAACAGATATAAATTTGTCTCCTGTAACAATCCTTACATCATCCCCCAAAGCATGTATATAAGCAACTCTATCAATTTTACTACTATGCATTTTCTCCCTCCTTTTTATCATTTGAACAGAGATAACCTTAATCATCATTTAAAATATATTCAACATCTTTAGAGGTAT
This sequence comes from Chengkuizengella sediminis, assembly GCF_010078385.1. Classification (NCBI taxonomy): domain Bacteria; kingdom Bacillati; phylum Bacillota; class Bacilli; order Caryophanales; family Paenibacillaceae; genus Chengkuizengella; species Chengkuizengella sediminis. The sequence goes on from NZ_SIJC01000005.1 coordinate 28,289, forward strand.
TCAACTTTTTCATCATATTAAGTAAAAGACTCCATGAATTTTAATAACAGATTGGTCTCAAAATGATGATGAGATGAATCGCATTTCAATTGGCTAACTTCACAAAAAACAAACACCTGTATTTAACAGGTGTTTGTTTACTAATCATGATTGAGGCTAATTGATTATAGTTTATTTTTGAAATGGCCACCAATTTGCTTTTCCAAAAAGTTTAACCATGACGGGTACGAAAAATGGTAAAAATATGACAGAATATAAAGCTAATCCAGTTACAACTACCGTAGCAATTTCAACAAGTGATAATACACCCGATGGATACATGGCTGCAAATGTTCCGATAAGAATAATTGCTGCAGATATAATCACGGTACCCATATTTTTCATAGCTAACAAAATGGCTTCAGTAGCTGATTTATCACGGTATTCGTTGAAACGATCCATTAAAAAGATACTGTAATCGACACCCAGTGCCATTAACATCACAAAGCCAAAGAATGGAATGGCCCAGTTTAGTCCGGCATAACCTAAAACATTTGTAAAAATGAATTCGGTTAATGCCATTGAAGTAAAATAACAAAGAATTAGTGAAATCACTAAATATATAGGCATTACAATTGAACGAAGTAATAATATTAGAATAATTGAAATACCAATCAACATAATAATCATTGTTCTATTATAATCTTCATCTGAAATTCCTTTTAAGTCCGCATTGATTGATGTTACACCTGTTATTCCAAATCGATCATTTTCCAAATCAGTGCCTTTTACAGACTCAATCACGATGCTTTCAATTTCTTCAATCGCATTCATAGCATCTTTAGAATATGGGTTGTCTGTTAAAATGACATCAAAGATAGCAGTTGTTCGATCATTTTTTAAATACGTATCAAATACTTGTTGGAATTCAGGTTCTTCGATGACTTCTGGAGGTAGATAAAAACCAGAGTTTTCTTTATTCGAATCTGAAGAAAGCTGACCTAAATAATCTTGAGCCACTTCCAACCCTTCAGATACTTGAGTTAAACCATCAGCACTGACTGACATTCCTTCTTGAAGTGAGTCTAATTGACCTATTAGTTCATCATATCCACCTTTTACTTCACCTTGACCACTTGCTATTTGAGAAATACCTTGCTCCATTCCTGGAATTCCCTGAATAACTTGTTGTTGTCCATTTGCAGCAGCATCAAAACCAATTTGAAGGCCTTTGATTCCTTCGCTGATTTGTAATAATCCACTATGAAGTGCTTGCTGCCCTGTATTAATCTCTTCAAATCCGCTATTTGCTTCCACCATTCCATTTTTAACTGTAAGCAGCTCTGAATTTAAAACCTGTAACCCTTGTGTTAACTCCAAAACACCTTGTTGTACTTGTGATACTGTGCCTTGAATGGTTAAGAAATCAGGATCACTAGCCAGTTGTGGATAATTTTCTACTAAGTTACTGAAAGGTGTATCTAATCCAGATAATGCAGTTTGAATTTCATTTAAAGTTGTTCCTATCTGAGTATAGGATTCATGAATTTGTCCTAAACCTGATCCTACAGAAGTATAACCTGCTAATAATTCTTCGCTAGCAACAATTAATGTTTCTAAATTTTGATTAGCCTCATCAAGTCCAGTTTTTAATTCAGACGATCCAATTGAGCCCTCTCTCAATCCTTTTTCTATCTTCGACAAACCACCCTTTAGTTCTGAAACACCTGTTTTTAAATCCAAAGTACCAGAAACCAATTCATCTATGCCTGATGAAGCTTGCTCAAGTTCAGGTTTTGATTCAAGAAGTCCCTGACTTGCTTCTAATAGTCCGTCTCTTATCTCGATAATCCCTTTATTTCCCTCTTGCAAACCTTCGTCAAGTGCTTCAACCTGTGAAGCAACATAAAAATCTTCAATTTCTTCACCTAAAGGTCTAGTAGCACTCCTTACTTTATCAACGCTGTCTAGCTTAGCAACTTCTCTACTTATTTCCTCAATTATATTTAAATATTTCACCTTATCTAGTTCTTCATCGTGCTCAATAACAATTTTTGCAGGCATAGAATCTCCAGGTCCAAAACTATCCGCTATAATTTCAAACCCTTTTACAGAATCATAAGCATCCCCAATCTCATCTAATGAATTAAAAGAGAGATCCCCATCATAAGAAATATACAATGGAACAACAATTATGATGACAAGACCTAAAGCTACTAAAGGACGGGCTAAGGAAAACTTTCCTATAGACTCCCATAATTTGCTTTGTTTATGTTCAATCTTTCCTCTGACTGGCCAGAATAATTTTTTTCCTAAAACAGCCATAAAAAATGGAACAATCGTTATTAATGCCAACATTAAAATAGCTATACCGATGGCAACAGCTGAAGCAGATTGATACAAACTAAAAGTAGAAAAACCAATAGCTGAAAATCCGATCAATACAGCCAATGCACTGAATATAACCGTTTTACCTGCAGTTTTATAGGTTTGAATGATTGCACTTTTAATATCATCATATTTTGAAAGTTCTTCCTTAAAACGACTGAGCAATAATATGCAATAATCCGTTCCAATTCCAAATAATATTGCAACTAAAAAGATTTGCGTAAAAGTAGAAAAAGGAAAATCAAACCAATCGACTAAGAATCCAACAATAGATTGACTGACTATAAAAGTAATACCTACTGTTACAAGTGGTATAATCGGAGCAACCACTGATCTAAAAACTACAAACAGAATGAGTAAAATAAATACGACTGTAATAATTTCCGTTTTTCTTAAACCTTCCTGCGAGCTGATAATTACATCTTCATTTATAAATTCTGCACCTGTAAAATAGTTATGAACCGAAATGGGTCCAATTGCTGATATTAACTCATCTCTAACCTCAGAAACCTCTCTATCGTTTTGATCAACAGACAAAGATGCGATCATCGTTTTATTATCCTCAGAAATTAATTCATCAGACATTTCTGGAGTATTAATATGTGATATAAGTTCCGTTATTCCTAGTGAAGATTTGTTATTATCTAAATTCCCAATTGCTTCTTCAATTTGTTTTATATCATCATCTGTTAAACCATCAGGATTATGAAATACTAAAGCACTGGAAATACTATTTTCGTTTTTATTGTTAACTAAGATTTCATCTGCAATCGATGATGAATATCCTTCTGGTACAGTTATTTGACCTTTTTCACGTACTAACTCTCCCATGTTAGGAGCGGTAAATAGTAATGAAATAATGACTGCGATCCATAATAATAAAATAAACCATCTACCTTTTATGATTGTGTTCATTTATATATCCCTTTCAATTTGGTCTGTAAGCACTCTTGCAATTTTTTCGTACATAGTTATAAACTGCTCTATTTCTTTTTCCTCAAAATGATGTAGAAATGATCCTATAAATTGATGAACCTTTTCTTGTCCTTTTTCTAATACAATTTTCCCTTGTTCAGTAATTTTGATTAAAATGACCCTGCGATCCTTATCACTAGGAATTCTAGTTGCAAAGCCTTTTGAAACTAATCGATCCACCATGGCTGTAATTGCACTTCGATTTACATCACACAATTCTGCTAGTTCTGAGGAGGGACAAGGTCCAAAAAATTTTAAAAATCGCAGGGTAGAAAACTGATCCTTCGTTAGTTCAATCTCTAATTGCTCTTCCATCATCGAGTTTATTTTCCTTGATGCGACTACATATACTTCTTCATATCGTTCGATCAAAGAATTTAACTTTTTTTTATCCATCTCACCATCCCTTTGTCATTTATATAATAGTTCATGTGATGAACTATATGTCACATGAACTATCTTACCTAAATCATTATTGTTCTGTCAATTATTTATTATGTGTAAAATATGACAAAATTATTGCTTTTGAAAAAGTAAACTTTTTATAAATTCATAAATAAACATGACTTCGTCAGTGAATGTCGAAGTCATGTTTATTTTTTAAAGCAAATATAGAGTTGCTCTTCTATTTTTTTAATATGCATTCACCACTATGTGAATCAATAAAAGCTAATTCTCCCGAAAGAGCTGGAAATACGGGCTTGTACACTAATTGATAATAATGTTCATCCTTTTTAATTTCTCTTTCCCATTGTAGTTCAACATCAAATTCTAACTCTACGATCTCTTTTGCTTGTAAACTTGTTATCGTTGGTAACTTATTTACTGAAATTACTTGTTCCGGATCAAGATCAGGACCCATGTAATGATCAACAGTGCCCGTAGATTGATTGACAGATAATTCAACATTTCCAGAACGTATGGGTATCCCTTCATGAGTCATTTTAAAATGGAACATAAAACCATGTTTACTATTTTCATTTTTTGATAACAAGGTTCCAAAGTACTCACTCGCTTGGGGATACAACTTGAACAAAAATTGTAAAGCAATTTCATAACAATGATCTTTATTTAATTTCAAGGAGCCCTTTTTGTTCATAAAAGAAAAGATATTTTTTATTTTCCCTGTTTTTTTGTCTTTTATAATTTTAATCGTATTTTCATTTCGTTTTTGAAAAAAACTTGATATGTCATGACCTGAAACAACAGGTGTATCCTTTTCCATTCGCCATACGGTACCAAGAGTTGAACCTAAATCTACTTCTCTTATTTTTTTAAAAGCACTGTAATCTAGTCCTATCAGTTCTTCAATACCCGATTCTCTTTCAACTGGAATAGATAAGTTTACAAGATCAAGATTTGACCCGCTCAAGTTTTCATCATAATCCTGATTGACCTCTTGTATTTTAGGGTCTGCAGGCAAACTAAATATATTAAATTGAGGTTCAAACACCAAGTGTGGGAGATGATCTCCATTTTCATATTTATCATGACTAAGATTTGTAATTAACAAATTCATTTTCAAATCATTTAAATAAATTTCTTTCGCATTTTCCTTTATTATCATCCCACTTGGTTTAATAATATTCTCGGCTATTCCATAGTAATGAAATTTAACGATATCTCCTTTATTAGTTATATCAACATAAAACCCTGAATATGGTAGAGCAATTTGTAATTCTTTCTGAATAAAGGTAAACCTTAGCAGATAATCACTTTTCTTTATAATTTCATTCAATTCAAATAAATGAATAACTTCTGGATAATGATCTTTGGCAAAATCTAGTGCGATCTTCTTTAATTGTTCTTTTTCCATTTGAACTCTATGATCTATTCTATTATTCATTTCTCTTGAGATAGAAATCAAAGAACCCTTATCATCTAACTCGATACTTATGCAATCATTCACTTTACTATTTCTCCAAGAAAAAAATGCCCTCTCTTTACCATTCTTCTCACTATAGTCTTCAACTTCAAGCTCATAATTGTTAGTAATCTCTGCAACTTGAACAGCTTTAATTTTCAATTCTTGTTTATTCATATCCATTTTCCTTTCTATTAAATATTTAGATACTATTTCCAATTATGATATATTAATTCTACTTGAAGTCATTCTAAATAATAGAGCTTTGAAAAAGTTAAACATGAAAAAAGCTAGAGATAAAGCTCATCCCTAGCATATGTACAAGAAAATAATATTATGTTATTTTAATGCAATTTTCTATATCAATGATTATTTAGCTCTTGGCGCATTTTCAAATTTCCCTGCGTGAGCTCCGTTACAAAATGGTGCATTCGCTGTTAAACCGCATCTGCAAAGTGCTCCTTTTTTCTCAAACGTATTTCCTTCTGCATCAACAACTTCAATTGTACCTTCTACCAATAAAGGACCATTGTCTAAAACTTTTACTTTAACATCTGACATTCTAACTCCTCCTTTCAACTGAATATTTAAGTTAATTATCTTGATATCGAGATAATTATACAATACTAACTTACTTTAGTCCACTAACTTTTAAAAATAAGGTCTATTTTGTTTTTTCACTATTTTTTATGTAAGGTTATCTTATATTATGAATAAATATGTACAAAATATACAATAAATCTTATAAATGCGTTTTCAAAAATCCTGTTTTTAAACACTCTCTATAAAAGTTTGTAATAAATAACGGTTGAATGTAATTCTCCTCCAGCAGATTTTGCATAGTTAGGAATCCGTCCAGACTCTAAAAACCCCAAGGAAATATAGAGTTGATTAGAAGAATCTCCCTCACGTGTATCCAATACAATTAATGAGATTTGGTTTTCTTTAGCAACCTCTTCAGCCATTTTCATAAGTTGTCTTCCCACACCATTTTTTCTAAATTCAGAATGAACCATTAGTTTGCATATTTCAGCTCGATGGTTTCCATTTTCTTTTGTACAACATACAACTTGAACAGTACCTATTACTTTCCCACCCGATTTTGCTATTAATAAAATGATATTAGATTGTAATACTTCTTGCCAATACTCTACTGACTCTTCTTTTTTTAATGGGGATAAAAATCCAATGGATGCACCATGATTCACAACGTCAACTAAAAGTTCTGACAAATCATCAAATTCACCAGTGATATTATCCATTTTTTCAATTTGTATTTCATTTGATATCACCATAACAATCACTCTCTCCTATAATAATTTAACGAAATAAATAGCCAACTCTAATCGACAGCAACATTTAAGATCATTATACTCTAAAACATGTATTTAGGATGAATTGAACAAAAACTCCAGTTGATGATAAAAAAAAGTTGTCTCAAAAAAGAATTCTTCATTCTTTTTGAGACAACCCAAACATTTATTAAACAGATAATTCTGTATTACTTACTGTTCCATTTTTCATTTTTTTGTATTTATAGATGAAATAAATCAGCGTTAACACACTGAATATACTAATGAAGCTAAGTTGTACAATTGCAGCTTCCTGCCATATCACTGAATAATTAACCCCACCTGAAATAATTTCTTTAAACCCAGTAACTGAATAAGTCATAGGCAACCAAGTACTTATTGTTTGTAGTGAACTTGGAATTAATTCTAATGGGAATGTTCCAGCACTTGTGGTTAATTGTAATATTAATAAAACAATAGCTACAAATCGACCAGCATCATGTAATACCGTAACTAAAAATTGTATAAGTGACATGTAAGTCAAACTTGTTAATATACTATACATATAAAATAAAGGTATACTCTGCACTTCCACATTCAAACCATATATTAGAACGGATACAGCTACGATTGCTTGTAAAATGACTATAAATGATACAAGAACCGTTTTGCTAAAGTACCAACTAAAACCTGAAGATGGTGATAAAGCTGGTTCACGAATAGGGATAACAATTGTAAGTAATAAACACCCAACAAACAATCCTAGGGATAAGAAATAAGGTGTAAATCCAGTCCCATAATTCGGAACTTCAGTATACTTTTCCTCTACAATTTGAATTGGACTTGCAAACATTTGATACAAGCTTTCAGTTCCCTGTATTTTAGAAGTTTCAGTTGCGGCTTCATTTAATTTCGTGGATAGTTCACCACTACCACCAACGAGTGAATTCACACCATCTTCGAGTTGCACTGATCCATCCGCTAATAGAAAACTGTTATCTGAAAATTGATTGATTCCGCTGGACATTTCAGTTAATCCACTATCTAATTTTCCACTACCTTCAACTAAGAGCAACACCCCTGCATCTAATTGCTCCACACCATTTTTTGCTTCTGTTAGTTTTTCAGATACAAGATTCATGCCACCAACTAATTCTTCCTGTCCATTTACTAATTTATCAACTTCTTCTGTAATTAACTTTTGCCCTTCCGAGGATTTCTTTATCCCAAGAGCTAACTCTTCACTTGATTGTAATAACATCTGTATAGATGGATCCTTTGCTAGCTGTGGATTCAAATCTACAACCTGCTGCAACCCTTGCGCTAAGCTAGTTGCTCCCTCCGATAATTGAATTGCAGCCTTAGAGGACTCATCTAAAACTTCCTCTAATGCTTTCGTACCTGTTAAGGATTGATTTAATCCAATTGTAAGATCCTTCTGTCCTTGTTCAAGTTGAGTCATTCCATTATTGAAGGAGGTAGTATTATCTTTTAATTCGTTTAACCCACCCCTTAACTCTTTGGAGCCAACCACTAAACTTGTCATGCCAGTTTTCAAGTCTATGGTTGCATTCGCTAAATCAGATAAATTCATATTAACTTCTGATACACCGTCAGAAATTTCTAAACTTCCGTCTGTGATAGAGGTTGCTCCATCTGCGGCTGTATTTAAACCATCTGACAGATCAACAATATTTTCATAAACAGTCTCAGCATAGGCTTCCGTTAACTTATTAGAGAGCTCTGTCTGAATGCTCTCAATTGCTGTCTTCCCTATTTGAGAAGATAAAAAGTTATAACTTTCGTTCGGTACAAAGATTAACTCAGCTTGCATCGGTTCATCTTCCACAATGGTTGTTGCCTTTGACGAAAAATCACTAGGGATTTTTACCGCCATATATAACTCATTATTCCCTAATCTTTGCTCAGCCTCTTCCTCACTAATAAATTCCCATTTAAAAGAATCATTTTCTCTAAGTTCATCAATAAAGTCTTCACCGATATTTATTTCTTCTCCATTTAACTCAGAACCCTCGTCTAAATTTACTACGGCAACTGGCAGTTGATCCATTTTTGAATAAGGATCCCAAAAGGTCCAAAGAAACATAAAACTATACAATAATGGGATAAATAGTACTGCCAAAACGGGAATCAATACTTTTTTATTTTTTAAAATTGATAAAAATTCATTCTTTGTTGATTTTGTCATTCTCCAATCCACCCCTGTTGATCGTTTTGACCGAAACGTTCATTTAGTCATTTCTTTGCAAAAAAAAATCTTTTTTTTTTATAAATAAATTTTTATGCTCGAAAGGTTGCAAATATACATTTTGTTCATTCTGTTTTTTTAATTTTGCAAACCTTCAACTAAATATAACTGAAACAACTTTGATATTTCTTCATTTGTTAACGGCTCGTGTCTCTTTTCCCAATCAGATATAAACGTAACATACAATTTTAAAATCACGAAAGCGGTAATTTCAGGATCACATTCCTTCATTTCACCATTTTCCACAGCACGTTCTACTTGCTTTTTAATGAAAGCTAACATCACGTTTTCCATCTTTTTCATAGCTTCCTTAGCAGCAGGTGTGCCCATTTCTCTAATTTCAAAAGATAGCTTTATCGTAAGTTCGTGAGATCTCCGAAAATCTAACATATTGTACAAAACGGTATGCAGGTTTTCAAAAAATGAAATATCTGACCTTATTGATTTTTGCGCAACAATGCTCATTTCATCTATTAATTGTGTTAGAATTTCATTAAATAATTCCTCTTTATTTGTAAATAAAGTATAAATAGTTCCTTTAGCTACACCAGCAATTTTTGCGATTTGATCCATCGTTGTCGCTTTATATCCAAATACTGAAAATGATTTGCTTGCAGCATCCAAAATCTGCTTCTTTTTTTCTATACTCACTTTCAATCACCGCCTATGAAAAAAATAAATAAATGACTATTTTTTGATTTCGGTCAATTTTACATGAAATAACTTTACTACGATTTTTAATGAAAAGCAAGCATTGTTTTATTTCACCCGAAAAAGGCCATGCCAACTAGTCCTGACAATACAATGATTAATAATGGATGTTTTTGGTGGTGTATTAATAAATAAAGTGCCATCACAAATATAAACAAATTAACAACTAGATCCCATGAGAAGTTCGAGAAGAACGTTGTATTTGTTGCCATAATCAAAGCTGCAAATATAATTAAAGCTGTGATCACTGGTCTAAGACCATAAAATATCGATTTCACAATCTCATGATGAAACACTTTGTATAACAAGGATGCGATCAAAATCATGATCATTAAGGATGGAAGTAACATGCCCAAGGTTGCGACTATTGCTCCCCATATATCTAAAACACTATAACCAATATAAGTTGCTGTATTAATCGCAATTGGACCTGGAGACATGCCTGCTATTGCAATGGCTTTTACAAATTGAGCCTCATTCATCCATTCATGAATGGAAACTTCATGTTCTATGACAGGAATCATGGCATATCCTCCGCCAAACGAAACAAATCCAATCTTCATAAACGTCCAAAATAAATCCCACATCGTTAAATCCCGTCTCCCATGTAATAATCTGTATATTTGTATTGTTCATTGGATTTTTGATCGATTGTTACATTTTTAATAAATCCTAGATGAGTTTTCACTTTCATAATCAATATGCCTGCAAATCCTCCTGCAACAATAACGATCATCGGAGGAACTTTTAAATAAATGAGCAAAAATAAAGTGATTATTAATGTAAAAAAAGTGCTTTTATCATAGATTGATGTTTTTGCCATTTTATAAGCTGCATAGGATACCAAGGCTATAATTGCAATTTGAATGCCCTTAAATGCTGCATTTACCTTTTCATTGTCATTAAAATAAGAAAAAAACAACCCTAATACAAATATAATTAAAAACGTTGGGAGAGTCATGCCCACGACCGCTGCTATCGACCCTCTGATGCCATATAATCGGTAACCTATAAAGGTTGCTGCATTTATCCCTATGCCACCAGGAGCTGAGCCAGATATGGATAACACATCACTCATTTCTGATTCATTCAACCATTTTCTGTTGCCTACTATTTCTCTTTCTATCGCTGGGATCATAGCATAACCACCGCCAAAAGTGATCGGACTAATTTTTAGAAAAGAAAGTAAAATGTCTATGACAAGTCTAGCACCTTTTTGATTGTGTTTTTCTTGCATATGCCTGTCCCCTTAGAGTATCGTTGATTTCCATTATACATTTAATCTAACATAAATGTGAAGAACTCCATAAAAAATGAGTACAAGAACAAATACTATGTATGAAAAAACCGTTCATGTTATACATGAACAGTTTTTTTGGCTAAAGCTTCTTTTGCTAATATATACATTGAGCAGCTCCATCCCAATGGAGTATTCGGATTGGGGGTCCGTGTGCCTGAATAATATAACTCTGGAATCACTCCCGGTTCAATCATAATCTCCTCTGTTTTTTGTACATATTCAATCGCTTTTTCAATATGTCCTAATTCCAGATGACATAATGCTAACCAGGGTAATCCAAAACACCATTCGGCTTCAGAACCTTTGTAAAACCCTCTTGGTTTCTCACGGCCATGTTTTTGTTCAAGTGTACTATAGTAACTATCTCCTGCATATCGGATAACACCGTTTTCACGAAGTAGAGACTCTTCCACCTTTGACACGATGACCTCCCCCATCAAACCATTTATGATTCGATATGGATATACAAGACTTAATTGGGCTAGATCGATTGCTTTATCAGCACTTTCACGTGGGTAAAGCTCAAATAAAGACTTAAAACCATTTTCTATCAATTTAGATGGGATATCCACAATTTTATCAATTGACTTTAATCCTGCTAAACATGCACCTAATGAGGAAGCATGAATTTCTCGCCATTCCTCCCACATCCCGTTATCTGGATCATGCCAATACTCAACATTTTCTAAATAATAAACTAACTTTTGTAATATTTCCAAATCCTTCTGATCACGTATCATTCCCTTGTCATGCTGGATACCTAATCCAATTCCAAACAAAAAGGCTCCAATCATGTCATGCTGAACGTGTCCCCATGCTTCGTCATGTATTTCTTTAACCTCATCAGCACTGTAACGAGCGTGAATGTATTCCCAGACCCATTTTGGTTTGTTTTCTAATAAAATGTCTATTTTCCATTCGTATTCTTTGAATAAATCCAATATGCGAAAATACGTTTTTTCATACCATTCATTATCTTTATTTACAAAAGGGAGTGAGATATACACGTTATCGCGAATCCATACATATTTATAAAAATTTGATGGACTCGCGATATATAAACCGTGAGGCTGACGAAGTTTGTCTAACACCTGATAACTTTCCTGCAACATCACGGATTCCTCCTCTTTCAAAAGGGTAATACATACTATGCATCCCTACTGAGAAGGTGATTGAATCCCAAATTTAGAGTCATATGTCATGGGTGGCATTCACCTAACATAAGCATAAAAACCTATAATTTAAGTTAACCATCCTATGATACTACCACCGATTGCAGAAACGACGACCACCATCCAAGGAGGAAGTTTCCATAACATTAATAAACTAAAGGTTATAATCACTAATACAAAATCATAAACATTATTCACTGAGCTAGTCCAAACAGGATCATATAACGCTGCTAATAAAATACCTACAACAGCTGCATTGATACCCAATATTGCAGACTGAAAGTGTTGTTTTTGACGAATCACATTCCAAAAAGGAATAACACCAATCACAAGTAAAAAAGAGGGTAGAAAAATAGCGATTACAGCAATTAAAGCAATGAACATAGCGTTCATACTCGTATCCATCACTGCACCCAAGTAAGCTGAAAATGTAAATAAAGGACCAGGAACTGCTTGCGTTGCTCCATATCCAGCTATAAACTGGTCATTTGTAACCCAACCTGGATTGACAACTTCACTTTGTAACAAAGGTAACACAACATGTCCACCACCAAATACTAAAGAACCTACACGATAAAAGCTATCAAATAATGATAATAAAAATGTAGGGTAAATCACTGTTAATATGGGCAGTAATATAAGCAACCCAGCAAAAATAACAAGTGAAATGACAGCAGTAGATTTACGTACAGGGATATGGATGTTAGTTGATGGACTTTGTCCAGCCTTCGAGAGGAAAAACCATCCAATAAACCCTGCTAAAACAATAACCATTACTTGAGTAAACACAAAAGAAAAAATAAGTGAAACAATGGCTGCTACGATAGCAATCGTACCTTTCATTCGATCCGCTGCATGAGATTTCATCATTCCCCACACTGCTTGAGCTACGATTGCAACTGCAACTAATTTCAATCCGTGTAACCAGCCTTGATTTGCTAAATCAAATCCGCCCACTGCATAAGCAAAAATAATTAACGCAATAACAGAAGGCATTGTAAATCCAATCCAAGCTGCAATCGAACCTAAAACCCCCGCACGTAATAATCCGATTCCTATCCCTACCTGACTACTTGCGGGACCAGGTAGAAATTGACACAATGCAACTAAATCTACGTATGTTTTTTCATCTAACCACTTTAGCCGTTTCACATAAGTTTCACGAAAATATCCTAAATGTGCTATAGGACCTCCAAATGAAGTGAGTCCTAATTTCAACGCTGTCCAAAACACTTCAAATATAGATCCTCTTTTGATTTCTTCTGTTGAAGTAGACATCTATTACCTCCCATAATCTGATGTAAAGAGTTTAGTATTTTATAAGAGCAATATCTTTATTGTATCCGTTCATATGTAATAAAATAATAGTCGTAAGGATTTTTTTCATCCTTTATCCCCTTAACTTTATTTGTTTGTTCCCATATCTTTTCATCAATTTCAGGAAAGTAAGAATCTCCATCAAAAACATGTTCAATTTGGGTGACATATAACTTATTGACATAGGGCAGTAAAAGCTTATAAATTTCAGAACCTCCAATGACAAAGTTCTCTTCATCATTACACTGGCCTAATGCATCTTCTATCGTATTTACAACGATACATCCTTCTGCTTTGTAGTTTTTATTTTGAGTTAATATAATATTTTTGCGTTTTGGGAGTGGTCTTCCGATTGATTCATATGTTTTTCTACCCATTAACACGGGATGCTGTAATGTTGTTTTTTTGAAGAACGCTAAGTCACCTGGCAAATACCAAGGAAGTTTATTATCCTTGCCTATTAATCGATTTTGATCCATAGCAAAAATAATCGATAGATTTTTTTTCATCTCATTTGACTTCATCATCTTTAACCTCCTTTATATTTTTAAAAGTTCTAGTTAAATAGCTACTTCTCCTTTAATATGTGGATGCGGATCATAGTTCGTAATTTCAAAGTCCTCAAACTTATATTCAAATATAGATGCTGGCTTACGTTTAATGATTAACCGAGGTAATTCTCTAGGTTCACGAGTCATTTGCAGTTTCGCTTGTTCTAAGTGATTGGAGTATAAATGTACATCTCCACCCGTAAATATTAACTCTCCTACTTCCAAATCGCATTGTTGTGCAACCATATAAGTTAAGAGTGCATAACTAGTAATGTTAAAAGGCAAACCTAAAAATGTATCTACCGAACGTTGCTGCCACATACATGATAATTTACCATCTGCTACATAGAATTGAAAAGCATAGTGACATGGTGGCAGTTTCATATTGTTTATTTCCCCCACATTCCATGCATTTACAATCAAACGTCTGGAATCAGGATTTTCTTTAATTTGATTCACGACTTGTTCTATCTGATCTACAAACTTACCATCCTTCGTTTCCCATTTTCTCCATTGAGAACCGTAAACAGGACCTAAATCTCCGTTCTCATCCGCCCATTCATCCCAAATAGACACACCATTATCCTTTAAATATTGAATATTCGTATCTCCTTTTAAAAACCACAATAATTCATGGATGATTGAACGTGTATGACATTTTTTTGTTGTTAATAGAGGAAAACCCGCTTGTAAATCAAAACGTAACTGTCTGCCAAATACGGAGATAGTGCCTGTACCTGTACGATCCTCTTTTTGTATCCCATTTTCCAAAATATCTTCTAGTAAGTCTAAATATTGACGCATAATATGTACCCTCCGAAATTTATTTCACCTTATTTATTTTCAATGATATCACCGAAAAAATCAATAAAAAGATGAAGCAAATAAATAACTATTGTGGATAACGGATCATTCAATAGAATGGAATATATTGCTAAACTTCATTGATTATAATATTTTAGACAAAAAAAAGAGTAGAATAATTGCAATAACTTCTACTTCGTCTACTTTTACTAGTTTTATACTACATAAATACTATAATTTAGATCATTTTTACTATATAATCCATAATCTGCATATGTTATGGTAATATATACATCATTCAAAATATAAATGATTGAATGTAAAGGGAATGGGAGATAAGACTAGTTATTAAGAAGGGAGGATTAGCGGTTTATTAGTCGTTGGTCACAGAAGAGTTAGTTATAATAAAAATAGGAAACGTTTTCAAATATATAAAAATGAAAAAAAGATTAAACTTTTCCTTTTAAAAAAATAAGTATTTTACTTTGAATTTTATTAATGATATTGCTAGTGTTACTTAGATTCATGTTTGAACAATACATAAATGAAATTAGAATCAAAACTAATTCTCTTTTAATTTTTTAATACGTGTTTTAATCTACTATTTGTGTTGTTTGATATGTTTTATGTAATACGAGTCAAAAAATTTAAAGTTTATGCAATTGATTTTATATTGATTAAAACAATCAATCACATTATTAATAGGCCACCTTAAAATTATTATGAGCATTTATAGTAATTCTACAAGAGTTGAAAAAATCCTTTTATTTGAAAAAAAATTTAATTTTTTTAACATGGTAGACATTTTAATATGACTCGGAGGAGAAAATATGTTAAAGAAAATGATTACAATAACTATGATGTTAACTTTAGTATTATCATCTATAGTTACAGGAAGTATCGTAACTGCAGCAGCAAATTATACTGCTGATTTAATAACATTAAATACAAGCTCATCTCAAATCACATTTACTTCTAATGTAAATACAAGCTGGGCTGACGTTCATTACAAAGTAAATTCAGGTATACAGCAAAACTTCAGAATGAATCGAAGTGGGAGTACTTTTTCGCATACCATGAACAATCTAAGAGCAGGCGATGAAATAAGCTATTATTTTACTTACAATAATGGAACACCAGCTTATAATACTTCTTGGTTTTTTGATACACATGTTGAAGTGACAGAACCAACTCCAGAACCTGAGCCTACACCAGAACCAACTCCAGAGCCAGAACCGACTCCGGTACCAAACTCGGATGTAGAGCCATTAGTTGTTGATGACTTTAACCGATGGTTTCAGTGGTACAGAAGTAAAAATGATTTAGGTCAAAACATTGTCAAAAATGGTGGAATTTATAATTTAGAGGGAAATACAAACCTATACTTCTTTTTTAACGGAGGTAATGCTGGACAATCTTTTGATCAATATATTAATCAAGATATCTCAGCATACGATACGTTAGAGTTAGTATTAAAAGGTGGATCAGGTGGGGAGCAGAATTTCATTAATTTAGTCTTAAATGATGGTTCAAATTCTTCTCTATCTTTATCTAATTATGGACAACTAACGACAAACTATAGCACAATACAAATCCCATTAGCAGATTTTAATGCTAATCTTTCCAATGTTAAGTTTATACGTTTTGAAGGCGTAGGGAATGCAAAAATCGTTCGTATTGATCAAATGGTTCTAAAATCTACAGGTGTTTCACCAACGGAGCCGGTTGATCCAGAACCGGAACCAACAGATCCAGTTGAACCAGAGCCGACAGAACCAACGGATCCAGTTGAACCAGAACCAACTCCAGAACCGGAGCCGACAGAACCAACAGAGCCAGTTGAACCAGAACCAACTCCAGAACCAGAGCCGACAGAACCAACTGAAGACCGATATGAAATCCAGGGCATTGCAGTTGGCGACTCTTTAGATCAAATTCTTGAAAACTTGGGATCACCACAGCGGGAAGATGTAAGCAAGTATGGTTTTACATGGTATATTTATAACGAATCCTATGAAAACTTCTTAATGGTTGGTGTAGAAAATGATAATGTAGTTGCCTTATATACGAATGCAACGAACTGGGCAACACCAAATAGTTTAGAATATGGAGATAACAAGACAAAAGTAGATGAAATTTATGGTGACCCGATAGAGTTTTATTTGAAAGGTAATACGAGATTTTTTATAAGTGAATCTCCTAATGAAGTAGCAACGTATTTAGATGAAGAGCTTTATCTTACGTTCTTCTATGATATACATGATCAGCAAAAAATAGCAGGGGTATTTTATATAAATAAGGATACAGAAAACCAACTACGCAGCTATTATGGCAACTTGTCTTTAAATTTAACTGAATCTTATGCCAGACAAATATTTGATCTAGCAAATGTAGAAAGGGTAAAAAGAGGTTTAGAACCATTTATCCACGATGAAATAGTATCAAGGGCTGCTTTTAATCACAGTAAAGATATGGCAGAAAGAAACTATTTTAACCATTTTAGTCCTGAAGGGGAAGGTCCAGTTGATCGTTTGAGAAATGCAGGGATTTTATCCTTTTCTTGGGTTTCTGAAAATATAGCGGCTACGTATAATGCCATATATGCAAATGCGGGTTGGATGAACTCAGCAGGTCATCGTACTAGTATTTTGGGTAATATAGAAAGGTTAGGTACTGGTGTATACTATAATTTGGATACTCAATATAAAGTTTTTTATACCCAAAACTTTTACACTCCTAGGTAATTTATATTTAAGTTAAGCTAACATTCAACTCTTAACGTATATTTTTAATTCAATTTTATTTAAAATCTAGTAAAATATGAAATCCACCCTATTGAATATGCTTCAATCAGGGTGGATTATTATTATCCTTTATTGATATTTTTTAAGTACTTTGATTTGATATGAGATATTATTGTTCTGGTAAGTAATACGCAGATAAATTCATAGAAAAGTCAGTAACCCTTTGATTTGCATCAATAAACGATTCGAAATTTTCACCTTGAACTGACTTAAGCATTTCTAAATCCAATTGTGTTAATAGTTCATTTAGATTAGCACTTTCTAACTGTGAATCATTCTGTTCAGCACTTACAGATTCTCCGTTTAACTGAAATTCAATAGATTGAACCAAATAAAATCTTGTTTCATTTTGAATTTGAGTTAAAAAATTGATAAATTGAAGAAAAGTACCTGTTAAATTTAAAGAGATATCAATTTCATATAAATTAGGTATGACGTCTTGGATTTCAAGCTCATCTTGAACCGTTTGTCCTTCAGCTTCAGATCCCATAAAAATTAATTCCATATAACTCAGCACATCTGAAGAGTCCTTTATTAGATCGGATTGATCATCTGTAAACCCAATATTAGAAATTGATACTCCTGTAGACTGCTCTAACGATTCTAAAGTACTAATGATTTCATCTGTATGATCCGTACTAGGTATTTCATCAGTAGGCTGTTTTGTTACTTCCGGTTCTTCAACTGACAAATCTGATTTTGATTCATTAATTGCCATTTGTGTCATTTCTATATTTTGTTGAAGTTTTGATTTTTCATTTATTTTTTCTTCAAGTGACTGCATGTTTTTTTGAAAGTAGAAAAAATAGTAACTTGCCAACAATAAATAAAAAATAGTGATACCAATGATCCATTTCGTTTTATTCTGATATAGTTCCTTCATCGGCATTCACCACCTCAATTTTTTTCATTTCAATCACGTATTGAATTAAATAACTCTTACCGTTTTCTTCTGTTCCTGATTTTTCTTTAGTTTGTCCATTTTTAGATATCACTTCTAGATGAGCCCTATGAGTAAAAGGTAAGTTTCTAATATCAACCAAATAATCCGCAGCATCAGATAAACTTTTCATTTCACTTGAAATATATAACTCATCCGGGAAATAAAAACTCAATCCTGTAATTTGACCATCCTTAGGTAACCTAGTTGTTATTGTTGTTATGAATTCAGCAGTGTCCATTCGAATGTAATGTAATACTTCTACAATATCATCTATGTTAATTTTTTCTTTGTCCAGCTTCATTTCATTTAACTCCGATAAAACCGTCTCCAACTGATTCTGCTCAGACAATACGTCCTCAACATTTCTACTTTCCTGCGATAACTTGTCTTGCGTTTTTAAATCCTGATAGATTAATAAAAAAGTTAATAAAAACCAACAAATAATCGTACAGATAATGAAAATAGGAACTAAATTTCTCTCTCTATCTTTTTTAGGTAATAGATTAATATCTATCATTTGCTAACCATCCCTTTTAAAGCTAATCCATATGGAAGTGAAAAATCAATTTCATTGTTTAATAGAGATTCTGTAAGATCAATTTTATCTATGGAAATTTCATCAAAGAACGTTTTTAGATAGGTAATCAACTGATCTTTGTTTGGGTATGACCCAATTAACAGTACATCTAATATTTTTTCCGCGCCCTCATGAATATGATTTTCAAAAAACTGAAGCATTCTATAAATCTCTGTTTGAATTTCGCCCCATTTCCATTCATGGTCAGCATCTTGTTCAATATCTTTAAATAAATCTAGTATTATAATTTCTCTAGAAAACTCAGGTGCTCCCTGGTGAAATAGAAAAATTTCAACTTTATCATTTGTCAGATAAACTAACATCAAGTTTTGAGGAACATCTTTTTTTACGCTCTTTGCCATTCGATATAAAGATAAAGCTGATAAATCTACTGACTTCACCCTTAAACCTGCTTTTTGAAATAACGTGACATAAGACTCTACAAGTGTTAAAGGTGCTGCGACTACCAAGACTTGTTTTTGATCTTCTTTTTTCTGATCTAAAATAACATAATCATAAATTGGGTTATCAAACGGAAGCTGAATCGACGTTTCAATTTCCAATTGAATCATTTGTTTTAAAACCTTCCCTTTTGCAGAAGGCATCTCCATGCTGCGGATATAGGCTTGTGATGAAGGAATAGAAATGTGTATAAATTTCCCTATTAACTTTTCTTGTTTCATCCATGGCTTTAATTGTGCAAGCAACAAATCAGGGTTTACAATCTCATCATCGGAAATTAACCCTTCTTCAATAGGTAGAAAACCTATTTTTATTATTTTTTTTGCTTTTAACTGAACATAACGAATTCCCTCTGAGGTAATTGTCATCCCAGTATTCACAGATGTAAAAGGAAGTAACGATACCATTGTATAATTTCATCTCCATATCCATACATAATGAGTGTGCCTAAAGCCAAATAAGGACCGAAAGGAATGGGTTGTTTTCTTTGCACCTTTTTTAATATGATGAGTGTAAATCCAACGATCATTCCAATTACACTTGCTACAAATAAAGCGAGTAAAATTCGATCAAATCCAATTATAAATCCATAGAGTGCAAATAATTTCACATCTCCCATTCCCATCCCACCACGACTAATGATGGCTAATAGGAGCAATATCCCCCCGCCAACAAAAAAACCAAGAACATAATACCAAATCGACTGTGAAGGGAACAGAATTCTAGCAATGAAAAGAAATGGCAAGAAAAACAATAAAACTTTATTCGGAATGATCATATATTTTAAATCAGAAATTGTAATAATAACAGATAAACAAACAAGTAATAGACCTATTATTAATTCTCCAGTAAAACCTGTGATGGAATAAACCCATACAAATAAGAATCCAGTTAGCAGTTCACCAAACATATAAATCGGAGAAACTTTCTCACCGCAATGTCTGCAATTCCCCTTGGTGAACAAATAACTGAATACGGGTATTAAATCCCAAACCCCCAGTCGATGCTGACAATGGGGGCAATGGGATGGTGGTTTGATGATAGATTGTTTGTTAGGTACTCGTAATCCGACTACGTTAAAAAACGAGCCAAGTACGAGACCTAGGATGAAAAGATACATGTAGATGAATGTTGTCATTAATTCATTGCTCCAATAGTTAAATTAGTCATATATTATGGAGTAACTATATCTGTATTATAATTATAGGTATATAATAACACTGCAGTAGGGGTAGTATTATCAAATACTGTTACAGTTCCAGCTGTGAAATCAACAACTGTTGTATCTCCAATTTGGTTTTCTGATCCAGGATCTTTCCCAATATTATCTATATAATCCGCCATTTCAGCAAGTGTAACAGTCGTAGCATTAGACTCTTCTCCAATTAAATATAATCTCCCCGCCTCATAAATTTGATGAGCTAAAGCTGCTCTACCATCCTCTTCTACACCCTCGATAAGTCCGCTGATGGAAGGGACTGCAATCGCAGCTATAATTCCTAATACAACAATAACCGCTAGTAGCTCAATTAAAGTTAACCCTTTTTCTTGTTTAAACATGTTTTGAATTCTTTGTGTCATCATAAAACACTCCTAATTTAAATGAATTTTTAATTCTATACCTAAAAGTTTTCATAAATCGAAAACATAGGAAGTAAAACCGCGGCAATTACGCCTCCAACTACAACTGTTAAAAATACAATTAATAATGGTTCTATTAAAGCTTTTAAACGATCAACCATATTCTCTACATCTTTTTCATAAAAATCTGCTACTTTACTTAACATATCATCCAAAGAACCTGTTTCTTCACCAATAGCTATCATTTGGGTTACTAGAGGAGGAAAAACCCAAGATTTTTTTAAGGGTTCAGATAAAGGCATTCCTTTTCTCAGTGATTCCTGAGATTGAAGTAATACTTTCCCTATCACTTTGTTATCTATGATTCTTTCTACTATAGAAAGAGATTGTAAAACAGGAACAGAACTAGCATATAAAGAAGATAACGTTCTCGTCATTTGAGCAATGGCACTTTTTTGATTTAAAACACCAAATATAGGCATTTTTAATTTTATATAATCTAGTAAATGACTCCCAAAGGAAGTTCTCTTAAACCACTGAAAACCTACAATAAGCAAGATCACTCCCAATATCCAAAAATACCAATCCTGTTGCATACTTTCGCTTAACGAAATGACGATCCTAGTGATCAAGGGAAGTTCAGCCCCAAGATCTTCAAGCACACTAACAAAACGAGGTACTACAAAGTTCAGTAAATAAATGACAACAATAATGGATATAACCCCTACTATCATCGGGTACATCATGGCAGATTTTACTTTTTCTTTCGTATAATGAGCTTTTTCAAAAAAAGTCGCTAGTCGATCTAATGTATCATCCATATTCCCTGCTTCCTCACCTGCACGAATCATATTAATGAATATTGGTGGGAAAATCTTTTTAAACTCGGATGCAGATTGTGAAAGTGAATTCCCTTTTAACATGGAATTTGCAACTTCAGCTAATGCTTTTTTTAACGGTTTACTTTCCGTTTGTTCACTGAGAATGCGAACCGATTCTACTATGGATACTCCAGCTCGAGTTAGAGCAGAAAACTGCCTGCAAAAAATAATAAAGTGCGTATTTTTCACAGGATTACCAATGTAAATTTCCTTAGTTAAAATTGAAGGGTTATGATCATTTAAAGAATAAATGATCCACTTGCGTTTTTTCAGTTCCAACATCGCAGCAGCTTTGTCAACCGCATTTAATATTCCTTTTTGCCTTTTCCCATGAATATCCTTACATTTATACACGTATTGAGGCATCTGTTCCAGTTCCCTCCGTGTAATAGTTTTTTGCAATTCTTTCATGAACTAAATTTCTAGCAATGAGATGTTTCAAATTCATTTCCATCGTATGCATACCCAGCATCGAGTTTGTCTGCATTACACTTTTAATCTGATGAATCTTTTCACTGCGTATTAGATTTGCAACTGCATGAGTGTTTAATAAAACTTCTGTCGCACAAACTCTACCTTTTCCACTTTTATGAGGTAATAATCGTTGTGAAACAACCCCTTTCAGAACTAAAGAAAGTTGTATGCGAATCTGTGTTTGCTGTTTGCTTGGAAAAGAATCGATGATCCGGTCAATCGTTTGAATTGCATCAATCGTATGTAAAGTAGCTAATACCAAATGCCCTGTTTCTGCCGCAGTAATCGCAGTACTTATCGTTTCGGGATCACGCATTTCACCAACTAACAAAACGTCTGGATCTTGTCTCAATGCAGCACGTAGTCCAGAGGCAAAATTCATCGTATCTGTACCAATTTCCCTTTGATCAATCATACATTTTTCATGTGCGTATAAATATTCAATTGGATCTTCCAAAGTTATGATATGTTTTCTGTCTGAATGATTTATGTAGTCTATCATTGCCGCTAGAGTAGTTGATTTCCCGCTTCCTGTAGGTCCAGTCACTAGAATTAGTCCGTGATTTTTTTTAGCAAATTGTGTTAATACGGAGGGTAATTCCAACTCCTCTAAACTAGGTATTGTAGTTGGAACTATTCTTGCTGCAATACTTATGGAATTTCTCTGTTTAAATACATTCACCCTAAAACGTGAAGATCCAGGTACACTTATCGATAAATCAATCTCTCCTTTCTGTTTAAAAAGATCGTATTGATCATCAGATAATATACTTCTTGCATAATCCTCCGTTTGTTCAGGTTTTAGAGGTAAAGTCTCAAGTGGTTTTAGAACTCCGTCCACTCTGATCATTGGTGGCGACCTTACAGAAAAATGGAGATCAGATGCTCCTGCTTCAAATGCAGCCTTCAATAGTTTATGAAATTCTAATTCCTTATCCCTCAAGTCACTTTCTCCCTTCTATTTCGCTTTTATTCATTAGAAACTTCCTTGATGACTTCTTGAAGTGTACTGATTCCTTGAAATGCTTTTTGTAACCCATCTTCAAAAATTGATTTCATCCCATGGGTTAAGGCATATGTTTTAAAATCTTCTATAGATGCGTTGTTTAATATTAAACTTCTCATTGTATCATCTACCAATAAAACTTCATGAATCCCAATTCTACCTTTATATCCCGTTTGATTACAGACCCCACAGCCTTTGCCTTTAAATAAAGTGTTCACATTAAAACCATGTTCACTTAAATAGATTTTTTCTTGCTCTGACGGTTGAACTTCTAGTTTACATTGAGAACAAATTTGTCTTACCAATCGTTGTGAAACAACACCGATAAGCGAAGAAGCAATTAAATAGGGCTCCACCCCCATTTCCCTTAATCGAATAATTGTACTAAGAGCACTGTTTGTATGTATTGTTGAAAATACTAAATGACCTGTTAAAGAAGCACGAATGGAAATTTCAGTTGTTTCAACATCTCGAATTTCACCAACCATTACAATATTGGGATCTTGCCTTAAAATCGAACGCAATCCTTTTGCAAATGATAATCCAGTTTGTGCACTCACTTGTACCTGATTCACACCCTCAAGTTGGTATTCTACCGGGTCTTCAATCGTAATAATGTTAGTTTCTTCTTTATTTAAATGATGTAAAGCTGAATATAGTGTAGTTGTTTTACCACTACCTGTAGGACCTGTAACTAATATCATGCCATGAGGTTTTTGCAGCATATTTCTAAAGTTGAATAAATTATCTTCGTTGAGGTCTAGATGATGAATTTCTTTTATACTGCTGCTTAAATCTAAGATTCGAAGAACAACTTTCTCACCATAAATCGTTGGTAAGGTTGACACTCGAATATCTACTTTTTTAAAGTCTACATTTATTTTGATACGGCCATCCTGAGGCATTCTACGTTCAGCAATGTTTAGGTCAGCCATAATTTTTAATCTAGCAATTAAAATACCTTGTACATTTTTAGGTAAAGTTCTTTCTGTATGTAAAATTCCATCCACACGATACCGAATCAAAACTCTATTTTCCATAGGATCAACATGAATATCACTCACTCTTAACTGAACGGCTTGTTCGATCATTTCATTTACTAATCGAACTACTGGAGAATCTTTATCTGTAATTTCATTTTCATCAATTTCTTCTCCGACAGCTTCGACGTCCTGTAGGATCTGATTCATTGAATCATGTAAACCGTATAAGCTCGCAATGGCACTTTGAAGCTCATCTTTCGTAATTAAAGCGGGTTCAATTGTAAATCCAGTTAATAGTCTTAAATCCTCTATAGAGAAGAAATCTAGTGGATCAACCATCGCAACTAATAATTTCTTCCCAATTTTTCGAATAGGAATAGCTTGATACTTTTTGGCTGTCTGTTCAGTAATGATATTCACTGTATTTACATCGATTTGATATGTAGACAAAGTCACATGAGGTATACCTAATTGGAACTCCAGCACTTGAATCAACTGCTGTTCCGTTATGATCCCTTGTTGTATTAATAAATCTCCTAATTTAAGGTTTGATTTCTTTTGTTCTGTTAAAGATTGTTTTAGCTGTTCATTTGTAATCAGTCCAGAATCTACTAACAGATCTCCTAATCTCTTTTTAGTGACTGCCATACAGGTTCCTTCTTCCTAGATGAAATGTTATGATCTACTATATTATTTATTACTTACAAAAAATAATCAACTGGAAAATTAAAACTTGCATTTTTTTCAATTAAATAGGTTAATTTAACTAATTTTTGTTGAAAAACAAGGAAGAAAGTCCTATATTGGAAATAGTATAACATATTAATGTTGCCTAGTGCATAAATTTTACAAAAATTGTTACTATTTTTCTCGAAATTATATATTCTACAGAAACGTATAGAATATTTGTACCTTTTTATGTATGATGTGAATATCAATTAGGACATTTTTGAAAAACCTTATTATATTCATGAAGATTGTTAGAAGAAATGAGGAGATTATATGTTATATAAACATAAAATAAATTTAAAAAGTGAAAAAGGCATTACTCTTGTAGAAATCATTGCTTCAATCGCAATTCTATCCATTCTACTCATTACTTTTGTAACCCTCTCACAGTTTTACTTGAAAACAGATATTAAACAGGATACTAAAACTAATGCACTTCAAGTAGCGGAAGAAGTATTAAATGAACTAAGAAATAATAATGCACTAGACAAAACAGGCACTAGAAATTATAACAATACAAGTTTTGAATATGAAGTAATTGAAAAAAAGATAGACTTCACTATAGAAGAAGATAAAAAGATAGACTTGAGTGTAAATAACCCAAGCGTTAGTGATTCTGAGGTTTATTTATATACCTTTTTATACAAAAATACAGAAACTTATTTAGCAAGTGTCACTGTTTCTTGGGGGGAATAAAGTTGGGGAATAATGAAAAAGGGTTCACTTTAATTGAAATGTTAGCTGCGATCGCACTAATATCTATTATAGCAACTTTAGGAATCATGTTTTACACCTCTAGTCATTTATTTTGGGAACGTTCTGTTGAAAATTATAGCAATGATGCAGATGCTGAATTAACGATGGCTGCCATTTCAAAATATGTAACAGATACTGTGAAAGTCTTTTATGTCAAAAATGATGATAAAAACATTTCTGAAATTCGTATTAAAACAGGTGAAGGTTCAAATGATATTGTTTATTTATATAAGTCATTTTACTTAGAGCACGATACTAAAACTTTAACATTATATGATATAGATTTATCTGAAGAGGATGACTTCGTAAATTTAAATGACCTAAGTTATAAAAATGGACTTGTCCTAGCTAGTAAAGTTGAAAATATAGAATTAAAAACACTTCAACAAGAAGTGGCATCTGGTACTTTATTTGAAAATGGAGATTTAATTGAGTTTATTTTTGAATTTTCTCATACAACAAAGAGAACTATGATTAAATTATTTGATGTTTAAAAACACAATATTTTCCTAGCAAAAAAGAGCCTTCATTTTGAAGACTCTTTTATTTATTCGTTTAATCCACTCTATTTAAGACAAATTTCTTGTAGAGGTTATCATCTAAATACGTGTACCAGTAGGTTCGATAATCTTCATTCCTATTATTTTTATAAGGTACAATGTAAAATTGCAGTAAAGAAATCTGATCCTGTTGAGAATAATTATATTCATATCTTCCATTTTTTTCATCCATCTGTATGTTTATAACATCATTATGTTCGTCATAATAAACCACTTCAACTCTATCATAATTATTTCTTTGAGGAATGAACCAAAGTAATGCTTCATCCTTATCACTATTAAGCTCCATTCCAAAAACAGGTACTGTGATCTCACTTGTTTTGTAACTATCATCATTAACTTTAAATTCAAAGTGATATTTCAAGCTATCTATACCCTCTTCAAAATATAGCGTATTTTCATACCTTCCTGTATCAGAATCGTAATTCAACATTACATCTTGATTAATCCCTTCCCCATTTTGAGCATTATAAGTAATTGTGACTTCATCAAATGTATTTGAATCAGGTGTGAACCAGACAAATGCTTCTTTATCACTATTAAAGGCTACTCCAAAAGGAGTATACCATATAGATTCAGACTGAGAACCAGTTGGAGGAACTAATGATTGAGTAAGAGTTTGAGTAATTATTCTATACTGTAAAGCTCCAATATTTCTTCTGTTTTGTGGAATTTTACCAGTTTTTATATCAGAACAATCTTGCTCCGAAGAGTTTCTACATAAATCTACACCCGTTCCACCTTTTTTATCCCCATCAGATCGAAGATCATCTTTGTCGGTAATATAATTATAAATCACATATGTATAATTTTCTGAATTTGTATCATACCATACGCTTGCTTGTTTTAAATTTTTTGAATTACCTAAAACATAACTAATTCCTATGTTCTCATTTTCTTTTACATTGTAATTCAAATTGGGATTAAAATTCCCATTGTCACCACCACTCCCTCCACCTGGGAATGGATTATTATTTGAAATTTCATATGATATTGATTTTATTTGCTGATTTCCATCATTCCCCACTCGAGATTTTACAACAATCGTATAATTATCGTTTTCATTATCGGGTTCTTTTAGTTCCATGTAATAATACACTTTAGTTTCATCTGGTAGCGTGATTTCAATTTCATCACCTTCGCTCATACCTGGAAAATCTTTCAAATCTTCTATACTTCC
Organism: Chengkuizengella sediminis; assembly: GCF_010078385.1. Lineage (NCBI taxonomy): Bacteria > Bacillati > Bacillota > Bacilli > Caryophanales > Paenibacillaceae > Chengkuizengella > Chengkuizengella sediminis. Next base: position 55,847 of record NZ_SIJC01000005.1, read on the forward strand.
TATATTATTCTGTACATTTTCAACATAACCAACAAACATTTCCATTGCACTAACTGAAGATAGAGTTACGAGTTTTAAATCTTCATTTTCCTCAATTATCGTTTGTGACGATACACTCATACTTAACAAAACTGGAGCAGATATCATCAACACAGCGGAAATTACTAACACATAAATGATTACCGATCCTTTTTCGTTTTTATAAACCTTCATAACTTTGATCACCACTTTTTCATTTTCAAATGTCATGACTGATCCAAGATGTATTATGTATTCTGTTCGGGTGCTTATGAAAACTATAAATTCATTTCCATAAGGATATATAACCATTTTATAATCCACTTTTATGCCATTCGGTAATCAGTGTTGAATTATCGCAACCAGAATATGTATGTATTCAATCTAAGAAACTATCTATAACATTTTGATTCTCATTCACATATGTAACGAAAAACTCCATTGAACTCAATGAAGAAAACGTTACTTTTTACCTATACTATTAGTAAAATTCTACCGTATAATCAGTCATTTTACAATATATTCTGTTTTAATATTTTCACATCACTTTCCGCAGGAGTCCAATCCAATCTGCAACCAACTGAATAGAATACTTTAGATATAGAAATTAAATTTGTGCACGTATTCATGAACTTGGATAAATACCAATATAAAAATTAACGATTCCTTCCATTAATAAGGTCATTATTTCAATTCAATTACAATCTAACCCTTATATTGAATAAAACAATGTATTGTATAGTTTAGTTCGACTCCCTTGTGATATCCTAATCATTAGGGAGTTTTTTTTGTATCCCTTTTGAAGGAGAGGTGGAAATTATGAAAAAAAAACAGGCAATCGTAACAGGAGCTTCCAGTGGTTTTGGATTAATGACTGTATTAGAATTAGCGCAATCAGATTATCATGTCATTGCAACGATGCGTAACCTAGAAAAATCTAAATTATTAGAAAACGAATTAACGAAATTAAAACTAACCCAAAACGTTGATATTATAAAATTAGATGTAACCTCCACTGAGGATGTAAATGAATTTAAACATAAATTAGAAGACTACAATAACATTCAAGTTCTAGTGAATAATGCAGGTTTCGCTCAAGGTGGTTTTACTGAGGACGTATCCATTGAAAAATATAGAAAACAATTTGAAACGAATGTTTTAGGGGTTATTGCCGTTTCCCAAGCTGTCATTCCAAGAATGAGAAAGCAAAGATCTGGACGCATTATTAATTTGAGTAGTGTATCAGGTTTAATTGGATTTCCTTCTCTATCTGCATATGTAGCATCAAAACATGCTTTAGAAGGGTTTAGTGAATCACTTCGATTAGAATTAAAACCTTTTGGCATTGACGTCATTTTAATAGAACCTGGATCTTATGCTACGAATATTTGGAACAGCAGTATATCAGAGGTTAAATCTTTAAAAAACAATTCAACCTACGACGTATTTATGGAAAAAATCCAAACAAGGTTAAAAAATGAAGAAAAAAACTTAGGCAATCCAATAGAGGTTGCTAAACTTATCACTTTTGCAGCTAAGACAGCTAAGCCAAAACTGCGTTACGCTGTAGGTAAAGGAGTTAAACTAAATCATCTCGTAAAAAGAATGCTTCCTTGGCGCATGTGGGAAAAAATAGTTTTAAAGTTGTTATACAAATAATGAAATAAACTACATAACTCTAGCAATTGCAAATCTAGTACAAGATTTACACACCCTCATTTCATAGATATCTAAGTCTATTATTGCTTTACTTATACGTTTTAATCGTTCAATCTAGTAAAGCGTCAGTGTATAACGATTTAATTTTATAGTTCATATGGACTGATTGATTTTTAATTATTCACATTACTGTTAATATAAGGTAATATTTAGTATATAGTGGATGACTTTTATAGCAAAAAAACGAAATGGAGGGTGTGTAATGAATTTAAAACGATTTTTTTCTGTATTTATGGCAATTGCATTAATTCTATCTTTTTCAATTACTAGTTCAGCTGAGACTACTTTGGAAGAAAGTACAATCATCGTAAAGTTCAAAGATAAAACTTCCAAAAACATAATGCAACAAATCCATCAAGAAGAAAAAGCAGAGGTCTTAAAGAAAAATAAACAAATTGGTTTTGAAGTTATTAAAGTGAAAGGGAAATCGGTAGAGAAAGCCTTAAAACAATATAAAAACAGAGCAGATGTTGAATATGTAGAACCTATTGTTGAATATCACGCTCTATTCACTCCAAACGATCCACTTTATTCATCAGACCAATATGGTCCTCAAATTATGGATCTTGAGCAGGCTTGGGAAATTACACAAGGTAGTTCATCTGTTGTCGTTGCTGTACTTGACACTGGAGTTCAAGCAAACCATGAAGACTTACAAGGACAAGTAATTCCAGGATATGACTTCATAGATAACGACAGTGATGCTTCTGACGAACAAGGACATGGTACTCATGTAGCTGGAACAGTCGGCGCACTTACAAATAATGGCGTAGGCGTTGCTGGTGTAGCTCCAAATGTTAAAATCATGGCTATTCGCGTATTAAATGAAGTTGGTAGAGGAACGAATGCTGGAGTTGCAGATGGGATTACTTTTGCTGCTGATAATGGAGCAGATGTGATTAATTTAAGTTTAGGAAGTACTGCTTTTTCTGCAGCAGTTGAAGATGCTGTTAACTATGCTTGGGAAAAAGGTGCAGTTATTATTTCTGCTGCTGGTAATGATGGAGTAAATGTACAAAATTACCCAGCCGCCTATCAAAATTCATTGGCCGTTGCTGCGACTGATTCCAACGATAATAAATGGTCCAGTTCTAACTATGGTACATGGGTTGATGTGGCTGGACCTGGTGTAGGTATTATTTCTACTCGACTAGGTGGAGGTTACGTTTCATCTAATGGAACATCGATGGCTACACCACATGTAGCAGGTTTAGCAGCTCTACTTGCAACCCAGGGACTAACAAATGTTGAGATTCGCAATGTAATCGAAAGCACAGCAGAACCTATTTCAGGTACAGGTACTTATTGGGAACATGGAAGAGTAAATGCATTTCTTGCATTAAGTGGGGGGGACGTCCCTGATCCCGACCCAGATCCAACCGTAGTATTTGAAGATGATTTCGAAACGAATAAAGGATGGACTTCAGATCCTAACGGAAGTGATACTGCTACAACAGGTTTGTGGGAACGTGCTAATCCTGAATCTACAAGTTATAGCGGAACGAAACAACAAGGAACCACACCAAGTGGAAGTTATGATCTTGTAACAGAAGGAAGTGCAGGAAGTTCTGCGGGAGTCAATGATATTGATAGTGGAGTGACTACTATTCAATCACCAGCTATTTCATTACCAACTAATGGTTCAATTACACTATCTTTCTCTTATTACTTAAGTCATTATTCTAATGCGAATAGTGATGATTTCTTCCGTATGAATCTCGTTCGCTCAAATGGAAGCGCTGTCACTTTATTTGAAGAATTAGGAACTTCAAGTGATCAAGATGCAGCATGGTCTAATCAATCTCTAGATCTCTCAGCATATGCTGGGGAAGATGTTCATCTTCAAATCGAAGCGGCAGATAATGGCAGCCCTAGCTTAGTAGAGGCTGGAGTAGATGATGTCTTAATCGCACAAAGTACAGTATCCACTTTGATAGAACAAACGATAGATTAAAGACTGTTTTTAAATACTAACTTATTTAACTCAAATTATTGATTATAAAAGTCATCCATAAACATCCTAAGCCCTGACTCATTGGGCTTAGGACTTTTTTTCATTTTATCAAATTGGTATTTTTGAAATCTGATAAACGAGAATCATTCCTCACATTTAGTAAAGATCAGATATATAATATATCACCTAGAAATTATAGAGATGGTTGTATATATATGGTAATAAATTAGTGGATGGAGTATCCTTAAAATATGATAGTAGCAAATATAAAAAATCATATTGATTTAACTTCCCTAAACATCTATGCAAATTTCACATCATAATTCTAGTGATTTGGAGGTGAAAATACACATGTCAAAAAATAGCGGGAGTCTGATCGGTTTTGAAAACACCATTAATGATACTTTCAAGAAGAATCAAATTATTCGTGTAGGGACAGTAGATGGTAGCTTTACAGAAGGAAAATTTAAATTTTCAGAAAACTCAGTAATAGCATTACGTAAAGGGGGTAAAGATGAGAATACGATAATTTTCCTTCCTAATACGTGGTGTGTTGGTCCTGCATAATCTTATAAATGGTAGGTTATAGCTTATCACATCGAGTAGAGGCATGTAGTATGTTCCTACTCGATGTAATCTAGGAAATTGCTTTGCGTACAAAATTTCTAATATATATGTTACTTTAACCAATCGAGATAGCCAAAATAGTAATGACCAGAAAAGGAACAAATATCCAACGTTCTTTTACTTTGCACGACGAATCCCTTATTCAATACCTCAATCTTATGCATTTTGAATATTTTATCATCCACCTACAAACCTTTAGCCAAAAACCAACCATTCAATAAATCTTCCCTATTATAGTAAAATCTCTCATTATCTTCATATCTAGTAACTTTTCCACCTGCTGCTTCAACAATGGCTTGTCCTGCTCCTGTATCCCATTCCATTGTTGGTGCATATCTTGGATAAAAGTCTGCTTTTCCCTCCGCAACTAAGCAAAACTTTAATGAACTTCCGGATGAGACAACTTCTACTTCTCCAATCTTCGCTTCTAATTCTTTAATAAATTCTTCCGTTTCCTCTGACATATGAGACCTGCTAGCAACAGCACGTGTCACATGATGATCTTCTATCTCAGGTAATCTCACACTTTTTTGAATTAATTCTTCTTCATTTTCTATCTCTGCATTAGATGCATTTTCTAGTTTATATGCTCCACCTTCAACACGACCAAAATAAAACACATCTAATACTGGTGCATAAATAATACCAATTGAAGGGTACTTCCCTTCAATGAATGCGATATTTACAGTGAATTCCCCATTTTTCTTAATAAATTCCTTTGTTCCATCTAGTGGATCTACTAACCAAAAATGACTCCATTCACGACGTTCACTATACGGAATCTCTCTTCCCTCTTCACTCAATACGGGAATGCTAGGATCTATTGCATTTAATCCTTTCATAATCGACTCATGCGCTCGTTTATCTGCTTGAGTCAATGGGGAATCAGCTTCTTTATACTCTACATCAAAATCTTGATCATAAACCTCTAATATTTCTTTTCCAGTCTCTAGTGTGATGTTAAATAGGTCAAATAAATTAAAATTCTTCACCTGCTATCAAACCACCTTCTACATATTAGATTTTTCAAATCCTCAGCTTATCGTTCATAGAAGCAATGATCTCCCTTCCGATCCATCTTCTAATCCAAATATTTTATAATTTGTTTCAATACATAATCTGTTGCTTCTTCAATTGAATACTTACTTGTATCTATTTGAACTTCTGGATTTTCCGGTATTTCATATGGACTAGAAATACCCGTGAAGTTTGGAATTTCTCCAGTACGTGCTTTCTTATACAAACCTTTCACATCACGTTTTTCACATTCCTCAAGTGGCGTGCTAACAAAGATTTCAATATATTCCTTACCAATGATTGCTCTAGCATTTTTACGATCACTTTCATAAGGTGAAATAAACGATGCCAATGTAATCACGCCCGCATCATTCATCAGCTTTGCAACTTCAGCAATACGACGAATATTTTCCATACGGTCACTTTCTTTAAAGCCTAAGTTCTTATTCAACCCATGTCGTACATTATCCCCATCGAGTAACATCGTATGAAGTCCAATGGATACTAAACGTTTTTCGACTTCATTCGCCAGTGTTGATTTTCCTGAACCTGAAAGACCAGTGAACCAAACCGTTAACGGTGTTTGTCCTTTTTGTTGCGCACGAATCTCTCTCGTAATATCGGTCTCTTGCCATACAACATTTGTAGATCTACAAAGTTCATGTTTAATTACCCCACACGCTCCGCACGTAATAAATTTTAATAATCTCTTCAATTAGAAAGACCCCTCTCGCTTAGGTCTTTCCAAATTTCCAGCGGCTTCTTGATCAATGACACGACTCGTCCGCTGTTATAAAGTTTCCACATTTCAGGCTTTTGCTTTTTGGGGTCCCATGCATGATTTTTATTACGAAAAGAAAAAATACGCTCTTTCGCACGAGACTTTTCTTCGTCACGTCTTCCACCACCAAAGGCAGCAGTAAACCCATATTTGTCCAACCCTTGCTTTAATGCTTGAGTTTTCATAATATCAGTATATGCAGAGCCATGATCAAATGGGTTAATGCCTTGTTTCACACCTTCTTTATTTGTATGCACTAGCATTTCAATCCCTAATTTTTTTACTTTGTGATCACGGAACTCTATCATCTCTTTAAAATCAATATGCATGAAAGGAAATGGTGGTTTCTCTGCCTTACCAATTGAGTAAAGCATAACTGGATTTTCACATTCTGCAGCTACTTCTCGAATAATATATATTGCTTCAGCCTCGAGCTGATCGAGGTGTGTGAGTTCGTTCATTAGTGAGAGCCCCCTTTTAAGGTTTATTAAAATAATACTTTTTCATAAAAAACTCGCTTTGCTTCTATATTTTTGTTAACTCCTGAATTACTATTATTATCGTTAATTAATCGTTCATCCTTATTTTATGAATCATCTAATGCATATGATTGGACTGATATTCCTAATCATTCGCACAAAAAAACAAGGAACTTTAACAGCTCCTTGGTCAGAGGTTACAAAAAATTAATAACTTCCCACTTAATCTAATACCACTCCAATTCCCTTATTTTTTGCTAAATTGGCATAATAAGCCGCTGTACTAATATCAAAAACACCCATGCCCATCGGGTTAAACATAATCGTTTTATGATGATCTATTTTAGTTAAAGCTTGATCACATACGACCTCAACTAGAGACATTGTATCTTTTTTCTCTAATCCTTTTTCAAGATGCATATTTTCTATATCTGTATTTTCTCTGCATACCTCTTCCCAATCATCTACAACAATAGTTTCAATTTGTTCCATGACATTCACCTGATAATCTCGTAGTGAAACATTTAATAACACTGCTCCCTGCTTTGGTTTAAGATTGATATATCTGTGATCAGAAACTGTGCAAGTGATAAATACATCCGACTCTAAATACGCCTCTTCCCACGTATCTACAATTTTCACTTTACTAACTTCTTTTCCATCTATCTTGCTTTCGTTTATACCTTTTATATCATACAAATAAATATTTTTTATTAAATCACCAAAAACGGCTGTACACATTTTATAATGATAATACCCAATGGGCCCCCATCCAATCAATCCTAAATTAATTTTTTTAGATTTACGTATTTTTAAAACCTGCTGTAACATTAAACCGCTGACTGAAGCTGTGCGAAGAATACTAATTAAAGGGGTGTGAATCATAGCCATGGGTATGCCCGTATCCACTTCATTTAAAATAACCACACTATGTGCTCTTGGGATATCTTTTGTAATATTTTCTGGAAAACTGGCAATCCATTTAATTCCTGCCATTTGGATTTCTCCACCAACGAAAGCTGGCATAGCGATGATCCTATTTTTCAGATTTTTATATCTCAAATAAGGTTTGATCGGTTGTGAAAAATCATTTGATTGAATGCACTGTACTGTTTTTTCTATATTTTTAATTAATGTCTCCCAATGTATTCCTAACAAGTTAATATCTTTTTCATTTAAAACGATCATTTCATCACCTCCCTACCAAAAATAGTTCACTTCACCATATTGCTTTTTTACCCATTCATCTGAATAGATCGTTTCTAAATATCGGTCACCACGATCTGGAAAAATCACAACACATGTTGAATCCCTTGGAATGATAGGCTTTAACTTATTTACAGCTGCAATTACAGCCCCAGAAGATCCACCCGCTAATATGGATTCCTCCTGAATTAAATGACGACAACCCGTTATACAATCTAAATCAGATACATGAACAATATGATGGATTGATTCCTTCGGGCACAATGCCGGAACCATACCTGCACCTAATCCAGGAATCAACCTTTGACCCGTGCTTTCCTTAAAAATAACACTACCAATTGAATCTACAGCTACTACTTTTGTTTTTAGCTGGTGATCTCTTATAAAATCTACACAACCACGAATCGTCCCACAAGAACTAACCGCACAAAACATATAGTCTACATGTTTTAAATCCGCAAAGATTTCATTCATTGTCATAACATAGTGTGATTTTGAATTATTGGGATTTGCATATTGATTTGGCCAAAAATGATTTTTTAACTTTTTTCGCAACTCATTAACTTTATGAATTCTTGCTGGTAAAAACTCTCCTGTTTTAGGGTCCGGAGTTTTTACTAATTCAACGGTTGCATTAAAAGCCTTTAAAATATTTAAGTTTTGTTCCGTTGTTTTTGGATCCACTACACATATGAATTTCAAACCAAGATAATTACAGATTTTAGCGAGGCTTATGCCTAAGTTGCCAGAGCTAGATTCTATAATGATTGTATCCTTTTGAATTTCTCCTGATTTAATACCTTCTCGTATCATAAACAAAGCAGGTCGATCCTTGGAGCTTCCACCTGGGTTTAAAAATTCTAGTTTTGCGAATAGTTTCATAGATTGATTTTCAAATATTTTATTTAATTGAACCAGAGGTGTATGGCCAATGGCTGTTAAGATTCCTTCATCTATGTTCACTTTAATTAGCACCACCTAGTTTTATTTTTCATAGTAAATTTTTTTGTTTTTGACTTTTCCTGTGTTTAACTCCTCATTTGACACCGCTAATACCTGTATTTCATCCAATATTTTATTGTTGATCATACGCCCTATTTCAGGGATTTTTTCTTGAATATCCTTTTGAATAGTTGTGAGCATTGAAGGATTCACTAGCTTGCTGTGAATATAAATTGTAAGTGCATTATTTTGAAGCTTGACTCGTACACTTGCTTCTTTTAAATGTTGATATACGATCTCCTCAATGTCATAAATACTAATTTTTTCTCCATGTTTAAATTCAGGACCAACTCTTTTTACAATGTTTTGGAACGTTTGTTTTTCAACGCCATCGATGACCATGGTTCTTAAATCTCGTACAACATCATAGGTAACAAATCGAATGGCAGGAAACATTGAACGAACAAAGGAAGTTAATACAAGAATGGACTCCTTATTTTCCAACTTCTCCATGTTTAAACCGATTTCATCTGATTGAATTCCCTCTGCATACAAATGATCTAAGAATACATATCGCCTAATGTCATGTGAATAATACGCAATGGTGCCAATTTCAATGGAACCTAATGTGTCCATTATATCTTCTCTTTGTATTTGAAAAATGTTAGCTATTTTTTGCTGCCACTCCTCTGATGCGATTTCTCCAACTAAAATGATCTTCTTGATTCCAAAGTCTGCCGGGTTTTCAGCTGCATAAATTAAATGATCTAATATAGAGGGCATCGTATATAAAACGTCTGGTTTAAAGGTTTTGAGCTGTTGGATATGCTCCTCAATGGGACGATCAAAGGAAATAGCCTTACTTTCCATTTGTAGTTTTTTAAAAATAAAATCGGCAGTACTTGCAGCATGACCTGTACCTACATCCGAAAATGCCTTTTTACAGGCACTATTATTTAGAAATTGTTTATAAACCTCCATTTTTAACGATACATACCGCTGTTCATCCGCTTCGGAATAAGCGATTTTTTTTCTAATATTAGAGCTAGTTCCTGAGGTTTGATACACATGGATAGAATCATCATATTCCTGATGATAATAATGTTTTTCCAATATATCTGTGGTCATATAAGGGAGATCATTGAAATCCTTAATGGGTTGATTTATATAAAACTGTTCATACCATGGATAAATGATTTTAACCTCTTTTAACTTACCTTTTAATTTTTCAAGCAAGTCCATCGCTGCCTCCTATATTCTGATTCAGATTTCAATTTCTGTTGAACTACTAAAATTATATGATGTGGAATATATAAGGTTCTTTTCTTAAATAAAATTGCAAGAAATAGGCAATGAAACAAGCAACGATGTCATCTTAAACGTACATTAAAATATAAACACTTTGGCTGTAATCATATAAATAAAACCCAAGGAGTTGTCAATCAATAGATGAATAAAAAAGAAAGCAAGAAAAAATACGTTTCCAGTAAGTGGATAAAAACATTAGCTCTGATAAAAAATACGGACTTAAAAACCTATATCCCTGAAACAAGAAAGGCGAATTTTGAAAGTGTAAATGAAATGTTAAATAAACACCATGTTGTATATGTAAAACCGAGTCGAGGTTCATTAGGTAAAGGTGTGATGAGAATCAAAAAAACGAACGAAAATGAGGAAATAATTTACGAATGGCAGCAAGATTTAGAAGTCAAACAATACAGTTCGTATAATGCGTTATATAATGACTTAAGCCATCATATTCAAAAAACGAAACGACTTCATATCGTGCAAAAAGGTATCGATATGGTGAAATATAAAGACCGTTCTGCAGATATAAGAGTAATGGTTCAACAAAATACAAATTCAGAATGGGAAGTTACTGGCATCATCGCGAGATTGTCTCATCCTAAAAAGGTTGTAACTAACATCAGCAGCGGTGGTATTATCTGTAATATTGAAACGCTAATTAACCATTTATGTCAATATGATAATAATTTAATAGAAAAACTGAAGTGGATTGGTCTTGAAACTGCAAAACAAATGAATAAAACATATCCCAATATGAAAGAAAGTGGGCTGGATATCGCACTGGATCAAAACCTGCATCCTTGGATTCTAGAAGTGAATACAAAACCGAGTGTCATTCCGTTTACTCGGTTAGAAGACAAAAGCATCATCGAAAAAATAGTTCTATACGGGAAGGATTATGGAAGACATTATTATTTAAAACCAAAGTTTGATGTAAAGGGGAACAGAATAATTAAACCTAAAAAAAGAAGTAGGAAGGGAGGTAAAGGCATAACTAACATTTTAGAGAATACGCACCCTGAAAAAAGACAAAAAGTAGCAAAACCTTTCCCTCGAAAATATAAACGCTACAGAAAAAGAATTCCCTCTAAAAAGGTGATTTTATAAGTATCATACACTCACACCAATACAGACAGCCACATAAAGATATCCAAAAAAGCCTTAAAGGAGGGTACGCCCCCCTTCAAGGCAGTCATAATAAATTTAATTTTAAACAGTTTAAATGTTTTGATTAGTTTTTTATATCTAAAACTCTCTTCTACTAAGGAATGTATTGTTGCAGAATTTGTACGATTTCGTTTTCAATGATATAAAAATGATAGATTGGTCTATCATCTTGCTCATCAGTTTCCATATACTCATTTACAATGTTTATAAATTCATTTGTGTATTTTAAACTTGACTCTTCTATTATATAAGATGAATAATCTGTTGATAATTGATATGGAATTCGTTCTTCTTCAATGTTACGGATATAAAATCCATTTGGAATTTGCTGTTCTGCTTCTTCTCTACTCATGTTTCCATCTTCTATTATCGCTTGAATAGCTTGTTCTCCACCTAACCATTCAACCGTATCAATTTCAAAAAAGATAGTATCATTTTCTTCTTTTACGTTTAAAATGCTACCCATTGTAATTTCTAAATCAGGTAGTCTTTTTACTACATGTTCTAACCTATATAATTGTTCATAAAACTCTTTCATTATATCTAATTTGTTATCAATCATTTTAGATTCAAAACTATTTATTTGCTCCAGTAATTGTTGATTTTGAGTTTTTAAAATTATAATTTCTTCTCTTAGCTCATTCATTTCATTCTCTATATCATCTGTATTTTGTCCAACTTCTTTTGGTTCATCAATTTTGTTTTGACACCCGATTAAACTACCTAAACAAATAAACAAGACAAGACAAACACCTATATATTTATAACTATAAGTTAACAATTTCAGTTTCGAACCTCCTATGTCATCACAAAACATTTTTTATTACTAGATAAGGATTTATTTCAATATTAATGAAAAATTTGTATGATACATGGTGAATTATACCACGATAAAAAATAAAAAGGTAGGTGAATAGTATGGAATTTTGTATCACAAGATTTTTTTTTGAACATTTTTATCTATACTACTATACTAAATTAGCCAAATAGTATAAAATTATGGTATATTTTAATAGGACATGAAATAATTTCAATTTTTTATTTAATAGATATTGAAATAATAATTATTCTTTGTCCATACATTTTATACATTACATAATTTTTTTCTTTATCTTAAAATTTTTAAGGAGGATGAAATGATGACATTAAAGTATTTAAAACAAGGTTTTATCGTTTTACTTGCGCTTTTTGTTCTGTTTTCTTACTTACCTACGAGCAAAAATGTAAGCGTTTACGCTAACAATGATTTTGATTATTACGTAGGTGCAGGTGTTTATGACATCACAGGTCCCCCAGCAGAAGTGGTGATGATGGGATATGCAAATCCATCCATGACTACAAAAGGTATCCACTTCCGTTTAAAATCAAGGGCATTTATTATGAAGGAAAAAGAAACGGAGAACAGTGTAGTTTTTGTAAGTGCAGATCTTGGTCAAATTTTCCACTCTGTCACACAAGGTGTTATTCAAAAATTAAAAGATAACGGATATGGAGATTTGTATGGCTATAATAATGTATTGTTAAGTGCTACACATGACCACAGTGGTCCAGGAGGGTACGCTCATGAAGGGTTGTACAATGTAAGTACTTTTGGTTTCCATGAAGAGAATTATAACGTCATCGTCGAAGGAATTTATGAATCTATTGTAAGAGCACATGAAAATTTGGAACCTGGTTATATTGAAATTAATGAGGGACTTGTGGATGGAACTAGTGCTAATCGTTCTGAAGAAGCCTATAACAACAATCCTAAAGATGAACGAGATCAATATGATGATAACGTTGATAAAACCATGACACTTTTAAACTTTAGAAATGTACAGGGAGAACTTCTAGGTATTATCAATTGGTTTGCAGTACACGGTGTTTCCATGGGACAAGATAATCACTATATTTCAGGTGAAAACAAAGGTTACGCCTCCTATTTATATGAAAAAGAAATGCAAGCCAACTATGGTGATGATAAAACATTCGTAGCTGCATTTGCTCAAGCTAATTTAGGTGATGTAACACCAAACATATTTGGAGATGGAGTAGGTTATGGAGATAACGACTTTGAAAGCACTAAAAAATCGGGAGAAATCCAGTTTGAAGCTGCAAAATCCTTAAGTGAAACTGCACACGTTAGAATATCTGGTCCCATTGTTACCAAACATGAATTTAAAGACTTTTCAAATTTAGAAATAGATGGAAAATATACAGATGGAGAAGCTAAAAGAACATATCCTTCTGCGTTAGGTTATTCTTTTGCAGCAGGAACTGAGGATGGCAGACCTGATATAGATATGTTTGAAGAAGGAATGACTCAACCTGAGTATAAAATAGATGGGTACGATAATATCATCACTTATGCACGTGACCTTCTGGTCTTAGTTCCACAAATTGGGGAGATGAGTGGTTCCTTATACCCTGAATTATGGGAACAACATTATCCTAAGCCTGTTTTATTTGCCCCTTCCCAAGTAAAACCTGACCCTTGGACACCACAAATTATTCCTTTACAAATGGTTCAAATAGGTCAACTATCTATTCTAGCTGTACCTTCTGAAATCACTACGATGTCTGGTAGAAGATTAGTAAATCTTGTTCAAGAAAACATGGCAGAACAATTTAACAACAACTATATTGTAATTGCAGGTTTATCTAACTCTTATTCTAGTTATGTTACAACACCTGAGGAATATGAAAAACAACAATATGAGGGAGCATCTACACTATTTGGAAAATGGACATTAGCTGGGTACTTACAAGAGTTTGATAAACTTTCAAAAGCCATTATTAACAATGAAAATATTGAATCAGGACCTATTCCAAAAGATTTAACAGATGAGCAGGTTTATCTCCTTCCAGGGATCATATTTGATGCCCCTCCAGTTTTTAGACACTTTGGTGATATCAAAGATGATGTAAACACCAGTTACAACGCTGGAGATAATGTCAAAGCTAGTTTTTGGTCTGGTCACCCTAACAATAACTTTAGAACTGAATCTACCTATCTTGAGGTACAACAACTAATAAATGGTGAATGGGAAGTCATTGCTGATGATGGAGATTGGGAAACAAAGTTTCTATGGAACCGTGAATCTACATTGTTTGGAACTTCATCATCAACAGTTGAATGGGATATTCCGACTAATGCAGTTGATGGTACGTATCGAGTCGTACATTATGGAGCTTATCAAACCATAACGGGTAAAGTTTATGAGTATCAAGGAAAATCTTCAGAGTTTACCATAGAATAATCAATGTCATTTTATCAAGACTGTTCATTTTAAATAGAATAATAAAAAGGACTGTATTTTTACAGTCCTTTTTATTGGTATCAGGTAAAAATCTTCATAAGGTTAAAACCCAATGTTTTTAGAATTATACTAAGGTGCCTTATGTAAGTTTTTATCTCTTAACCAATTCTCACCAAAATCTACACATTCTTTTTGCTTAAATAATTTGGCTTTGGCCATTCCAATGTGACCTTTACATACATTGTGATCTTTTTCAAAATCTTGACCTATTTCATTAAAACAATCAGAATCCATATCTATGTGACTAAATGTTTTCCATACTCTTTTACCATCTTCTATAATTGGAGCACCTTGAGCCTCTTGGGTATGTATGGGTACTCTATTTTCTGATAAATGAAATGAAGTATTATTTTCATAATCTACTCCAAGTAATAAAACAAAACCATCCAAATCATATATTTTTGAAAGAGGTGATATTTCACCTAATCCATCTTCTAATGAATGTTCTTTTGTCACTTTCTCAGCGTGTTTCCCCCAAGCAGCAAATGAATATAAAGGATGGTAACTCCTTTTTACATTTGGAAATTCACGAAAAGTTTCAACTATTTTCCCCATATACCATGTGGGTGTAATTTGAGGATCAAATGCAGGCATTGTATCTCTAATTACTTGCCACCAGTTTTCAGGAACAGGAGGGTTTTCCCAATAAGAAGGTTCTGAAAGATTTGGTGAATGAGTTGGCATAATCAATGTACCTTCTTCTGTAAGAACATCCATCAAAGCTTGTACCACTGCAACTGACCCTCCACTTACCCATCCTAATGAGCTTAAAGATGAGTGAACAATCACAGTCATACCTTTTTTTAGTCCTAATTTTTTAAAATCTGTTTTTAAGGTTTCTGCTGTATTTAATTTGTCTGATTTGTTTATCACATTTGCTTCACTCAAAAACTAAACCTCCACATTTGTTTCATAAATAATTATATTTATTACTATATATTTTTAATTACAACTTCAATAAGTAAGAGTAATATTCTACATAAACACTTTCATAATCATTGAATTATGAATCTTTAATTTTTGATCTCTAATCCACCAAAAACAATAACACAATCAAGGATTAATGTTGGAGCTTCTGAATTACTTGAACGGTTATAAGTTTTATTTCTCCAATCTCCAAAAATTGGAGTTCCTTTCAATTCTATATTCCATCCTTCGGGGACAATAATATCTGCTCCTCCAAAAGCAACGACTACGTCAATTGTCACTCCATCCTGTGATATATTAGCGTCTCTTAGATCCAAGTTTACATCACCAAACGCTACAACCATACTTCCACCTTTAAAATTTTGTGATACATTTTTTAAATCTGAACCAGAGAAAGCCCCAATTGTATTAATCGAATCTTTTGAATCCACATTTGATTTACCCTTTTTAGGATTATATCCTTTGTATGTCTTATCTCCCCTTGAAAACATAATCCATATTCCTATGATGATAAGGATTACAGGCCAAAAGGAAGCATAGTCAAAAATATTAAAAACATCTAATATTCGAAGTTGAAAAAATACACCTATTGTTAAAAGAATAAGACCACTAGATTTTGAATTTGAATGATTCAACATATTTAATATACCTAAAAAAACTAATATCAGTGGCCAAAAATTTCTAAATAAATAGCCTAAATTCAAATCTATGATTTCCGTACTATTTAATAATAGAAATACGCCCATGATAATCACGATGATTCCAAACATGTATTTCCCTTTCATTTGTTTCCCCACCTTTACTTTAGTTTCATCTAGCATATGAATATGAAACATATTTATTACTGGAAAAGAGGAGAGAATTAATCTCCTCCACCACCATCTCCACCGCCGAAGTCACCAACGTTACTATCACCACCTCCGGAGTGAGAAGTTGAGTCATGTGATCGATTAGAACTTCTCTTACTGTCTCCAAATATTAAATTTGAAACAATAATAAGTACACATATTAATATAAAAAATATAAAGATGAATCCTATTCCTGATGGCATAAAACTCCCCCTTTATTAGACACTTATCTTTTATTTTATTCGAAATGAAAAACAATGTATACTTGATAATTTAAGTACACTGACTGTTTTCTGTAAAGAAAACTCGCCGATTGGCGAGCCTTAAGCGAAGACAGAAGGGTAGTTGCACTTATACTTTACTCCATTAAAATATTTATAAATTCTTAAAGTGAAACAAAAACGATCGATATCAGAATGGTGGAATCCCATAAGAAAAAAGTACTTGTCAAATGTATCATAAATATTATCATTTCATAATGATATTAAAACAAGTATAATTGAAAAAAGAGTATCAGATTATGAACAAATGAATAAACTGATAAAGACCGCAGATGTGCCAGCATCTACGGTCTTACAATGATTGCCTCAGGGTGATCGGTAATAAAGATGAATAGTCCCCCAACATAAACTGGGTTAATGGGGGATTATTTTTTTTTGAGGTATGAAAGTAAAGTTAGAATAAGCATACTGAACATGATCATCAATATTAATGCATCATTAATTTCCATGGCGTCACCTCCTTTCTCAGGAGATGGGCCAATCACCAGTGAGTGCTATATCCCATTGCTAACATATTATACCACATTTTGTCGAATCAAACGCTTGTTCTATTCATTAAATTTAGTGTTTTACACTTTATTTTTTCGTACGATTCGCTATTTCCATTGCACGTTCTGTTCCTTTTGCTGCCTGGTCTAATGCTTCCTGTGGAGCCATTCCTTGATATAAATTTTCCAACGCAGTTACAACCTGTTGTCTTGATTCAGGAAATACGGATATTAACGCTCCTTGTGTTGCAGGTTGTGACTTCGTTGATTGTAATTGTTCAACGGTTACTTTAAGCTGTGGGTATTTTGAATGCTCATCTTTCACTAATTGCTCATCATAAGCCGCTGGTGTTATAGCAAAATATCCTGTTTCAACATGCCATATCGCTTGAATTTCTGGGGTTTGCAAATATTTCATAAAATTCCATGCCCCCTCCTGTATGCTCTCATCAATTTCTTTTGATAACCACAACGAAGCGCCACCTATCACTACCCCTTGAGGTACCATATTATCAGGAAAAGGAATAAATCCTACCCCTACTTCAAAAGGAGAATTTTCAATAGCAGTACGAACTCCTGACGAAGAATCCATATACATAGCTACCTTACCAGATTGGAAAGCGGCACGAATATCATCCCAATTGGATCCAAAATTACCAAACGTCCCTGCTTTATTCATATCGTTTAATAAATTAAAAATTCTCAGTCCTTCTTCACCATTGAACAATGCATTTTCTGCATCACCCGAACGCCCATTGTTTTCATCTACATATAACCCTCCTTGTGTTGCTAGGAGCTGTTCAAAAAACCAACCATATGTCAACATTGAAAAACCGTATCGATCTGTGACATTACCATTCACAGTAGTTAATTTTTTAGCTGCTTCTTTGATCTCACTATATGTACGTGGTGCTTTATCCGCTTCTAAACCAACTTCAGTAAAAGCATCCTTATTATAAATTAAAACAGGTGTTGATGAATTAAATGGCATAGAGTAAAATTTCCCCTCAACTTTGTAGTAATTAACAATGTTCTCTTCCAATAAATCCATATCGTAATCTTCTTTATCAATAAAAGTTTGGATCGGTTCAAAAAAACCACTATCAATCATATATTTTGTTCCAACTTCAAATGTTTGCATTATAGCTGGCGCATCATCTGTACCACCTACACTCCGTAGTTTAGTTAAAGCTTCTTCATATGAGCCTTGGTATTCAGCAACAATTTCATATTCGTTTTGAGATTGATTGTACTTATTAACAAGGCTATCTAACGTTTCTTGCAATGTTCCCCCCATGGAATGCCAGAAGATTACTTGCGTTTTATCTCCATCTTTATTTCCTACCTGCTGCTCCTCTGATGATTCATTCGTTTTTGTTGATTCACTTTTAGAAGTTTGTTCTGAACAAGCAGACATAATGAGAACCAATAATAAAATGATGATGGAATAACCTATTTTTTTCAATTAAAATCCCTCTCCTTCTATTTAATTGCTCCTTGAGTCAAACCTTTTTGTAATTGCTTTTGTCCTAAAAATAAAAGCAATAAAGCTGGAATGATCACGATGATGACTCCCGCCATAACCACACCCCACTCCGTTGCTATTTCCTGTGTCTGCAATTGTTTAATACCAATTTGCACAGTTCTTACAGAATCATTACTCGTCACTAGAAGTGGCCATAAGTACATATTCCAAGTAGTTAAAAATCCATACGCTCCTAAAGTGACTAAACTGGTTTTTGAAACAGGTAATACAATTTTATAAAAAAACTTAAATCGACTTAAACCAGCAACCTGTGAGGCTTCATACAATTCTAACGGAATAATTTTAAAATGCTGTCTCAATAAAAATGTGCCAAAAGCCAACGCGAAAAATGGGATGGTTAATCCTTCATACGAGTTAATCCAACCTAATTTCTGTATGGTCAAAAAGTTTGGAATCATCGTTGCCTCCCAAGGAATCATCATCGTTGAAATAAAAATAAAAAACACAATATTTCTCCCATGAAAAGGAATAAAAACAAACGTAAATGCAGCAAGGCTTGAAACAACTAACATGCCAATTGTTACAGTTATTGAAACGATGAAGCTATTCCATAAATAGTGCAAAAGAGGAACGCTTTCAAATGCATCGATATAGTTTTGATAAGTTACAGATCTGGGAAGAATTTGACCTTGAAGAATATCCCCACCATCCATAAGACTAATAAAAAAAGCATAACAAATTGGAAAAATCAAACATATAGAACAAATTATTAACAGAGGATAAACCACCCATTTATTTACCGTATTCATTGATAAAACACCCTCTTTTCACCAAATTTAAATTGTAAAATCGTAACAATTAAAATAAAGAAAAAGAGAACGATAGCCTGGGCGCTTGCTGTTCCAAATTGATAATTGATAAATGCTTCTCGATAAATGGAGTAAACAATTAAATTTGTAGATTCAGCTGGACCTCCTTTTGTTAAAATATCTACTTGCCCAAAGGTCTGGAAAGCATTAATTAACGAGATCGTAATGATGAAAAAGAGTGTTGGTGATAACATAGGAATCGTTATACGCCTCAGTTTATACCAATAACTAGCACCATCAATCGATGCACTTTCATATAAACTTTCATCTATATTTTGTAATCCACCGAGTAAGATTAAAAAGGTAAAACCCGTATTCATCCAAATGGTTGTGATAGATATGGAGATAAGTGCCCAACTCGGGTCTACTAACCATTCGATAGCTTGAATATCAAAAATAGATAAAAAACGATTAATTGCTCCTATGCTAGGGTGAAATAAAAACAACCAGATAACAGAAGAAGCAGCTACGGACATCCCCATAGTTGAGGAAAACAAAGTGCGAAACACACCGATTCCCTTCAGTTTTTCATTTGCTAAAATGGCTAAAAAAAGTGCTATCAAGATACTTATGGGCACGGTATATATAACAAATAATAAAGTAGCCTTTATACTTTTATGAAAGCTTTTAGATTCTATTAAGTATTTGAAATTTTCTAAACCTACGAATTCTGCCGGCTTCCCCTGAAAATCTGTTAAAAAGAAACTTAGATATACTGTTTTAAACATAGGATAAAATACAAATACACTAAATAGTACAATGGATGGCAATAAATATAAAAGTGCGATTCGAACATTTACGAAACGAGACCAGAAGCCTTGATGTTTCATAGTTTCACCTCATTAATTTTATAATGAGTATCAATATTAGGCTTTTTCAAAACAATTCCCGTTTTAGAGTCAAATATACTTAATACCTGATAATCTAGTCTAACAGGGATACGATCTCCAACATCTATTCTCCATTGTCCATTCCATTTTATGGAGCACTGCTGATCCATTAACTTAAAAAATATTATCGTTTCAGTACCTAGCACTTCCACATTCACGACCTCGATTAAAAAATGATTAGGTTCGTTTCTAGACAAACGAATATTTTCTGGTCTGATACCAATGATAATGTCATCACTTGATATATTACTTACATCATATAAAGGAACTAAAATCTCATGATGATCTCCAATTTGAATCGATTGTTTTTGTTTGTTAAAAGTTGCTTGAATCAAATTCATAGGTGGTGACCCTATGAATTGTGCGACAAATGCATTAGCAGGATGATTATAAATCTGTAGCGGATCACCAATTTGTTGTATTTTTCCATCGTTTAATACCATTATCCGATCCCCCATGGTCATCGCTTCTACTTGATCATGGGTAACATAAATCATGGTTAAACCCAATCGACGTTGGATTTGTTTAATTTCTGAACGCATGTGTGCTCTAAGTTTTGCATCTAAGTTTGAAAGAGGTTCGTCCATCAAACAGATTGGAGCCTGGCTTACTATCGATCTAGCCAGTGCTACTCGTTGACGTTGTCCACCAGATAGCTCACGGGGTTTTCTTTTTAAAAATGGGATTAAACCTAACATTTCTGCAACTTCATTACATCTTTTATTTCTTTCACCCTTTGGTACCTTTTGTGCCTGAAGTCCAAACACAATATTTTCTCTTACGGTTAGATGAGGATAAAGGGCATAATTTTGAAAAACAAAAGAGATCCCCCGTTGACTCGGTCGTAATAAGTTGGCATAATTTTCTCCAATAAATAACTTTCCAGCCGAAATGTCTTCCAATCCTGCAATCATACGTAATAAAGTACTTTTCCCACAACCTGATGGACCTACAAGTACAAAAAATTCTCCTGGCTCAATGCTAACAGTAATATTTTCTAAAACATTCGTAGGAAAATTGTACGATTTTGACATTTGAACTAGTTCAACTTTTTTCATAGCATCCATCCTTCTGTATTGTTCTCTATAATTATGTACAAGCTCTGTCAATGGTAGATTAATAAAATGTAAATTTTCAGTTAAAATAAAATGTAAGAATACACAAATACCCAAAAAGTAGAAAAAAATGATATAACATCATATATTTCCAGTCTATGTAATTTATTTTTCATTATGTAACATTTTAGAATTTGTGTCTAAACCACAATAAGTCTTCAACAATATTGTTTGCACCACACATTGTTCAATAAATGCCACTACACATATAATAAATATATTAACTTCAATCCAAAACAGACTAAAATAGCAAACTATGACTGTGCGATTGTCCAACTATTAAGAAAAGGAGGTTAAATACTGTGGAAGCGCTATCTAGAAACTTTTTCTTATACTTATCTAAAAATAAATCTTTAAACAAAATGGCAAAACGTTACGGTTTAAAATTCGGTGCTCTAAAAGTGGTTGGAGGAATAGATTTTGATCGTACAGTACCAGTCATTAAAAAATTAAATAAAATGGGTTTGTGCACAACTGTAGATCATCTTGGTGAATTTGTAAATTCCATTGATGAAACACATGAACGTACAGCTCAAGAAATCCATACAATTCAAACCATTGCAAAAGAAAACCTTGACTCACAAACATCCGTAAAACTTACATCCCTTGGGTTGGATATTGATTATAACTTAGTATTTGAAAATATGCGGTCTATTTTAAATGAAGCTAAAAAACATGACGTTTTTGTAACGATTGATATGGAAGATGAAACAAGATGTCAAGCAACGCTAGATATATTTAAAGGGTTAAAAGCAGAGTTTGATAATGTAGGTACCGTCATCCAATCCTATTTATATCGATCCACAGAAGATATCAATGACTTGAAGACTCTTTTACCTAATTTACGTCTGGTAAAGGGAGCATATAAGGAATCTGCTGATGTAGCATATCAAGAAAAAAAGGATGTTGACAAAAACTTAAAACAAATGATAAAAGACCATCTCACTAATGGTAATTATACTGCCATTGCAACTCATGATGATCAAATCATTAACTTTACAAAACAATTTGCTGAAGAAAATAATATCAGTCGTGATTTGTTTGAATTTCAAATGTTATACGGGATGAGAACACAAACACAACTTGAACTAATTAAACAAGATTATAAAATGAGAGTATACGTACCTTATGGAAACGATTGGTATGGTTATTTTATGAGAAGACTTGCGGAAAGACCTGCCAATGTTGCTTTTGTAGCAAAAGGACTATTTAAAAACTAATATTACCAAAAAGTTAGTGAGTTTAAATGTATGTACGTACTCCTACTTTTGAGAATATTTTCGGGGATTCTAGAACAAAATATCCCTATTAACATTTTATGGGAAACTTTGATTCATTAAAAACATTAATTAGCATTTATAAAAGGAGAGAAATAATATGAGACCTTATAAACACGAACCATTTTTAGATTTTTCAAAGGAAAGTAACCAACAAGAAATGAAAGCAGCTTTACAACAAGTTGAGGAAGAATTCGGTAACGATTATGAACTTATTATTAACGGTGAGCGAATTAAAACAGAAAGTAAAATTGTTTCCTACAATCCAGCTAATAAAAATGAAGTGATTGGTACGGTTTCAAAAGCGAACCAAGAACTTGCTGGTGAAGCGATCAATGCAGCAGAAGCTGCCTTTAAAACTTGGAAAAAGTGGAATCCAGAAGCTCGCGCTGATATCTTATTCCGTGCAGCTGCAATCATCCGCAGAAGAAAAGCTGAATTCTCTGCACTTTTAATCAAAGAATCCGGTAAACCTTGGAATGAAGCTGATGCTGATACAGCCGAAGCAATTGATTTCTTAGAATATTATGCTAGAGAAATGATAAGATTAAAGGATGGAACTCCTGTATCTAGTCGTGATGGTGAATACAATAAATATATTTATACACCAACGGGAGTAACAGTGGTTATTTCCCCATGGAACTTCCCATTTGCAATTATGGCAGGAACTACAGTGGCTCCTATCGTTACTGGAAATACAGTTGTACTAAAACCTGCAAGTAGCACACCAGTTGTTGCTTATAAATTTGTTGAAGTATTAGAAGAAGCAGGTCTCCCTGCAGGGGTAGTTAATTTTTGCCCAGGTAGTGGTTCTGAAGTTGGAGACTTCTTAGTCGATCATCCTAAAACAAGTTTAATTACTTTTACTGGTTCACGTGAAGTTGGTACTCGCATTTTTGAACGTGCATCAAAAGTAAACCCTGGTCAAATTTGGTTAAAGAGAACGATTATTGAAATGGGTGGTAAAGACACCGTTGTTGTTGATAAAAATGCCGACTTAGAGGTTGCTGCTGAATCCATTTTTAGATCCGCTTTTGGATTTTCCGGACAAAAATGTTCTGCAGGTTCTCGTGCAGTAATCCACCAAGATGTATATGATGAAGTCTTAAATAGAGTCATTGAAATATCAAAAGATAAAATTCTTGGAGATCCTACAGATTATAATACTTACATGGGACCCGTCATTGATCAAGCTTCCTTTGATAAAATTATGTCCTATATTCAAGTTGGTAAAGAAGAAGGTCGTTTAGTATTAGGTGGAAATGGAGATGATTCAAAAGGATTCTTCATCGAACCAACTATTATTGCTGATGTAGATCCTAAAGCTCGAATCATGCAAGAAGAAATCTTCGGACCTGTTGTTGCTTTTGCAAAAGCAACAGATTTTGAAGAAGCCATTGAAATAGCAAACAATACAGAATATGGTTTAACAGGTGCATTAATTTCTAATGACCGTGAACATATTGAGTATGCAAAAGAAAACTTCTATGTTGGTAACCTATACTTTAATCGTACCTGTACGGGTGCTATCGTTGGATATCAACCGTTTGGCGGATTCAACATGTCAGGTACAGATTCCAAAGCGGGCGGTCCTGATTACCTAGTCCAACACATGTTGCCTAAAACAATCAGTGAAACACTATAATACACCCCAAAAAGTGAAGAATAGTCTAGAGATGTAATTGCCGATTACTTTTCGGGGACCCCGGGAACATTAATATACCCACAAAAGTGAGGTGCATCATTGGAGTCCCAGTTCATGGATGAACTGGTGTCGGAATTGCCACATGGAGGTGGCAGTTTATGATCGACCTAGTACTTTTGCGGGGTCCAGAAGAAACTACACCCCAAAAAGTGAAGATATAAAATTTTAATAACAGCTACCTTGAAGAATATGAATTATACTCTCTCAAGGTAGTTTTTTTTCTTTTGTTCATCTATCATAAGGGTAAGAATATATTTCATACAATTAAATGAAAGCGTTTTCTCAAAACCTATTATCATCGGAGGTGAGTCAAATGGATTATGGATTAACGGGCGCAACTTGGTTTTGGTTACTGCTGCCTATGCCGTTATTGGTGATAATTAGTTTAATCTCTTATTTGAAAGAAAGGAGAAATTAATATGATTAGTGGAGCGACTTTAACTACATTTATTATTTACTTAATTGGTATGCTTATCATAGGTTGGGTTGCCTATAAAAAAACGGACAACTTATCTGATTATGTGCTGGGGGGTAGACGATTAGGAGGTGCAGTTGCTGCTTTAAGTGCGGGTGCCTCTGATATGAGCGGTTGGTTATTGTTAGGACTACCGGGTTATGCGTATGCAGCCGGTATGCAGGCCACTTGGATATGTGTTGGTCTCGCTCTTGGAGCCTATTTAAATTGGCAATTTGTCGCTAAAAGACTTCGTGTATACACAGAAATCGCAAACGATTCAATTACTATCCCAGATTTTTTCGAAAACCGATTTCAAGATTCTTCTAAACTCCTTCGAGTGATCTCCGCATTTGTTATTTTATTATTTTTTACTTTCTACACATCTTCAGGTTTAGTGGGAGGAGCCCTTCTTTTTGAGAATACATTCGGATTAGAATATCAGATCGCCCTTTGGGTTGGTGCTTTAGTCATCATTTCTTATACGCTGTTAGGTGGGTTTCTAGCAGTAAGCTGGACCGATTTTTTTCAGGGTATATTAATGTTTCTAGCTCTGGTTGTCGTTCCTATTGTCATGATTGGAAATATGGGAGGATGGAACGAAACGATTCAGCGCATTGGTGAAATTGATGCAAGCAGATTGGATGTTTTTAGTGGTGTTGGTTTCTTAGGAATTATTTCATTAATGGCATGGGGATTAGGATATTTTGGGCAGCCTCATATTTTGACAAGATTTATGGCTATAAAACATCAAAAAGAAATACCTAAAGCAAGATTTATAGGTATGACATGGATGGTCATTTCATTATTTGGCGCTATCTTCACTGGTTTTGTAGGAATAGCTTATTTTGCTGGTGCTCCATTAACGGATGCTGAAACTGTTTTTATAGAAGCAGCAAATGTATTATTCCACCCCGTTGTTTCAGGATTTTTACTTGCAGCTATTTTGTCAGCTATTATGAGTACGATTGATTCACAATTACTTGTATCATCTAGTGCCATTGCCGAAGACTTTTACAAGGTATTAATTCGTCCTTCTGCATCCTCTAAAGAATTAATTTGGGTAGGAAGAATCTCAGTACTCGTTATAGCACTGATTGCCATTTTCCTTGCCTTTAATCCTGAAAGTTCTGTTCTTGATTTAGTTAGTTATGCTTGGGCAGGTTTTGGAGCAGCATTTGGTCCTATTATTATTCTCTCATTATTTTGGAAAAGAATGACTCGGAATGGGGCTTTAGGTGGTATGATTGTTGGTGCGGCTACAGTTGTTATCTGGAAGCTCCTTTCTACACCTGAATTAAATGATGCTGGTGCTATAATCAAGGAAGCAATAATACCTTTTGATTTATATGAAATCGTGCCTGGGTTTATATTGGGATTCATTACGATAGTGATCATTAGTTTCATAGGAAAAAATCCTGAAAGTAACATCGTAGCTAACTTCGAAAAGATGGAAAGCATGCTAAAATCAAACTCTTAATTTTGTTTACATAATTTGAGTATGCAACAAATCTCTTGGTTCATAATTCCAAGAGATTTTTTCTTTATAAAAGTCTTTGAAACAATATCTTGACAATTGTGTTAATTTTCAAGATGATAAATATAGAAACAAAACATTTTTTATTAGAGGAGCGGAGTTATGGAGCCGAATCAATTGAGCGAAGCATTTGAAATTAAAGATCTTGATCTATTAACCGAACATATCAGTTCAGTTTTAAAAAAACCGCTCATTATAGAAAATAAAAGTTTTGAATTGATTTCCTATAGTTCTAAATTTGCTTATCATTTTGATACATCACAACAAAAAACCATTTTATCCAAAAAATGCCCCTTGTTTATAATAGATCGCTTAAAAAAGGATGGTATCTTTCGGCAACTAGAAAAATTCCCAGACCCAATTCGAATTAACGAAATCGAAGAGCTTGGTCTTTATCAACGAATCGTTGTCAGTGCTAAACATAAAGGACAGATTCTCGGTTATATTTGGGTACAAGAAGCCGATGTTATTTTAAACGAAGAAGAATTACATTTCTTAAAAGAAGTATCCAATCATATAGGTACATTATTATACAAACGTCTAAAAGATAAAAACTCTAATCAAAACACAAAAGAACAATTGATGTTTGAGTTGTTAAACCAAGATGACAACGAACAACAAATAATAAACCATGCCAAAACTGCAAATATAACCTTACCTGTAAGATTTACTATAGTTGTATTTTCAGCTCATAATAATGAAGAGTTAAATCTAATGAAACCTGTATTAAATAAGGAATTTCAAAAAGCTAAACCTAATGCCATCGTTTTAAATGAAAACAATCAAACGATTGTCATTATAGGGAGTGAATCTGACAAAGAATATCTCACATATGATAATGCTAGAATGCTGATTCGAAATATACGTGATATATTAAATGAAGAGCAACGTAAGAAACTGTTGATTGGAATGGGAAATGAATATGATAAATTAGGAAAGTTACGGAAAAGTTATGTTGAAGCATTAGAGGTTATTCAATCAACAGAATTTGTAGATCGAAATGATAATGAAGTACCTATTGAAAATAAAGATCTAGGAATATACCGATATATCTCTACGATACATGAGCGAAATGTTCAAGAACGTTATGAAAATGAAATGATCTTAACTTTGCAAAATTACGACAACAAAAATAATACAAATCTTATTCGAACATTAGAAATTTATTTAAAAAACAACTGCAAATTAAAACGGACAGCTGAAGAACTATTCATTCATCCTAATACGATGAATTATAGATTAAAACAAATTATTGATCTAACATCCATTGACTTTGATAATTTTTATATCAAATGTCAGGTATATATAGACTTATTACTTTTAAAGAAAAATAAACCTAAAATATAAAATAATTAGATCAATAACACGCCATATATCTCTAAGTTATCCTAAAAAAAGAACCTCTTTTGGAAAAAAATCCAAATTAGGTTCTTAGTTTTAATATCTTTTAATTTATATTTTGCCATTTGCCCACATGATTCGATGGTCAATTTTTCTTGTTAAACGATATGCAATAGGATAAAATCCACGTTTTGGCCAAAATCTAGATGACTGTAAGTTAGTCATTCTCCAATCTGACATACAATACTGATAACCATTTTCCTTTGCTTCCATAAACCCTTTTTGTGTTAATAATTTACCTATCCCTCTTCCTCTCTCTTCTTTTTTTGTTCCAGCTATACTTAATTCAATACATCGATCAGGTGTCATCATATCAGAGTTACTTGTTGTAGTTTCCCAATATCCTTGGAAACCAATTAATTGATTCCCCTTAAAAGCTATCCATAATTTAGCATTTGAGTCTTCTACTATTCCACCATACCCTTTTTTTATTTCTGTTAAGTATTCTGGTAAAACTGCAGCCCATACAGGTGCTCCGGTTTGATGGGACATGATTAAATCTCCTATATCAGTGAGTATACTTTGATCTGATTTTATAGCTAAACGAATTTCAATTGGGTGTTGATTTTCTATTTCCATAGCTTGATTTGTGATATCACATAAAGCGTGTACCTGCTCAAATGAGAACCCTAATTTTAACCACGCATCCAATATTGAACGATTTCCAGCTGGAACAAGTACATAGTGGTCAAAACAACCGTATTGTACCCATTGCTCTGCAATTTTAGTATAGAGGTCTCTATATAACTCCTCATGCACATTTTCAGAAATAGCTAGCCCAGCATAATCAATCCAAATATGGCGACCACGTATATCATTGGAAATAAAAGTACCTATCAGATAACCTATCATTTGTTTGTTATCAAAAATAGCTATCCCCTCTGAATTTTCTTTTACCCAAACGGCTTCAACTGCCTTAAGTGCATCATCTTCAAGTTCAAATTGTGATGGGAGTTCAGGAAATTGCTTTCGTTCCCGTTTGTGACGGGTAGCCAATAATTTTGCAGCATCAGTTAAGCATTCATCTTTAAATTGTAAAAACTCCATACGAAATTCTCCTTTGTTAAAACCACAAATATGTTCACATATTTCATTAGTTCTACAATTCATTATGTATGATGATCGAACAATTAATCTATGTAAAAATTGTTTTTAAAAGGAATTTTACATTTTTTTAGTCTGATCCTTCATTTTCATTTTTTTTAAACCATTTTTTTATGTTAAAAAAGTTTCTATATTTCTTTACAACTTCTCTACCTAGTATCAATCCACCAACCCAAAATGAAATTTCACCAACAATAATTAAAATCCCTGTAACAGCAGTTTTAAATCCTGTGCTCACATTTAAAAAAGGGACGATCAATATCAGCCCATAAAAGATAAAAGAAAAAATGATTAAAATGAACCCTAACTTTTTCATCAATAGTAATATCCTCCTATTTTCATTATTTATGTAAGTACTAGTTTTTTTCTACAGAGCCACTTAATCGTATCCAATTCCTTAACTATAACATTGTTTAAATCTTTTTTATTATTTCTACGAATTCCCTTAATCCATTAACTCTCTTAGATACCTGTTTCTGTTTTCCAAAAACCTTCTAGAAATTTGATAATGATTTGTATCCTCATAGTTGATTTGTCTGATAGGTGTATCATCAAAATTAAAAATATCTGCGTTTGGATACCCCATTAATATTGGAGAATGTGTAGCGATAATTAACTGCGCATGTTTCTGTAATTCATGAATAATACTTAAAAAAGCTAATTGCCTTGCTGGTGAAAGAGCAGCCTCTGGTTCATCTAAAAGATATATACCTGATTGTCCAAACCGACTTTTAAACAAAGACAAAAAAGACTCTCCATGTGATTGTTCATGGAGGGACTTTCCACCGTAATAACTGTAAATACCAGGGTCTTCTTCAGCTAGCTCATCAATATGAGAAGCGAAGTGATAAAATGATTCTGCACGCAGGAAAAATCCTCTGTTCATTTTAGGCATCCATGAAAGCCGAACATAATCCCCTAACCTTGCCTCTGAAGAGTCTACTTCATAAGTATTATTTCTGCTACCACCCGCAGTATTAAATTCACACTGATAAGCAATTGCCTCAAGTAGTGTAGACTTTCCTGAACCATTTTCTCCCACAAAAAACGTTACATTCTTCGTTAAAGATAAGTTATCTAGTGCTTTAATGGTTGGAATATTAAATGGATATTGGTTGGAATTTTGTATTTTTTCGTTAAGTTTTATAATTTCTCGTAAATACATTTTCATGCCCTTCCCTATTAAAGTTTATTTTATTACTATTCACATAGATCACACTTTGAAGTTGGATTTATTTTAATTTTAATTTTAATTTTTAATCATTCACCCTACCATAATTTTATTCTATCTTTTTTCTCCATCTTCATCATTATCCTGTTCAATTTCTTCTTTTTCATCACGAAATTCAACATCTGACTGACCAGTTATATAGTCAAATGGAGTATATGGATTATCAGGAATTTCTTTTTTTAGAAATGTCCTTACAACAATATATCCAATTAATAATGTAATGAATCCAGATATAAATAAAAAGAAGTAAAAGCTAAAACTCATAACATCAATTCCTTATTTAGATTACTATTTACTTTTTAATTCCTTTTCTTTAATTCTATTACGTAATAAAAGAAAACACTCTTATAGCTCCCTCCTAGTATTTTGACTAGGCTTTAAAAGATTCAACCACCCTAAGGTTAGCCCCACCTAACAAAACGACCTCAGAACTACCATCTTCAAATCGAACCATATAATAATCTTCCTTAGTGGTTGCTAAAATCTCCTTAATCTTCACAATCTTCATTTCTTTTGTTTTTGTTCTATAGAACTTATTAATTTCATCAGCATCAGAAGGCCAAACTATCGAATTTGTAGTTTCATAAGCTGAATTTGTGTGCTCTGATTTTGAAACTGGCTTACTTTCATGTTTTGCGAAGTAGGTTCTGTTTGGACACTTCTTAATCTAATCTCTCCTTGATTATAAATCTCTTGTAAAAGATTTATTACTTCAGAAATATCTAGAAAAACTATACCAGAAACCCCAAAACCTAACATTACTTCTATTCCTTCTAGCATTCCAAACTCAACCACTATAATAATCCAAAGAATAAGTCCAAAACAAAAACATAGATACCCAATTATTCTCAAAAATATCAGCAATAAAATTTCTTTGATATGTCAACTTGATTCACCTTTCTATTATTTATTTTATAGTGTTAAAGATTATCTAAATAAATTCATCATAATTTAGTGATCTTTTTTCATTTCCTGCCACCCTACTTTGGGTCTTGTTTCTGGATATCCATGTTTCATTCTAAATTTTTTCCGTTCTTCAGTAAAATCAAACCATTTCCTGTCACTACCAGGATATTTTGCGTGATATATTAAACAGCGAAAATGGTCTTCTACACAGGGGTCAGTCCAATAATTTAAATTCTTTTCAAATTCATCTAATAATTGTGATCCATCGTATTTTTTTAGTTCTTCCAATGTATAAATCCCAAGGTTTTCTATAATATCCGTTGCTAATTTAGCTCCAATAGAAGGAATTTGTTGGAAAGAAGCTAAAGCTACTAAATATTGTGCGTGATCTGGTGATATTTCTAATAACTTTTTTAAATCATCAGGTTCAAAAGTATGTATTTGATTTAATCTAATTTTCATTTTACGAAGGATTCTTCTTTCATTGTCTGTTAATGGAAGTTTAGGAGTTACTATACTTTTCATTTCCAACGCTCCTTAATTATTACATCTTAATGCTAGCGTCCCCCATTAAATTTGGAATACTTTAATATGTTTCATTATAACATCTAAGTTCTTCTAATATTAAACTTGCTACATTGATATAAAGTTTTAAAAATGGATTAAATTCTCGTCTATTCCTACCAACAAATTTTAATATAAAAAACTATAAAAACTAATTTATAATTAGTGACAAACAAGGTGTCACTAATACCATGTTATGATGTTTGTAGGATAAGGAGGTGACCACGATCTTGAAAAGGACCGATAGAATCATGGCTATTCTCATCTCATTACAGCAACGACCTGAAACGGCTCAGTCATTAGCTGATAAATTTGAGGTATCAAAAAGAACCATTTTACGAGATATGCAGTCACTTTCTGAGATGGGAATTCCATTATATTCAACAACTGGTCCAAATGGTGGTTTTCGTCTGATGGAGGGTTATCAATTATCCCCACTACAGTTCGATTCCAAAGAGGCTTTAACGATTCTCTTTGCACTCCAAGCTATGACGAGAATACCTGACACACCATTTAACCAAGAAAGGTGGACAGTAATTGATAAAATCAAAGCTATATTACCTGAAGAGACATTACAACAAATAGATCCAATACTTAATCATGTAGAAGTAGAAATTCCAAATAGGAACTATAAAACCCCCTTTCTAATGCCTTTATTGGAATACACTACAGACGCTAAATGGCTCAACATCCTATATCGTTCAAAAAAACATAATCGGTGGTCACAAATCGTTCCCATAAGAATTTATACTGCTCATGGATTTTGGTACAGCGAAGCCTATTCTAATCATCATCAAGAAGTAAGAACCTTTAGAGTAGATCGTATAGATCAAATTGAAGTGATTCAATCTAAGGATCTAAATCTACCTAATCTACCTAATAAAAATTCAAAAGAAACAAAACTAACGGAACCTTCGATACGTGTCATAGTAAAGTTAACTTATCAAGGTGCATTAATGACAGAACAAGACCCTCATATCGGACATCTTGTTAAAAATGTTACTGAAGATGCATGGGAAATTGATTATATGTGTCCCACCACAGAGTGGGATTATTCAGTGCAATACTTCTTCTCCCTTGGCTTAAACGCTGAAGTGATAGAACCAGAATCAATGAAAAATGAGATTTATAAACTTGCGAGTGAAATGTGTTTGCGTTATCAAAATAAATAATTGTTTTAAAAGGAGAATACAAATAATGAAATTAAAAAAATTTACGTCAAACTTTATTATTGAGGATTTGAGAACATCCATAGAGTATTACCGTGATTTATTAGGGTTTAACTTAGAAATGGTCGTAGATGATAACCAAATTACGACGAAAGAATTGGATGGAGATAAAAAATATGTTTTTGCGATTATGAGTAAAGATGATTTACAAATCATGTTCCAGACACCAGACAGTATTGCTGAGGATGTACCCGCTTTTAAGGAAGTTCCAAAGGGTATTTCTGCATGTTTTTATTTAGAAGTAGAGGGGTTAACAAATTTTTATCAAGAAGTCCGTGAAAAAGTTGAAATTGTGAAAGATTTATATACTACTTGGTATGGAATGCAGGAGTTCCATATCAAAGATTGTAACGGAAACTTCTTAGGGTTTGCTGAAAAAGCTGAGTAACTTATACAATTAATGATTCACCAGAATACTCATTTAAAATAAGGTTGAAATTTCCACTAATGCCTGTGTCAATATGAAAACTGAATTAATATAATGAAAATACGTAGCAGTTACATTAAGGTTTCTTGAAAATCCCATACAAATAGCTTCTTCCCTAGATGGAGAAGCTTTTGTTTTATTCCTCACTAAATTACGCAGCTGGTGGGTATTATATTTATTGTGGAATTACTCTTGTTATTGCACAAGTTGAAAATATCCCAGGAATTCAATTGTAACATCATTTTATTTTGTCGAAATGTCCCATCTTAAACACAACTCCTTTTTCATGAATTAAGTTGAGTTATTGTATGATTTTCAACGATGATTTGACTGGACTTGTGTACCTAGACTCATTATTGTGCTGATGCCAATGTCAAAATATTTGAGAGTACATAACGAACCCTCTGCCCAGTGGTGGTTTTTATTGGTATGATGAAGAAAGAAATTTATAGGATGTTAGATAAAAAAATAATTTATGCATATTTTACTTTAAAGTAATTATTTAAAGGGGTTGGAGAAATGCAGAAAATGAGTTTTGTTATTCTGTTAGTGTTCTTAACAGTAATGTTATCATCATGCAGTATTGATAATGATGCAATGAGTGTTGATAAAAATGATTCTTCAGGAAGTGAAGTGAGTCAGGATAAGAAAGTAGAAACAAACGATGAGACTAAGCAAGATGTAAAGGTAGACAAAAGTGAAGATCAAGATAATTCGCTTGACTTTACAACTATGACCTTTGATATCATTCAAGAATCTTATATTGAGAACAATGAAATAAAAATAAAATATCCCCAAATTACAAATCTATTAGGTCCTGATGATATGATGGATGGTATTAATATAGATGACAAAATAATAAGTATCAATCAATTGATCAAGGATGAAGCATTAAAAATCCTAAATTTATATTCTCATGCAGATGGTCCACTGACTATAGAAATAAACAATAAGGTTACATGGAAAAGTGGGAATTTGATGAGTATTCAATACTCTGGAGTGAGTTATGTTGATTTGCCAGCAGCTTATCCAATTAATGTATTTTATACAAGTAATATAAATATAGCAAAAGAAAAAACGGAAAAACTAAATGATATTATATATATAGATCAAAAGTTAATTGATAAAATAAAAAATGGTGAATTTAAAGCTCTTCATCCTGAACATGACAATGTATTTGATACATTTACTGAAGAAGATTTAATGAAAATGCTTAGTAACGCGGACTCTTTAGATATTGAAGGAACAAGAATATTTAGTTATTTTACAAACGAGGGTCTAGGCATTAGTGTGAATGTTATTCACGCCTTAGGGGATCACGCTGAATTTGAGATCAATGTTCAGAATTTAAGGGAGAACATAAAAAAAGATCACGAAGTGTGGAAAAACTAATTGGATCATTGAACTATTACTTAAAGAGGTTATATTGAATAATTATTAATCCCATATAAGAAGCTTCTCCTTTATGGAAGAAGCTTCTTTTGTTTGTTTTCCGGTTAGGGAACTGGTATTCCTTTAGTCAAACTCTTACCATTTAACTCACAAGCTTTATACGTTAACCAGTATCTTGATCATATACTTTTCAATATATTCTAGTGGTTTTAAAGAATCATTGTACATTTCACTAGTGAATACTACAACTGTATTAAACTTGGGAATAATACAAATATATTGACCTCCATATCCCAGCGCAAATAGCAAACGATTATCAGATGATAATTCACTATTATTGGGATTTATTGTTCTCAACCACCAATGATATGAATAGTGACCAATAGATTTATACGTAAGGTAATATGGCTCTGTTGATTTCTTTATCCATTCTACAGGTACTACTTGTCTGGAATTCCAAACTCCTTCCTGTAAATACAATTGACCAAATTTCACCATATCATATGGAGTTAATCGAAGGCCATCTGCACCACGATTGACCCCTTTGTTGTCTTCATACCAATGATATTTAATCCCAAGCGGATGAAATAAATATTTTTCAGCAAAAGCAGATGCTTTTAAACCTGTTGATTGTTGCAATATAGCGGTTAGGATATGAGAGCATCCTGAATTATAGTTCATTTTCATGCCTGGGTCATCAACAAGGTCTCTATCAATAACATACTTCACAATGTCATTACTATAAACCATTGGAGCAAAACTATTCCATTCACCAAATTCTGGCCAATCAAATCCAGCTATGCATGATGACCTTCTCATTTTTATTCACTAAATTCGTAAAAATAATATCTTGCTTTTATTTATTTTCCCCGTTCGATTTATCCCCTAATAATTAAGCCACAAACTTTCAAAAAAGCACTTCATATGCAAAAAAGCATAAATCTCATGATTATTTAAAGTACATAAAACCCCCGCCAACTGATAAAAAAGAAGTTATTGCACCTAAATGTTCATAATAATTAATACTTCTTCTTTGACCCCATGTAGATACAACAATCCACCTATCGTTGTTTTTGTTCCAATACTTTGTGATCGTCATCCAATGCCACTGATATGGATAACCTGTTATTTTTGGTATAGATAGATTTAGAGTAGCAACTGGTGAGTTTATATTAAGCCCTTCTTTTATATACTCCGCTGTACTTTCAATTGAAAAAGAAGTATCTTTCCAGACCGCATGCAATGAAACACCTTGATCTTTAGCATATTCTTTCAAATTTGCTACGAATTCCGAAACACTTACTGCTCCATATGCTTTTGGAGTAATATAATCATAAAGATTATCCATATGATTCATGAAATCATGATAATTTGATGTTTCACCGGAATAAAGTTCCCCATATTTAATTGGGTTTGTTATTTTTGCTAAGTAATTTGTAATGTTTGCAGCAGCAACAGGTCCGCAACCAAGTAGACTTTTTATAGACTTTCCTCCATCTTTCCACCATACTTGATTTCCACCGTAACTATATGTTTTGTTATTGTAGACTGGTACAAAAGTTGATGAACTTCGTTCAGTTGATAACATAACCTCATCAATTGGATTTAAAGAAACTTCTATACTTTCTCTATTTAGAATATTTTTGATTCTTTTCTTATTCTCATCTTTTCTAATATGTTTATATAAATGTTCAAGCTCAATCTCTGTAAGATAATTATTGATATCGTCCGTTATTTCATAATATTGCTCTAAACTATATGAAATGTCAAAATATTGTTGAGGAATTCCTTGCTCATTTATTAATTGAATTACATATCCTGTTGGTGGTAAA
This sequence comes from Chengkuizengella sediminis, assembly GCF_010078385.1. Taxonomy (NCBI): domain Bacteria; kingdom Bacillati; phylum Bacillota; class Bacilli; order Caryophanales; family Paenibacillaceae; genus Chengkuizengella; species Chengkuizengella sediminis. The sequence continues at coordinate 92,330 of NZ_SIJC01000005.1, forward strand.
TACACCAACTGAGCTGTCAAATTTGAAGATCTACTTAGGTCCTTCATTATTGATTTAATATCTTTAACTATATTTTTTTTGATAAAAATCTCATAAGAATCATAACCATCTTCAATCGCTCCAACAATAATGTAACCAATCTCTCCTTGTGACATTAAAGGAACCATATAAGCATAAAGGTTGTTTTCAAAATCATAAAGGTGAATGAATTGAGATGAAGCTTTTACCTGTTTACCTTTTGTTTGAATATCTTCTTTTAAGTAATGATGAATATGATGATCTGCTAGAATCAAAACATCTTCTTTACTCAACAAAATACCATCCTTTAATGATTTAGATTTCTCATGTTTACAACGATTTAATGCAGCCTTATTCAACTCCATTTTAAATTTCACCTCAGTTGTTATATTTTTAAAAATTTTCTTAATTGCACTTCGTTATACCACTATATTTACTTAAATCCATTATTGCTTAATTGCTTAATAAATACATTAACATATTAAAGAAGTTTTAATTTCAAATGAAAGAGATGTAACATTAAATAGGAAGGGTTTCCCCTTGATAATATAGAAATATATTCTGAAAAAAAAATTTTATTGAACATTGGGCACATTCAGATCTTGATGTTCCTATGCAATATAAATATGATTATTTCCTTTTAAAATATCTTCACACATAGTATCATTACTAAAGGAATCATTCGTTCATTCGTCAATATAACTAAAAATTTTCAAATAATGAAATAACAATTTGTCAACTTTTTGTGATTCTCATCAAATGATGCGCTCGCCCGGGAAATATATATTGGAAATATTGCTAAACATAATAGAGAGGACAAAACATATGGACACAAGAGAAGCCTTAACTGCACATACGAATAAACTACATCAACATCTTGTACAATTTCAAAAATTGGATTTACTAAGAGAGGAAGCAATTGAAGAAGCCGTTCAATTGTGTAGAGAGGACAAACCTTTTTCTACCAACAAAATCAATCACTGGACTGAGAAAATTAACGAACATGCTAAACAAGGTATATCACCCACTCGTGTATATGTGAATGAAGATATGGTAAAAGAATTTGTAGATAAAAAATGATGAGAAATAAATCATCGAATGATCTCAATTAAAAAAAAGATCATTCGATGATTTTTATTATTTTATTAATGAATACATGCATACTATTGGATATTAGAAACAACTATTTTTTTCTCTTACATTTCTTCTACTGTTTCACTTTTTCCAAAGCATCTACTAAAGTTTTTATAAGAAATTCAACATCTTCTTTTTCAATTGATAGAGGTGGAGACAATGTAATGACATTATTATATCCAGCAACAGTAGCACCATTTTTACCTATAATTAAACCATTTTCCTTACAAATACCGATCACTTGATTAACTAACCTAGCTTCAATTGGTTCTTTTGTCTCTTTGTCTGACACTAGTTCTATTCCTATCAATAGTCCCTTTCCTCGAACATCTCCTACATTTGGATGATGCTGTAATAAGCTTTGAAGATCATTCAATAAACGGCTGCCAACTTCCTTTGAACGATCAAATAATTTTTCTTTTTCCATGATTTCAAGGTTTTTAAGTGCAAGTGCACAGGCGGTTGGATTTCCACCAAACGTGTTCACATGGCGAAAATAATCATATTCTTCTGAACCTGTAAAAGCTTCATATATCTCCCTTTTAACAGCAGTTGCTGATAAAGGTAAGTAAGCGCTAGTAATCCCTTTAGCCATCGTTATGATATCTGGTTTCACACCATAATTCATAAACCCAAATGCCTCTCCTGTTCTGCCAAATCCACAGATAACTTCGTCAACAATTAGAAGTGCACCGTGTTTTTCACAAACTTTTTTTACACCTTTCATATAATTTTGAGGAGGCATGAGTACTCCTCCACCAGTAATGATCGGTTCCATGATCATCCCAGCTACTGTTTCACTTAATTCCCACGTCATCGTATGATCTATGGCTTTAACTGACTGTAACTCACTTGGATCGTTAGTTGTTTCATTCATACGATAGGTGTCAGGTGGTGCAACATGAATGAATCCTGGTGCTAATGGTTCATATTTGTACTTACGTTGAGCCTGACCTGTAGCTGCAAGTGAACCCGCTGTATTACCATGATAAGCACGATATCTTGAAATAAATTTATAACGTGAGTGTTCTCCATTCTGTTGATGATATTGACGAGCGATTTTAAAAGCAACTTCGTTTGCTTCTGAACCACTATTAGAGAAAAAAACAACATATTCTTCATTTAACATTTCATTAAGTTTTTCAGCTAGTTTTACTGCAGGTTCATGGCTTTGTGTAAGCGGATAATATGCTAAATTGTTTAACTGCTCATAAGCCGCTTCTGCTAATTCTTGTCGACCATATCCTACATTTACACACCATAAACCTGCCATTGCATCTAAATATGTTTTTCCTGCATCATCCGTAATCCAAGATCCTTTCGCTTTTTTGATCACCGAAGTAGCTTCTGGATTATAAGGTTTCATTGAATGCCAAACATACTGCTCATCTTTTTTTGTCATTTCAGATCGTTGATTTATTTCAGACAAAGTAAATCCCCCTTTTTTAGTTAAAATATTATATTGTGTAGGTAGTTTATTACAAGAGATTATTTCACCGCATAAATGTTAACTGAAGTAGTAATAACAATCTATGATCAAAAATCAAACCGAGAAGTAATCATTTTTTTGCGAGTGTAAAAGTTCACTCCATCCTTCCCATTCACATGAAGATCCCCATAAAACGAATCCTTCCAACCTGAGAATGGGAAAAAGGCCATCGTTGCGGGTACTCCAACATTGATTCCTAACATTCCTGCTTCCGCTTCCTCACGAAATTGGCGGATTGCTTTTGCATCTTTTGTATAAATCGTTGCTCCGTTTCCATATTTTGATTTCCTTAAATATTCTAATGCTACATCTAAATTCTCTGCTCTTAATAAGCTTAATACCGGTGCAAAAATTTCGTCTTTTGCAATTGTCATCTCAGGTGTTACATGATCAAAAATTGTCGCACCTAGGAAATTCCCTTCCTTCAAATCATGCATATCTTTTCGACCATCACGAAGCAACGTGGCACCTTCATCTAATCCTGTTTTAATATAATTTAGAACTTTTTCACGATGAGATCTGCGTATGACAGGGGTTAATAACACTTCATCATCCATTCCATTGCCAATAATTAATTGATCCGCCTTTTCTTTTAATGCTTGTATAAACTCTTCATTATCTCCAATGACTACAACTGCGCTACATGCCATACAACGCTGTCCCGCACTTCCAAATGTAGATGAAAGAATATGCTGAACTGCTTTATCCATATCTGCATCAGGCATGACAGTATGATGATTTTTCGCCCCTGAAAGCGCTTGCACTCTTTTACCGTTAGAAGCTGCTTTTCCATAAACATATTTGGCTACTGGCTGAGAACCAACGAATGAAATGGCTTCGATGGCTTCGTGATCAAGCAACCCATTAACCACATCATGAGCACCATGTACCATGTTTAATACACCTCTAGGAGCCCCTGCTTCCGTAAATAATTCTACAATTTCACTAGCTAAAATAGGCGTTCGTTCAGAAGGTTTTAATACAAATGTATTCCCACAAACGATTGCTAATGGAAACATCCACAGCGGAACCATCATAGGAAAATTAAAAGGTGTAATCCCTCCTACAACTCCCAATGGGTACCTGAACATCTCTGAGTCCATTCCATCTGCAATGCCTGATAATGTTTCTCCCATCAAAAGTGATGGTCCTCCCGAAGCAAATTCAACACACTCAATTCCACGCTGAACTTCACCATAAGCTTCTTTGTATGATTTTCCATTTTCTTGAACGATAAGTTTTGCAAGTTTTTCATGATTTTCAGTTAATAAATGATGATATTTAAAAAGAATACGTGCTCTTTTTGGAACGGGGGTATCTTTCCAAGTCAAAAATGCTTTATTTGCTGCTTGAACTGCTTTATTTACGTCTTCTTTTGTTGATATTGGAACTTTTGCTATTACTCTCCCTGTTGCAGGGTTTTCAACTTCTAAATGTTCATTTGTGTCAGATATCACCCACTGCCCATTTATATAGTTTTTCAGTAAACCTATTTCTTCTTTCAACACTTCCATATTATTTACCTCCTTAAAACTTAGAAAAATATAACTTTTCTTACATTATCTCGAATTTAAGAGAGACTTTCATTAGACATTGTGTAAAACAGAAATTCTTATTTATTTTACACAATGAATGATAGAATCTATCAAATTAAAAAGCTATGATATTTTGTTTGTTTTAATTTTATATTGAATAAATATTAAATAATTTATATAATTATGCAATATAAAATTAGGAGGGAAAGAGATTGAATAACAATTTTTTTGAGGAATTATCTTTAAACCAGTGGCCTGCTATACAAACGATGCACTATGATGGATGGACTTTACGTTTTACAAATGGATATACAAAACGTGCAAACTCCATTCATCCGCTCCATCACTCAACGTACGACTTAAATCACAAAATTAAAGAATGCGAACATATTTATTCACATCACAAATTGAATACATCATTTAAAATCACTCCTTTTTCACAACCAGATCATTTAGATGAAATGTTACATGAAAGAGGATATTCTCTAATTGATCCTACAAGTGTTCAAGTTGTAAGTCTAAATAATATAAAAGCTCCAACTCTAACCAATGTTGAACTATATGAACAAATAAATGATGATTGGATTGATCACTTCTGTAAAATGAATACATTAAGTTATAGTCATAAGGATACGATGAAAAAAATGTTTTTAAATATAATCACTAAAAAGTGCTTTCTTTCTTTATATCATAAAAATCAAATAGTAGCCTGTGGTCTTGGGGTAATTGAAAGAGATTATATAGGCTTATATGATATTATTACTGACTCTAAATCTAGAAACCAAGGGTTTGGAGAACAACTAATTTTAAATCTATTAAAATGGGGTAAAAATAACGGTGCAAAGTATAGTTATTTAGCAGTTGTTTTAAACAATAAACCTGCATTGAAGCTGTATTCCAAAATTGGTTATACAGAAGCTTACCAGTATTGGTATAGAGTCAAATAATCCACAGAGAATAATTTTACAGTTAAGAAGTACTTTAATCATAATCCACATTATAACGCTTCCCTGAGACAGCTCTGAGATGTACTTAATAATGGAGGGAACTTAATATGTGCAGAACAGCAGCAGTATCAGTTACATCCGCGTATATGGTACAGAGGGTATTATTTTGAGTAATGTAAACAGGGAGCAATCTAAACCTCCCCTATGAAGGTGGGGGATAATGGATTATCTAAAAATTCATATGCCATAAGCATAAATTCAATCGCTAATCGTTTATCTGAATTCATAAAATCCTTCCCTAGTAAATCTGTTAATTTATTCAGTCTATGGTACAGGGTTTGTCTAACAATAAATAAACGTTTGGCGGTTTCTTGTTTAGATCCATTGCAAGCTAAATATACTCTAAGTGTTTCTAATAACTTACCATTGTGTTTGCGGTCATATTCAATAATAGGCTTTAAATATTCATTTATGGTTTCCCGTAGATCACTTTGTTTATTGAGCAATAAAATAAAACGATACATATGTAATTCTTCATAAAATTGGTTATCTAAACGACTTGGCATTCTGGATTTAATTTTTATTGCTTCAAGTGCAGACTGATAACATTCATTCATGAGAGATAGTTGACTCTTAAATTTACCTACACCAATATTGGATTTTAAATTATTTTGTTTATTTATAAATTCAGAATTTAATAAGTTATTCATACCACTTTTAATTCTAATCTTCCAATCATGTTTGTGCCTTATATTAACCAAAAGTAATATAACAGAATTTCTTTCTTCCGTTGCAAACACGATGAACCCTTGTTGTTGAAATATCGTTCGAGATAACATCATAAAATAATGGTGATCGAATTTTGTAGTAACATCCTGTTTATATTTATAAATGCAAACTACTCCACCCTGTAATTTTAACTTAGATATCTCTGAGTTATGTTCTAGTAAATGATCACGTATTTCCTCTTCACTATGAATACCGTCTAACCAATCTCTCAACCATTTATTTTCTTCAGCTTTTCTTCTTTCTTCAATATAGTGGTGATTTACCAATAAAAAATGAATGTCTTGTGTGATTTTCACAAAAGGAACTTCTTCTAAAAACAGAATGATAGGAAAATGGTGTTCGTTAGCGATTTGGACAACTTTATTAGGTATTTTGGAGGTGTATGTTCCCATTTCAATACATAAACCTGATACGTCTGCTTCAATTAATTGTTCAATATATGATATAAAGAGATTTTCGTTTTCTTGCCATCCCAAACCTGTTGATAATATTAATTCTTGTCCATTTAATAGTTTACGAATATTAGTTACTTCAACAACATGAACCCATTTCACAATACGGTTCAATCCAGTATGTCCTGCAATGATGCTTGCCTTGTTGAAATACTTACGTTTTAAAATATCTGTGATTGTTAACTTAAATTGGTCTTTCATGGAAATCAGCCCCATCTGAAATAGCTAGTTTAGTTTAGAATATTCCAATCATTTGGGGATCATGCTAGTTTTATTATTACCATTGATTGATATAGTAACAGATCTAATAGAATGGATAGTTTTTAAAAATAATACCTTTTTATCTATTAAAATGAAAATTTTCCTGTATGATCCATTTATTTTTTGTTATATTTATATTGTAAGAAAATCATATTTAAGGAGGAATTATGTTGAAAAAGAACAAGATTATTTCTATCGCTATTGCTCTATCACTTGGTGCTAGTATTTTCAGCATCCCTTTCAACACCGCAAATAAGACAGAAGCTAAAGATTCAACATTAACTTATTCACAAGGAGCTCCATTTGACTTAGGTGTTGCAAATGATGATAGGTTAATAGAAATGATGAAGAATAATGGCTACATATCCAACGATGCATCTGTTCAAGAAGCCCAATCAGCTTTAAAATCTTATTTGCAGCAGAAATCATCCAGTTTCACAATTGAAAAAGGTGAATTGTATGAACATGAAAGTAAAAGGGAAAATACTTTAAAGGACAAACTTAATAATAATGGATTAATGAATGGAAAAGGAAATAAGCTTGGACATGCTGAAGATTTAGAAGCAGTTGAACTTGAAGAATACAGCGGAAGCCAACGTAAAGATGATATCCTTGTTTTATTAATAGAGTACCCTGATTTCCCTCATAACTCTATTGCACCTGAAAATACAGATATGTATTATGAGGACTATACAAAAGAGCATTATGATGAAATGATTTTTGGAAATAATGGATACATTGGACCAAATGGAGAATCTCTACTTTCAGTTAAGCAATATTATGAACAACAATCAGGTGGAAGTTATACAATTGATGGTGAAGTAGCAGGTTGGTATATGGCTACACAACCTGCTGCTTACTACGGTGGTGTTAGTGCAGACGCACGGAAATTAGTGAAGGAAGCACTCGAGGCTGTAGCAATGGATCCTTCTATAGACTTATCAACATTTGATCAAGAGGATCGATATGATTTAGATGGCGACGGAAATTATCGTGAGCCAGATGGGTTGATTGACCACTTAATGGTAGTTCACTCTAGTGTAGGTGAAGAAGCTGGTGGAGGAGCACTAGGAGAAGATGCGATTTGGTCACATCGCTGGAATTTAGGTAATGTAACCACTCTTCCAGGTACTGTTTCAGATGCTCCGTATTGGAATGGACAACTAGCTGCATACGACTACACTATTGAGCCAGCCGATGGAGCAGCAGGGGTTTTTGCTCATGAATACGGACATGATTTAGGACTTCCAGATGAGTATGATACTCAATATTCTGGTGAAGGAGAGCCAGTTAGCTATTGGTCCGTTATGTCAAGTGGAAGCTGGGCTGGGCAAATTCCAGGTACTGAGCCAACGGGTTTTAGTCCTTGGGCAAAAGAATTTTTACATGCTTCTATGGGTGGAAATTGGTTAACTGGATCTACTATTCACCTTGATGATATAGATAGTAGTGGAGTGGAAGGATTGCTAGATCAAGCAAGTTCAAAAGGAACAAATAACGATACTATTCGTATCGATCTACCACCTAAAGAGGTGATTGTTAATACACCTTACAGTGGAGAATATGAATATTATAGTGGAAAAGGGGATGAGTTAGATCACTCCATGTCTTTTTCACTTGACTTAGCAAACGCGACTAGTTCAACCTTACAGTTTAAAGCGTGGTATGAAATTGAGGAAAATTGGGATTATGCCTCTATTCAAGTGAAAGTGGAAGGTTCAGATAATTGGGTTGCAATTCCTGGTAATATCACAACTGATTATGATCCATATGATCAAAACCCTGGTCATGGAATTACAGGACATAGTGATGGATGGATTGATGCTTCCTTCGATTTATCGACATTTGCAGGTCAAAACATTGACGTTAGATTCAATTATTGGACAGATGTTGCAGCTATTGAAGCAGGTATTTTCATAGATGATATCGAAACTACAGTTGACAGAGTGTCCATACTATTTGACAATGTTGAAGGTGACCCTTTATTGACGTTAGATGGATTTACAAAACATGAAGGGAAATTATACACAGATCATTATTATTTACTTGAGTGGAGAAATCATGAAGGTGTAGATGAAGGCTTAGCACATATTCGTCGTGGAAATAGCTTAATGACATTTGATCCAGGTCTGGTTATCTGGTACGTAGATAATGAACAGGATAATAACTGGACAGGTTTTCATCCTGGAGAAGGATTTTTAGGTGTTGTAGATGCGGACCAGCATACTGTTGTTTGGAGTGATCATTCTGTTGCATCTACTCGCTTTCAAATACATGATGCAGCATTTAGTTTAAATAAATCCGAAGATCTTTTTCTAGATTATGAAGATCTTTTCGGCATTACTATAACTGATAATTTCACACAACGAACTCCGTTGTTTGATGACAGCGAATCATATCTGAATCTTGGGCTTGTTGACGCAGGACGTGACATCCCTTCCTATGGATTAAAAATTCGAGTAATTGGTGAAAGTCCTGATGGTACGGTTGGTAAAATATTAATTTCTCGCTGACGAAAGAATCCTCTTCCATTTTTTAGTGGAAGAGGATTTTTCTTATTTTTTTAATCAAGGGTCCTCAAATACTCTGCAATTTTAAATACTTCAATCTCACTAATTGTTTCTATTTCGCTGTACTTATGACTTTTGATGGCTTCTTCTAAAGTCTCTGCACTACCATCATGAAGGTAAGGTGCTGTTGCCCAAACACCTAACAATGCAGGAGTATCGAAACTTCTTCCATCTCTCGGGTTTGTAAATTGTGCCCTAGGGTCCCCTTCTGATGAAACATCATAACTATTTGCTGTCCCAATATCATGTAAAAAATCTACTACACTTGTATAACGTACAGGGGTAAAGGCAAGAGCACAATTTTGTAACATAGTCCACACGTCCAGTCAAATCATCATCTCAACCCATACAATATCCCATCAAATAAATTAATAAGGAGTTGTTTAAGGTGGGGAATTTTGATAAATCAATCTGTGACTGCTGCGTATGTCCAATGCAGTGTGTTTTGGAACAATTGGAAGGGCAACAAATAAGTAGAGTCGATACGCCTGTGGGATCTCAAAATAATGTTTTATTAAATAGTGTAGAGGATTTTATTGCGTTTACGGATGAAGGAAATTATGCAATGTAATATTAGTGCTCTTGTATTAACTAGTGGTATACCAATGGAGTTAAATCTAAAACCTAAAAGGAAGAATGTTGGTGAATGTGCCTGCTGTGAAGATCCAATTACTGCACTTTTCAAAGTAGGGCAAATGGTTGATATTGAATATAACAGCCCCTTGGGTACTACAGGTTTTGGTCTAGTTGATAATGTTGGTGAAGGAATTGTTATCATGACGATTCCAGAGGGAACTTTTATTATATCTACTTGTACAATAACGAATGTACTTTTTCAGTAATATTTACAAAATAAGCTTCTCCATTGATGGGAGAAACTTTTTTGTTATCAGATGAATAATAATTCAATTTTAAAGAGCACCCTTTGGGTACTTTGAAATTATCGGTTTTTTCATAACCTACTTCGCTTAATCCCTTTTCTCCTGAAAAATCAGCGATGAAAAATACTTCCTTGCATCTGCATTTGTAACTAGTAATGTTTTTTTATTTTCGAACTTGTTGTTTTCACAATTATTTTCTAATTCAAACTCAACAAATGAACCACTCAAATTCTCACGGACATTCTTTATCTTGTATCCTCTTTGAAGTAACGTATCTATTTTTTCTTTTTCAACTAAAAATTGTTGATATGATGACATAAAATATCTATTCCTTTCTCTTCTCTTTAAGAGGTGGTTCAAAAAGTCCCCTTTTGATCACGAAGTATCTCGAGGAGGTCTAATCGACATCGAATCTGACATTCACCTTTGAACTCCGGTGCTCATGTAGAAAGAGCCTACACTCCGCTCCAGCTTCTGCAGGTTCAAGCCACCTTCTCGGTGCTGAAAACTGGACTTTTTGAACACGCACTTTAAACTTTTTGTTTAGATGATAATGAAGGCACAAGCGGTGCTGCATCTTGTACGATCACTGTATCACCTGCTTCAATATCCCAATCCCTGCCAACAGTTATACCTAAATACTTCTCATCACTAGGATTCTCGATTTCACTTTGTTTATATTTATCAAACCACCAATATTTTGCTAGGAAGTAATAACAAGCTCCCCCTACTATAAAACCAACGATAAAGGAATATGTAGATAATAGATACGCCATTCCTCCTCCGATGATCCATGAAATGAAACCAGCCAAATTAAATCCATTCAAATATTTAAATTGCCCATCTTCTTTATATAATTCATGAACATTCACTCTTCTTTTCCGAAGAACATAATAATCTACAAACAAGATGCCTACAATGGCAGATAAAATTCCTCCTACGATCAGTAATGCTGGAATAATAATTTGGAATAAATACCAAGGTTGAACGATAGAACCGATAATTCCTGCAGCAACTACCCCTGCCCAAAACGGAACTTTTGGACCTCCCATATTGGAAAAAATGGTAGCGGCAGGTATTAAGTTTGCTGAAACATTCGTTGACCACTGTGCAAGTACGATCATGAGTAATAGGATGCCTAAAATAATACCACTAGCTGCTTCCTGAAGTGCGACAACTGGATCATAATTTTTGACAGCAATATAGGAAACCCCACCGATAATAATCATAAAAGTTTGAGTTGCAGTGAGTGCAAAGATATTTCCAACTAATGAGGATTTGTTACGTTTAAACCAATTCCGTTCATTTTTTGGTGCTTTAATAAAACGTGAAATCGAAGGCATATCAGCAGCTAAAGTTGCCCAGAATCCCATATTACTCATAATGACAACGATAAAGGCCGTAAACGCTGCTCCACCAGCAACTGGGCTTTCAATCCATGACCATACTTCTCTTCCTTCTGCTAGTGCTTTATCAGATAATGTGGAGTACATCCATGCAGAAATAATAATGATGATGGGAGCTGCTAAATCAGCAAATCTCTCAACAGCTTTTATACCTAGTGAGGTGTTAATAACCTGAACCGTACCAAATATAAGAAAACAAACAAACCAGTTATCAAATCCGAAAAGTACAAATAAGATACCGTTCATTGCCGTAGAACCAAAATAAGTATTAATCCCAAACCAACAAGAAGCAGCAAATCCACGTATAAGTGATGGAATGTGCGTACCGATCGTTCCAAAAGGAGCTCTCATATACACTGGGAAGGACAGTCCATGTTCAATTCCGATATCACCTATAATAGTCATAAATGCTCCAATGGCTACTGTCCCTATGACGGTTGCAAGTACAACCCATCCAAGTGATAAACTCTGAACACCCGTACCTCCAATAGCAAAGGCAGCTAAAACTACTGCCATTCCTACCCAAATGAAAGCAAATCCTGCACTTCCAATAGTTTTTTTATCATGAGGAATGGGAAGTAAATCTTTCGATTTTAAATAGCTTTCTTTCTTTTCCATTCAACAACGCTTCCTTTCTAATGTGGTCAAACCACCCACTTTTTAGTTAAAATAATTATTCATCCTCCTTTTTTAGTTCACCATACTTTGCGCGTTTTAAATATTTTCCTGAGCCAAGCTCACCGACAAATTGTTTGTTTTTAATGACAAACTCTCCCTTAGATATAACAGTTACAGCTTCTCCTGTAATCTCCATTCCTTCAAAAGCATTGTAATCAACCGCCATGTGATGCGTTTCTGCTGAAAGGACCCGTTCTGCAAGAGGATCAAAAATAACGACATCTGCATCTGAACCAACTGCAATGGTTCCTTTTTGTGGGAATAAACCAAATAACTTCGCATTTCTAGTCGACATAATATCAACAAATTGATTCAATGTGATTCTGCCTTTTTTCACACCTTCAGAGAATAAAATACTTACTCTATCCTCAATCATGGGGCCACCGTTTGGAATCTTTGTAAAATCTCCTTTTCCAAGATCCTTTTGACCTTTAAAATCAAATGAACATTGATCTGATCCTAAAGTTTGGAGTTGCCCATTTTTCAATGCACTCCATAACGCTTCTTGATGTTGCTTTTCTCTTAAAGGAGGAGACCATACATATTTTGCACCTTCAAAATCAGGTTTTTCAAGATCCGAGATATCTAATACCAAATATTGAGGACACGTTTCTCCCCAAATATCAATCCCTTTATTTCGAGCTTCTGTAATCTTCTCTACTGCATCTGCGCAAGAAACGTGGACAACATACAACTGAGATTTTGCCAATCCTGTTAATTGAGCTGCTCTACCTGTCGCTTCCCCCTCAACTTCTGGAGGTCGAGTTAATGCATGATAAACTGGATCTGTATGACCTTCTGCAAGTGCCTTTTTCGTTAAATAATCAATGACATCCCCGTTTTCTGCATGCACCATGACAAGAGCACCTAGTTCTTTTGCTGTAACTAAAGTACGAAACAAAGTCTCATCATCCGCTTGCAAAACATTTTTATAGGCCATAAATACTTTAAAAGAAGTAATTCCTTCCTCTTCTATTACTGCGGGTAACTCATTTAAAACATTTTCATTTATTTCACCAATCATTAGATGGAAACCATAGTCAATCACTGCTTTATTTTTTGATTTATCATGCCATGTTTGGATCGCGTTTGCGATTGGCTCACCTTTGTTAGTTAAACAAAAATCTATCACCGTTGTGGTCCCACCGAAGGCTGCTGCAATGGTTCCTGTCTCAAAATCATCTCGACTAACAGTTCCTCCAAATGGCATTTCTAAATGTGTATGAGGATCAATTCCTCCAGGAAATACATAGTTGCCTGTCGCATCTACTTCCTCTGCCCCATCCAATTCAATTTGTTGACCTATCATAGATATTTTACCGTTTTCTATTAAAATATCTGCTTTATAAGTATCTGTAGCTGTAACGATCGTCCCATTTTTTATCACTTTTTTCATACACGTTCCTCCTCACTTATTTATAAAAAAACTATTAAGAATTAATATGTGATTTGCTATTATTAGAGTTGATATATGATATCTCACTTTTTTAATGTCTCAATTACTGCTTGACGTTCATTCCAAGTCATCGGTTCATGTTTATTTTCAAGCTCAACCATGCTGATTGCCCCTTCCTCAGGACAAACAATCGAACAAAGGTTACAACCAACACAATCCTCTTCACGTACTTCCAAATATTTGTTTCCACTAGGATCAGTTAACATATCAATGCATTGATGGGAAGCATCTTCACAAGCAATATGGCATTTATTACAATTGATACATACATCATTGTTAATTCTAGCTACAACATTATAGTTCAGATCAAGATGACCCCAATCGGAATATCTAGGTACTGATTTTCCAATGATATCTGTCACAGATGTAATGCCCTTACTATCTAAATAATTAGAGAGACCATCAATCATATCCTCAACAATGCTAAAACCGTGGTGCATTACGGCTGTACATACTTGAACACCTGTAGCTCCCATTAACATAAATTGAGCAGCATCTTTCCAGTTGGATATTCCTCCTATACCAGAAATAGGAATACCGACCCTGTCATTTCTCGCACATTCTGCAACCATATTTAAAGCAATGGGTTTTACTGCTGGACCACAATATCCACCATGTGCACCTTTGCCACCTACATGTGGAACCGTATTCCATGTATCTAAATCAACACCGACTAAGCTATTAATAGTATTAATCATGCTAATTGCATCTGCCCCACCCTGTGCAGCTGACTCTGCTGTGACCGTAATATCTGTAATATTGGGAGTAAGTTTTACAATCACTGGTGTCCGTGCAACTTCCTTCACCCAGTATGTTTGTTTTTCAAGAAGCTCGGGTACTTGACCAGAGGCTGATCCCATTCCACGCTCTGCCATACCGTGGGGACATCCAAAATTCAGCTCCAATCCGTCCACACCCACGTCTTCAACCCGTTTTACAATTTCATGCCACTTTTCTTGTTTTGGCTCCACCATGATGGACACAACAATAGCGTGATTAGGAAAGCGTTTCTTTGTTTCATAAATCTCTTTCAAGTTTTCTTCAATCGGTCTATCTGTGATTAGTTCAATGTTATTGAAACCTGCCACTCTATGACCATTAAAATGCACGGCAGCAAACCTAGAAGATACATTCAATATGGGGTCTCCCAATGTTTTCCACACTGCACCTCCCCAACCTGCTTCAAATGCTCTCTGTACCTGATAACCAGAGTTCGTTGGAGGAGCAGATGCCAGCCAAAATGGATTCGGTGATTGTATTCCTGCTAGATTAATTTTTAAATCCGCCACGTCTCATAACCTCCACTTCATTTGTTTGATTCTACTTCTATTGGTTCTCTAGTAAATTGTTGATGAATGGCATACGCTACCTCTTTACCCTGTTGAGCAGCCGTCACAACCATAGCTTCCCCTTGACCTTTTGAGAAAATAACATCACCGCAAGCCAATACTTTTGGGTTTGATGTCTGGAAAGGTTCTGAATTTACTTTTACAACACCATCGTTATTTTCTAATGCGAAATCTTCTATTAATTTGGTATATCTTGTTTGACCAATTGCTTTAATGACTGCATCCACCTCTATGATGAATTCTGAATCTTGTATTGGTTTTGGACGTCTTCTACCATCCTGATCTGGTTCACCTAACTCCATTTTTATACACTCAATCCCTCTGACATACCCATTCTCATCTCCAATGATTCTATGGGGCGCTGTTAACCATCTGAATTCAACTCCATCTTGTTTGGCAAATTCATATTCAAAATCATAAGCCGTCATTTCATCCATCGTTCTTCTATATAAAATCTTTACGTTTTCTGCACCAAGTCGAACGGAACATGTCGCTCCATCAATCGCGGTGTTCCCTGCACCAATCACGACTACTTTTTTTCCTTTCATCGATTCCGGCACTGAACCTGATTTCGTATCTTTCACAAATTCAATCGCGTCAAACACACCTTTTAAATCTTCTCCTTCAATTCCAAGATCAAGAACATGTGACATGCCAATAGATAAAACAACACGATCAAAGTTTTCTAATAGTTCATGGACTTGAATGTCTGTGCCAACTCTAGTATTTGTTCTAATCTCAACCCCTAATGATTTCACTTGCTCTACTTCCCAGTCTGAAATATTCTGTGGTAAACGAAATGAAACAATGCCATATTTATTCAGTCCTCCTGCATGCTCTTCCGTTTCAAACATCGTTACTAAATAACCCATTCGTGCCAATTCCCGTGCTGCTGAAAGCCCAGCTGGACCAGCCCCTACTACCGCTATTTTCTTGTCATTCTTTTTGCCTGCATCAAACAATATTTGTTCGTTCTTCATAGCCCAATCGGTTGCAAATCGCTGTAATAAACCAATCATAATTGGTTTTGTTGAATAGTTTAATACACAAGCTCCTTCACAAAGCTCCGATGTTGGACAAACTCGTGCACAACTAGCTCCAATCGGATTTGCATCCATAATTGTTTTTGCCGATCCTAATAGATTTTCACTTGCAATTTTTTTAATAAACTTAGGAATATCTATACTTGTAGGACAGGCTGTAATACAAGGAGCATCGTAACAGTAAAGACATCGATTTGCTTCTTCCAAAGCTTCTCGATTCGTTAATCCTAGTTGCACTTCTTGAAAGTTTTGATCTAGATCATCAAGAGATAGATTCGAAGATTTTGAATAAACCAATAACGAAACCTCCTTTGTAATTTATAAAATTTAGGGTAATAGTGATGTCATATCTGCATAAGTTTCAGGTCTACGGTCTCTATAAAACTGCCACGTATCTCTAACTTCACGAATCATCTTTTTATCCATTTCACCTAAAATGATCTCATCAGAATCACGTGTCCCTATTGCAACAAATTCACCCCTAGGATTAGCTAAATAAGATTGACCATAAAATTCTCCCATGTTCCAAGGAGGTTCAAATCCAACTCGATTTATCGCTCCAACATAATATCCATTTGCAACAGCATGAGCTGGCTGTTCAAGCTTCCAAAGATATTCTGACAAACCTGCAACAGTTGCTGAGGGATTAAAAATAATTTCTGCACCATTTAACCCTAACAATCTAGCACCTTCTGGAAAATGTCGATCATAACAAATGTAAACTCCGATTTTTGCAAAAGCCGTATCAAATACTGGATAACCTAAATTACCTGGCTTAAAATAATATTTCTCCCAGAAACCACAACCTTCATTTCCAACACCAACATGAGGAATATGCTGCTTTCGATATTTACCTAAATACGATCCATCTGCATCTATGACTGCTGCTGTGTTGTAATAAGTTGCTATGCCTTCTCTTTCATAGATGGGTAAAACAATGACTACTTCCAATTCTTCGGCTAACTCTTGAAATAACCTAGTAGTTGGACCATTTGGAATTTCTTCTGCCGAATCATACCATTTTGAATTTTGCTCTGCACAGAAATAGGGTCCATAAAAAATTTCTTGTAAGCAAATAATTTGTGCACCTTTTTCTTTCGCTTCTCTAACTAATTTTAGATGTTTTTCAATTGACTTTTCCTTATGTAATTCAATCTTCTCATCTCCATGAACATCATGTTTAGATTGAATTAAACCGATCTGAACCTTATCACTCATTCAAAAATCCCCCTTATTATTGATTGGACTAGCTTATTACTATTAGTTTATGTTTTAAATTAAAAATAGAACTTTTAAATTATAAAGAAAGCGCTTACAATGCGGGAATTTTCTCTATTATTCTTGCCTCCCTAATGTATCAATGATAAATGGAAAACTCTTTGTGAATTCAAACTTACGTATATTTTACTTTAATAGTATAGTTTGTTCATTATACAGATTGTCACATGTTCTAGACTAATCTTTAATCAAAGTGTAAAATAACACGGATACACCGTTTTTGCCGGATTGTGTATAAAATATCTCATAAGTAGCAATACAAGGTAATGGTAACTGGAAATTATTTTAGACTTAACATAAATGAATGAGGTAGACAACAATGCAAAGTTTTAAGAAAAAACATAAAAAAAATGAACAAAATAATTCATTGAATGTGAATAAAGAAATCTGGAATCAGGAAACCTACGATGCTTGGGTGCAGCGATTTGGAGAACCTAAAGAAGCTGTTAAGAAGATCAGAAAGGCTCCATTAAAAAGTCTCTCCGTTCTTTACGAAAAATTTGGAGATGTAAAAGAAAAAAAGATCATGAATCTGATGGGCTCCAATGGAAGTAAAGCAGTAGCGTTAGCATTATTAGGGGCGCATGCAACTGTAGTAGATTTTTCTGAAGGTAATCAACGTTACGCAAAGGAATTAGCACACGAAGCTGAAGTGAAAATTGAATATATTTTGAGTGATGTTCTTACTTTATCTCAAGAGCATCTAACTGGTGATTATGACATCGTATTTGCAGAAATGGGAATCCTACATTATTTTATTGATTTAAATCCTTTTTTTGATGTTGTATACAAGCTACTAGGGAATCAAGGACAATTTATCATTAGAGATTTTCATCCAGTTTCAACCAAACTAATCACTTCTAGAGGTTCCACTTCCAAAATCCGTAAACATAAGGTGACAGGAGATTACTTTAATACTTCGTTAGAAGAAAAAGAAGTATCCTTCATTAAATTTCTAGATCAAGAAAAAGAACCAAAAAAAGTATTACATCGCAATTGGAACCTTGGAGAGATTGTTACTGCAGTAGCCAAAGCAGGATTAATCATTCAAAGTTTAGACGAAGAACCAAACCTATCAAGCGAGGTATTTGACAAAGGAATTCCCAAAACCTTTACTTTAGTTGCAGAAAAAAATTAAATATAATAGGTGATGAAATGAAACGAATACTAGCCATTAGTGATATACATGGATGTTTTGATGAATTCAATAAACTACTAACTCTTGTAAAGTTTGATCCCCAAAATGATAGATTAATTCTATTAGGTGATTATTGCGATCGAGGGGATCAATCTAAAGAAGTAATAGAGATGATCATGCATCTAAATAAAGAAAACCATGTGACTTGTCTTAAAGGAAACCATGATCAAATGTTCTTAGATTGGTTATTATTAGATGATCCAAAAAAATTCGCACATTATTTCCGTAATGGAGGCGAATATACTGTATACAGTTATTGTGGTTTGGAGTGGTTCGAATTAGGTCACACACATGAAGAAGCAAAACAGTTTATACTAGAAAATTATTCAGAACATATAAAATTCTTATCCTCTTTACCTCTTCATCATGAAACAGAATCTCATATTTTTGTTCATGCAGGAGTAAGTCCTGAGAGTGAAAATCATAACTGGAAAGAGCAGCCGATTGAAACTTTCATATGGATAAGAGATGAATTTATTAAGAGTCCAGTAAAACTAGATAAAACAGTCATTTTTGGACACACTCCATTAAGTGACATCCATGAATGTGATGATATCTGGTTTGGAGATGGTAAAATCGGAATTGATGGTAGTTGTTGTTATGGTTCACAACTGAATTGTTTGGAAATAAATGATGGTGGATATAAGACGTATTCAGTATTGAGAAAATATGAAATTGAATAATGTAATTGTCATAGTGTATTTGATATAATTAATCTATACATTTTGTGTAAAAAAATAAGAAAATCCCATCAGTAGGTGTTTATTATGAGTAACTTCGACCATTTATCTCAGTTGAAAGATGAGCTTGATACATATCTACCATTACCTCAAGATGCTATTAATAACCTAAGAGAAGTTTACCGTATAGAATGGACTTTTCATTCTAATGCGATTGAAGGAAATACATTATCTTTATTGGAAACAAAAATGGTGATCGAGGAAGGTTTAACAATAGGTGGAAAGCAATTACGGGAACATTTTGAAACACTTAACCACTCAGAAGCAATAGACTTTGTTGAAGAACATGCCCATAAAGATGAGCCTATAACGGAGTCCACAATGAAAGATATTCACTATTACAACGATATTTAAACACACTTAGATGAAAAAAGGATAAGAAGACTTGGATCCCCAACATATAACATGATGGGGATTTTTTGTTCTGAAGGTTAAAACGACTCATTAATTAACCTGATTCCAAATAAATCGCACTAAATTTCTTCACACACAATATATATAAATAATATTAACTAAATAAAAGGAAGTGATTTGTTTTGAATTTTAAAAAAAATCGTTTAAATTGGTATATTTCTGCTGTCCTCATCTTTTCACTTTTAATTTTAGTTCCCCAATCTGCAACAGCAGCCGAAAATTCTAAAGTTTTCCTTGAAATTGATGGAATTACAGGCACATCGATATTCGAAGGGGAGGAGCGAAACATTGAAGTTTCGAGTTTCGCATTTGGTGTTGCGAGACATGTTAGTCTTGAAGCAGGTAACATTGCGAATAGAGAAGCAACACTCCCTAGTTTCAGTGGTATTTCCTTTACAAAACCATTGGATATTGCCACAGTACCAATTATGAAGAAACATTTGACAAGAATTCCCTTTGAAGCAGAGTTTCACTTTTATTTTGGGGAACAAAAAGTACCATTTTACACTATTAAATTAAAAGACGCTCTAATTTCGAGCTACTCTCAAGGAAACGAAACTGAAAGCATAACAATATCTTATAGTGCGATCGAATTCATATACAGTGATGGAAAGAATACTTATAGATTCGGGTACGATTTAAGAAAAGCTACACCTCTTTAAATGAATATCCTGCTACTGATCAATATTAAAATTAATAATAAAAAAACAAGGATCAAGAAGATCAATTGAGGGTAACTAATGTACACACGTTTGATATTAAAATTTTAATTGAATCATTTTTAAGTTATTAATTCTGGAAGCCATTCGTGAATATTTGAAAACTGAAACCCATGTTTAACAGCTTTAGAAGTATCTATTAGGAAAGAATGATTTAGTGCAAATGGTGAAAGATTATTGTTATTTATTTCAGTTGTTGTCAGTACTTCTTTTTGAACTTTTTTTCCAATAATTGATAGTAACCTAGTTAGATTTATCTCTCCATCTGAAGCTGCATTAACTGGACCTTCTATAGAGTGTTCGGCTAACCAATATAAAAATATAGAAGCATCCTCGTCACTGATAAAAGACATGAGAGCCTTTTGATCTTTCACACCTATCTCTTGTCCATTAGATATCCTATCTATATGAAATTCTAATCTCTTTGTGTAATCCTCATTACCTAAAACAATTGGAAATCGGACAGCAGTTACAGAGAAATCAGCCTTTTGATAAAGGACAGCTTCAGCTAATCGTTTACCTTCATCATATGAGAAATCATGTCTATTCCCGTAATTTATAGGATAATTAAAAGGATCAAAATCTTCTTCTTTAAAAGTTGGTTTATCACTTATAGCATCATATACAGCTCGAGAGGAAATAAAAATATACTTTTTGATAGAACCTTTAAATGCCTTTACTGCATGCAATGCATCATTTGGTGAGTAACAAATATTATCATAAACGATATCCCAGTTTTTAGAGCTTAGTTTATTCAAAGAGTCTGGATCTGTTCTATCTATTATGAATCTATGAACTCTATTTCCAAATGGATCGCTAGACAATCCTCTTGTAGCAATGGATACATCATAATCATTTTCTAACAAAAGATTCACTAATTGTTTTCCAAAAAAACGTGTTCCTCCAAGTACTAGTACTTTTTTCATAATAACCTTACCTTTCATTTTCATGTTATAATTCCTTTATTGTTTAACTAACTTTATTTTAAGAAATTCTTCTCAGAATATCAAAATTAATAAAATATACTATAGGTGGAGAATATGCTAATTTGGATTGTTTTGTTATGTTTATTCATTGGTTATGTACTAACTAGTACTCTTTTTGTAAAAGTAGTATCCCATAAAATTCATCTTGATTTGCCAGCTCCTATTAAGATTGTTCATCTATCTGACCTTCACGGTAGAACCACTTTTTTAAACGGAAAACTATCAAAAATAGTTAATAGTATCGATCCTGATCTTGTTTTCATTACTGGGGATTTAGTTTCTAGAAGCAAACAATTACCAAAAGTTCTAAACGAACTGAAAAGAATCAATACATCTAAAACCTTCTTTGTTCCTGGTAACTATGAAAGAGAGCATTCACACGGCTTTAAGAAAAGAAAGTTATCTAATGCTGAGTATTTGAAAAACGTTGAAACTATTGGAAGTTTATGCAGGTATTTAGAAAACTCAGGGGAAAAGATGAATTTAAATGGAACCAAAATCTCAATATATGGTTTTGACAACTCAATTTATGGTCTTGAAGAAGACAATTGCAACTTTAAACAAAATACAAAAGAAGTAAAAATATTACTAGCTCATTCGCCAAGCATTATTCATTACATAGATCAACACAAACTTCCTTACAACCTCTTATTAACTGGACATACACATGGAGGACAAATCCGTTTTTTTGATAAAACGTTTGGTGCTTATAAGCATTTTCATCTTGGGATGAAAAAAATAAATTCTCGATCATTTTTTTATATAAATCGAGGTTTAGGTACTGTAAAACTTCCCATTAGAATAAATTGTTATCCAGAAATCTCTGTCATACGTATGGATTAAATAAATGAAGGAACAGAACAGCCAACCCAAGAAAAAGGTTGGCCATATAGGTTTAAGCAGAATTCACTTCATCATATTACATCTGATATCTTTCTTATTATGGTACTTCTATAATAGGTACATCATCAATATTAGGATATACGATTAGAGACGATACCGTATTATCATTTAGTCCATCAATTCTGCCAAAATCAACTCTAGGAAGAGTGACATTAGCTGAGCCAGAGCTAAAACTAATACCATCGAATAAATCAGCTGTATAATTTCCCGTTATAAAGACAGAAGATAAGGAATTATCCGCGAATCCAAAATCTGCAATGTAATTATATTCTCCTGTTGTTAATCTTACGGTTGTGGTAGTTGTGCCTGCAAAATCTGTATTATTAAATAAAAATACCCCATCTTTAAATACTCTTAGAGATGATGTTTGATCGTTGAAACCAAAATCTCCTAAAAAATTAACTGTAGGGTAATAGGAATGTGTAAAATTTCTAATATTACCTCCGTGACTGTAATTTTGATATAAAGCAACCCCATAGTCTTCACCAATAATGAGGAGAGAACTTAATTTATCATTAGGCATTCCAACATCATCTATATGTGCAATGAAATTCATATTAGTGGATTGATCTGTTGTTACTCTAGTATACTGACCAGCAAAATTATAATGTTCAAAAAGATATACCCCTTCCCCACCAATTATCGTCATATAATCAACAGTATTATCTCCAACAGGTAGTTGCGAAAAATCTTCGACATCAGATGTCGCCGCTGTTGGGTCTATATTTCCACTATCATGTAAAACAGCCGCAAAGTCACCCACAATTTTTAAAGAAGATAATGTATTATCAGGTATACCCATGTCAGGCTGATAAAAAATAGGTGTACTACTATAAGTTAATGGACTGAATTCTCCAGTATAATATGGTCCCTCGAATAGATATACTCCATCTTGCTTATCTACCACACTAAGAGAGGAGACTTCATTATCTCCTGGACCCAAAAGGTCGTTATAAAATTGATGTGCCTCAAAAATGGTCATCTTTTTACTAGGAACACTAGGGGTCAAATTTTGCTCATCATATACAGTAACATAATAATCACCAGCTATGAGTAAAGAAGATAACTCATTATTATCGATACCTAGAGTAGATATATCGTTGTGATCACCTACATCTGCTCTGACACATTCACCTGTAAAATCTCCGTTTGTGAATAAATATACTCCTCCATCTAATGAAACAGTAACGTTATCAGTATTAGATACTTTGCTAGATATGAGGGGTTCACCACCATAAATGATTTCTTTGATGACATAAAATTGTGAACTAGGTGAATTCATTATGGTGCTATCAATGTAATTGATACCCGTGTCGCTCGTAGTTTTAACGACTAAAGTCTCAACACCGTTATCTCTGTTTTTATGCCATATTTGATAGAAGGTTTGTTCACCTACTTTTCTAGGTGCAGGGTCATGCCAAGAAAATTGTATACCGCACGTATTCAGTGATGCAGTAAAATTTTCTACTTCATTTATGTTGTAATCTGCTGGATCTATTACACTTTTATGAGATATGGTCCTTCCATCTGGAGTATCTTTGTAAGTTCTAACATAGTAATTAATGCCATACGAATTAGGTCTTATTCCATAGTCATACCAATATGTTAAAGTTCCGTCAGCATTCGTTTCTACATCTGACTTATCTACAATAGCTACGACATGATCAGCACTCCCTGGAACTTCCTTATAAATCAAGTATCCATCAATCCGTTCTAAATCACCTGCAGCAAGTGTATCCCATTTAAGTCTTACTCTTACTTCTTTCCGAAATCCTCCTGCTTTAAAATCGTGTACTATTGGTAAGCTTTCATCTAAATCTGGTCCTTCTGTTCTTTCCACTGTAGCATAAAAATCATCATAATAAGTCAGATTAAAACCTTGTGTATAATCTATTTCAAGAGCATCATAACTTTTAAATTCATCCTTTAATTTATCAAAGTATGCAGCATCATTATAGTCAGTATAGTATCTGCTGGCAGCTTGATAAAGTCCATAAATATAAGCGATAGGATCATCTACTCTAGTTTCACCAAAATTAAAAGTGTGAGATATCGTGTTTTGCTGCCTTAATATTTGCATATATGTTGATCCAGTCTCTTCTTTTAACTCAATCCCAATCTCGGATTCGGTAACAGGGGTTTTTAATTTAAATCCTAAGCTAGAACCTACTGTGAAGGTTTGCGTTACACTATCTCTTATATCTACTCCACGAGTTAATGCTTGTTCAATTGAAGCTGTATTACCGACAGTGTCAATACCTTGACGAACTAATTCCCACCAGTTTTCCGTCTTTATATTTATACCTGCAGCAAAATATGAATTTTTATTTAATAACAATACGGCTTCATCACCCGCTTTAACATTAGTGAATGTTTGTGATATCACAGTATCACCGTCTAAGGATAATGATGTATCATATACTCCTACAAAAGTATCTACTCCAGGAGTTTCATAGCGACTCAACATGTCATTTACAATAGATAATGGTTCTCCTACTAAACCTTGTGTAGCTTTAAATTTAATTGGTATAAATTCAACATGTTCAAGACCTTCAAATGTAATTCTACTTTCGTATACATCATTAGGGAGACTGCCTAGCTCATACGCATCATTTGGAATATACTCATCTAAAAGTGGAAAGATAGCTGGACTTGAAGATGAGGCAGAAGATAAAGTTGAAAATGATTTTAAAGATAATTTTGAAGATTTCAATGTTTTTTGATCGGTATCAGTACTAAAGTATTGTACCGTAGTTTCTCCTGCCAAACTTATTTTAGGATGAATGAATAACAATCCTATGATTATGATCAACAAACTAAATAAATAAAAAAAGAACTTATGAAACGTTTTCGTAACTATCATTTTTAATTTCCTCCCATAAAGTATTTTGTTTTTTCTGACTTATAGATACTTTTAAATAGACTTCAAATCAACTGCTCTTATACACTTACTAAAAGAAAAAGATAAATTCATATTTTATAAAATAAATTTGTAGTATGTTTTAAAATAGATACAACTCTCTTCAGGATGCCATGATTAAATTGAATGCGCTTTCATTTATTGAATTAAAAATAAATAAGTGTACATTCCCCCTGCAACGGTTCAAGTTACAATGGATCTAATTGTTTAAGCAATTGTTCATCATTTCAATCACCTCCTTATTTTGATGTATATTTTGTAGCCTATATAGATTAATTCTTTAGAGTGTGTAAGACAGACTTAGAGAAAACAATAGAAAATGTAAATTAGATGTGAAAAAAAACTTTGAAATGAATAGTAGAATAGTTTTAAGTAGTTATTTAGAGGTTTCAAATTTCATTTCATTTGATGTAAAAACTGAAGGTTATAAAATGAAGAATTGATGGATCTTAACAAATTTGAATATATTATATAATTCATTGATAGATTCTCCATCATAGTTCAAGCTGTAATCAATACGGTTAATTAGTTACCACTAACATAAATATTCACACTAAAACTATACAATATGGTCACTAAATATGTCAAGCCAATAGTCTATTGAAAATATCTATAATACTAAAACAATTAAGGAAGGTAAATAATTGAGGATAAAAAATAGAAACCTCGATCATATTTTTATATAAATCGAGGGTTAGGAACAATTACATCTTCTGAATAACGATCAGTTATTCTCTCTTTCTTTTCTTACCTGTTCAGAATTAAAATACAACCTATCAAGATAACCTATTATTTCAAGCATACACCAAAAGAATAAACATATAAGAAAAGTTAAAATCCAAGAACCAATAGCAGCTGACCAATAGAAAGTTTTTTCATCATAATCAAATAAAAACCTTCCAGGCATATCGTTTATGTAGTTCGCCATGCCTAGCCCCGCTAATATTCCAATAACAAAACCAAGTATTGCTAAAGTAATGATTACTCCTCTTAGAAAAAAAAGAAACTTGTTCTCATTCATTAACTATTCACCTCCGTTTTGATTACTTTTACGAAACTAATGATTTAGTATATCATCTACCCATAAATAACATCTTTCTAAATCCTCATCACTAATTAAATCTGATCTATGTTCAAAGAGAATTTTTACATTTTTATTTTCTTGTTTAATGATTCGTAAATAATCTTCAATTGGTGCCCAACCATCTTCAGGCTTTAGTTCAGGTAGTACTGGAAAATGAGAGTGTACAACCTGCTC
This sequence comes from Chengkuizengella sediminis, assembly GCF_010078385.1. Classification (NCBI taxonomy): domain Bacteria; kingdom Bacillati; phylum Bacillota; class Bacilli; order Caryophanales; family Paenibacillaceae; genus Chengkuizengella; species Chengkuizengella sediminis. The sequence continues at coordinate 118,754 of NZ_SIJC01000005.1, forward strand.
ATTTACTTGTACATTCCACAGGTGGATCAATTCTGCAAATCTAGCATATTTTTTTATAGTGGATTTAGCATCAAAGTTTGGATCTAATTTATCCTGTAAATGTAATCTACCCGTATCCAAACAACATTTAACGTTGTTGTATTTTTCTAATAATTCTATTAAAAAATCGGTATTATACACATATTGATTTATTCCATCGAATTCCAACACAGGAGTAAAATTGAACTGCTCACTCTTCTGTGATAACCATTCAAATAATTGTTCACTCTGCTCATTTAACTCATTAAAAGAATATTTGCTTTCATAAACAAACTCACTTAGGTCTGTAAAACGCCAATTACTCCAATCTACTCTATCATCTAAAATGACAGGTTTAGGATAATGAAACAACACATAGGCAGGTTTTACCAAAGTCAAATACTCCATTTCATTTTGTATCCATTTGTATGCTTCTTCTCTAGTCTTTTTGTTTTGAGATAAAAAAAGAGCATCTCTTACCTTGATATTCTCTGATCGTAATGGAAAGTGAATCCCAATTTGAAATCCTTTTTCTTGTGATTCTTTTATTAAGTTTAATGTGTCTTTTTCTTGTGCAAATAAACAAGCTTCTATTCCAAAAAAATCATCCTTAAAATCTCTATTAAATTTGCTATAATCAAAACTTCCATATTGTCCAATCATAAAGTTATTCATAGTAGCTTCTCCCTACCTTTGTTGGTTTAGCATTTTTAGAACTATAACAAGACCATATCTCTAAATAGTTTTCAATTCTTGATTTATATGAGGTATTTAAAGAAGAGAATAATAAATCATAGCTTTTGACTGCACTATAAAGTAACTTGGCAATGTAATTGTAAGTCTTATCTGATGAATTCGTAAAAAAGAGCTCTTCATTGTTAAACACAGTTAAATACTTTAATTCTTCCGCATAACCATAACGATGAATATTTGTATTTTTTTCATTATCCCTCATGATCATTTGCAACACTATTCCTACTCTTCAATGGGAGATATTTCAACTGTTGTATTACCTCCACTCCCTTGATTTCTTATGGATTTTCCATTAAACTCAAAAAGAAATGCCTCATTGATATACTCTTTATGAAGAACTTTACCTTCACTTGATAACAATTTCAAAGTAAATTCAAATCCTTGTTCTTTTGTCACAAATAAATACCATATTTTATAACCAGGTCCTTCAATTATATTTACAATCTCTTCTTCACCCGTTAAATGACTAAGTAGTGATATAGAATCGATATCGGGATTATTAAGTACCCCAACAAACATCGGAAAAGGAGTATCACCAACTGGGGTACCTTTCGTACTAGGGAAGTACATATAGGAGATAGGATCAATCGACATATCTATGGTATGTTCTGAATATCTAGGAAACGAATGAACGCCTCCATAACCCCATTTCCATCCCAACCATGATTTTTTAACATATTCAGCATTTAAGACCTGACTATCTTCCCCAGTATCTGTTGAATATAACAATACTTTTCCATCATCCACTTCAATTTCATGTAAGATAAAACCGACTTCATTTTTTACTTTTTCAATCGCTTTAATGGGTGTTTCTGAATAATCTTCTTTCAAGTTTAGAAATAACCAAACACTTATAATGACAACTAAAACTATCAAGTATTTAATATTTTTTTTAGCTTTCATTCATAAACTCCTTTTTTAACTCACAAAAATCATGCAACTCTTCTATCAATTTCATGATATAATTCGCTTAAGAAATAAACCACGGTTATTCGGTGGCTTATATTTTTAGAAAGATTTTAATCAAAAACACTTTAATTCCCACTCTTAGCAGTCCAATGAAAAAGAATGTGTAGTTTCCTTTTCAGTCCTTCATAACATTGATCAAACGTTGTATCGTCATTATAAAAGAAACTTAAATACTCAAATACAATTGCACTTGTTGCAGTTTCTGCACCTTCTTTTGTATCATAATCCGCTGGTAATACCCCCGCTTGCTTGTATTGAAGCAATAGATTCTCTATTTGAGCAATCACTTGATAATCATTTTTAACAATCATCTTTAAAAAGCCAGGATTTGTTTTAAATTGATTGAGTGAACCCACGATAATTTCTCGCATAAAAGATTTGTCAAATAAACGGAAACCATCAGAATATTGATCCATGAATGCTAATAACGATTCTTCCACGGTTAGATTCAGATTCACAACAATATCCATCTCCCCGCTTTCAATCACATCAAATTCATCCATCATGGACGCATATAAAATTTCCAGCTTAGAATCAAAATAATTAAAAATGGTCCCTTCTCCAATTTCAGCTTTTTGAGCAATCTTCTTTGTTGTTGTCCCATCATAACCTTCTGTTAAAAATAACTCTTTTGATACTTGAATGATTTTTTCTCTTGTTCGTTGTTTCTTATTTTCTCGGACCCCAGATATAGTAAAAACTCCTTTCTAAATTTTGAGGCACTCATTAATGAGTATACTCAGGTTATTATATTAAACTTTTCCATTGTCAACTTTTTTTATCCAGTTTATCAATACATACCATCGCTCAACTAACAAAGGAAAGAATTTTTATATTTAAAGCCACGTACTTAACTAGTTTTATGAAAAATTCTGAATTCATAAGAACTAAATAACATTCACTGTGGTATAGAGGAAACCTAGTGTTACATCTTCTTTATATAATAACTGATTTCACTAATTATTTCTTGCGGTTGGTTTTCCACCAGAATGATAACTTAAAAATATTTTGATTACCATAGTGAATTTTCATAAGGTAGTACAAGAATTTTTGATGATATATAGCAATACCTGATAATAATTTGTTTAAATTAGGAACAAGCAAAAGCCTCTCCATTAAAGGGAGAAGCATTTGTAGATATTTCTCTTTAAATCTTGATGTATTTTACTTATAAGAGATTAGCATCGAATATTTAACCTTTGTGCTGTTCTGTAGTTTTTACACTATTGTTATCTAATTTCAGAGAAGTAGTCTCTCTTTCTTTTAAGAAGATTGGAAGTACACTGATCGATAGTAAAAACGCAAACCCAACTCCGATAAATAACGCAGTTCCTAAAGAAGATAATCCCCTATAGCTGGCTAGCATTAAAGATCCAAATGCAATCATTGTCGTCAAAGTGGTGATCAATATCGCTCTACCCACACTAGAAAAAACTTCAATTATGGATTGATTAGTAGATTTATAACGGTGAAGCAAATGCACTCCATCATCAACACCAATACCAATAATAAGAGGTAAAGCCAAAACATTTAGAATATTCCATTTTAATCCTAACCATCCCATCATACCTGAAGTGAGTACAAGTGCCATTATTAAAGGTAAAAACGCCAACAATGCATATTTAAAAGATCTGAAGTGAAGTAACAAAATCGTAAATAAAACAAGTAAAACTAATATTCCCGTCTTCACGATTTCATCCTTAACGGAATCATACAATGCCTTCATAAAAATTGGTGTACCTGTAAATCCAGGATCCAATTCTTGTAACATATGAATGAAGTTTTCTCCTTTTTCGTTTTTCAACTCTTCCCAAATGTCAAAGTTAGGGTAAGCAGTCAGTAAAAAGTGTTTTCCATCCTCACTAACTAATTGTGATTTCAAATCACTTGGTAAATCATCAACCACAAGTATTTTAGCCTCTAACATTTGCTGACTTTTACTTTGAAGTAGTGTATAAAATTCTAATTGCATCTGTTCGAACTGTTCAATAGACGTGCTATTTGTTCGATCCATAAGCAAATTTAAATTCGATGGTTGACCACCGTTTTCGAAAAACAATTTACTTGCTTGCTTTAAACGATCTGTCTCTGCATGCTCATACAATGTTTGGATTGTTTGCTCTATATCTTCTAATCCTTGTAAAAATTCTCCTTTTGTAACTGATCGATAAGGCATTTGTTGCGAAAGTACTTGTTCTATTTTTCCAATCGTTTGCATCCGCTGCTCTTGAACTTCAACATCTGGTAATATATCAGCAATACTCATTACGGCTGAAACGGATTCCTTATCTTTTAATTGTTCGGACAACTTATATATATCTTCTAAACTATCCTGTTCAACTAACAGTCCTTCCGAACTCATTCCAAAATCCTCACTCATTTTCTCCATTAATTCAACAGATTCTAATCCTTTTGGTTCCAAATTAAGCATGTTTAGATCAAATTCATTGTCTGTGGATTTAAAACCTATTATTCCTATAAAAACGATAACAACACATAGAACTACAAAACGATAGCGATGGCTAAAAGAAGCTGTTTTACCAAGTAATTTATATTCACCTTTTACTTTGGATAGATTTTTTTGTTTACCTAGGATAAGAATTGAAGGTAAGATAAAAAATACAGCAAGAACGGTTGTCAATATTCCAGACCCCATTACAAAACCTAGCTCTTTTAACATATCCAAGGAGCTGGTCATCATAACAAAAAATGCAAATGCTGTAGATAAAGCACCTATCAATATACTGGGTCCCACCTTTAAAAGTGTATACTCTAAAGACTCTTTCTTCCCAGCTCCTTTACTTCGTTTTTCCGTAAATCCGCTTAATAGATGTAGAGAGAAGTCAATGCCAAGTCCAATTAGAATTACGAAAGTAAAAACTGTAATTATATTTAATCTTCCAATGACTAAAGAAACGATTCCAAAATCCCATATCACTCCAATAAGAAGAGGGATAAAAGCCAAAATAGGGACAGAAATCATACGAAATGCCATATACAATACAATGAATATACCCACCATTGCGATTATCGTAGTCAAATGTGAATCAGATTCTGTAATTTCTAACTCATCTTTACCAACAACATGCATTCCAGTCAATCCATAGCTAATCCCAGAAACTTCTTTTTCTATTTGAACAAGCTCCGCTTCAATTGCATTCACTCCAGGGGCTACTTTTTCAAAATCAGTAATATCAAATGTCGGCTGAACCATCATCACGATTTGAGTACCGTCTATTGACCTAGTATAAGGGTCCCCGAATACAAGTCGATTCACTCCCGTTTCTATTTCATTTTCTTCTACTAATAAAGAGTGGAAAAACCAGTCCATACCCATCAAAGAAGATGCGATTCCCTGTTCTTCTTGGACAGTCATGACGTTACCCTCTTGTATTTGATTAGAAACCCCTGTGTAGTTCATGTTCATAAAAGATAAATAACGATCTATATTAGGATCACTTAAAGCCATTCCTGTCATTTCAATCACATTTTCATCCAATAACATAAGTCCATTTTTAATGAGAAAATCCTCATTCACCTGGGCAGAAACACTTTGCACATATTCATCTAATTGGAGTAGCCTCTCCTTGGCAGTTTCAACCGCTTGATCAAGTTTAGCGGGATTATCCGCTTCTACAATCACGATGATATTATTCATCGTTGAAAAATGCTCCATAATATTGTCATATTGTTTCACAGACGGATGATCCTTTGGTGTTAGTCCAACCCAGCTAACCTCCATTTTTAAACCTACAGTAGCAAATCCCAATAAAATAGTCACCAAAAGTGAAATAGCTAATACTGTTTTTGGTTTTGTCGTGGTTGCACGGAATACAAATGCAAAAAATCGTTTCATTATTGTAATTCCTCCTCTTTCTAATTCCCATTATCATTCATTTATTCATCATTCATTGAATAAAATCCGTCTTCTATAATCTGTGAAAAAGAGCTCTCTGTTGTAGTTTTTAAATTTCATCTACTTCTGATTTACCCTCACAAAAACATGAGCACACTCAATAATGAGTATACTCATATTTTAATTATAAATTTTTCCATTGTCAACTTTTATTCAAAGATTATGACCACTAAAGTGTTGACACACTACCATTGTTTAACTATATTAAATTTAGAGCTAGTCTATGTTTTTGTGAAAATCCGAATCTTATAGGAGTGATAAATTTGAAAAATGAAATAACAAAATATATTACTAATTTATCTGAAAAGCAGCAATTCAATGGAGCATTCCTAATTTCAAAAGATGGAGAAGCTATCGTAAGTGGGGGAGTTGGCATGGCTAACTTTGAAGACAACATACCGAATCAAAATAACACTCAGTTCTATGTAGGTTCTATCACTAAAACATTTACTGCGATCGCTATTATGCAACTTTATGAAAAAGATTTACTAGATTTACACGAAACCTGTGAACGCTTTTTTCCTGAATATGAACAAAGCAATAAAATCACCATACATCACCTATTAGCTCATGGTTCTGGCGTTCCTAACTTTTTTGATACTGAGCATTTTTTAGATTGTTTCACAAAAAAAATGAGTGCAGAACAGACTTTTGATATTTTCAAAAATAAACCACTAAATTTTGATCCAGGTCAACAAAGTGAATATTCAAATTCAAACTATATTTTGTTAGGTTTAATTATAGAAAAAATTTCAGGACAATCTTATGAAGAATATATTAACGAGCATATTTTGAAACCTCTAAATATGAATCAAACGGGATTTCCAAAGGATCTAACTAAAGGAAACAGCTTAGCTGAAGGTTATGATTGGGATGATTCTGACTTAAAAAAGATACCAATAATCTATTCTTCTAATTTGTATGCAGCTGGAGAAATGTTTTCAACTGTTCATGATCTAGCTTCATTAGATCAAGCATTATATACCGATACGTTACTTAAGAGGAACTCAATTGACAAAATGCATCAATCCTATTTTCAACCATTTGGCTATGGTTGTACGATTGGAGACAATCTAAATAAAAAATACGTCCTATTTTCTGGTGGAACTATTGGATATACATCTCTTGTTCTTAGATATGTTGAAGAAAAAGTAACGATTATTGTTATTAATAATATCAGCCATAATTTGAATGCTGTTGCAGAAGAACTATCTAGTATTGTTTTTAGTGAACGATAGCTGTAATACAACAATTTTAAATTTGCAATGGCTTTCAGTTTTGTTTAAATATTTTGATTTATGCTTTTTAAAACCTTTATTTAATAACTTTTAATTTTTTTGAAAAAATATACCTCAGATAATCTAGATTTATAACCTATTATAACTTGTTTTATTTTAGGAAAGGTGATGAATTTAATTTTACTATGTATTTAATTTAGTGTCAGATAAAAGTAATATTTTATTTCTTTAAACGTAAACACTACCACTACTTACACTTATAATACAAGTCCTCATTACTTTAAAAATATTGATGCAACTAAAATACCTATTATAAGAACAAGTATAAGAATTCCAGTTACTTTCCAACTTAAATCACCTACTAAATCTGCAAGATTTCCACTTTGTGCCTTGTTAATAGAATCAGCCAATTTTCCAGTAGTGGTATTTTTTCTTAGCTCTTCTTGCCTTAATCTTTCTCTCATTCTCGCGGGGGTTTCTTTATTATTTTCTTTCATTTTCTTCCCTCTTTGTGCAAGTTTTTAATCTGTAAATTAATGCTTATTGTACTATTAGATTTATTTCTGAATAACCAAGATAGAAGTATCAATATTTTCCTGATTACAACCATTTAATAGGTAATGCTTGTAAAGATTCATCTCTTCTGTTGCTTCTACTTTGATTGTTTTACATATAAAAGTACTAACCCTTCTTTTGCCATAACGATCTCTTGTAGTATCAATTGTTGTAATAATATTTTCCCCATCATACTCAAGATCTCGCAGAATTGCATCTCCTTCTACAGTATATCTTACAATTTTAATTTCATCCTTATTTCCTTGATCAAAATTTTCAATAAATCGCATAAATATATCAATATTGGTTATTTCACCATGTTTATCAACAATATCGTCATTTAATGGGTTATATTCGCTAATATCTTCATCTGCATTAATATCATCATGCGATGGATTATATTCGCTACAACCAGATATTACTATTATTATTAGTATTATTATAAGGAATTTTAATTTCTTCATTTATTTTCCTCCTTTATAATTCCAATTTTATTATTCATTCATCTAAAAAAACTATCATTTTTTGTTTTTAATTGATCTTTAATTTCTTTTAGTATAGCGATCATTTTTCTATTTTGCTTAATAATTTGGTAAGAATTCGTTAACAATAATAAACCTCCAAACAAAAAAATCACAAAAAATATTAATAACATTAGAAATAAATCCAACATCATTAACCACCTCCCAATTGCTCTACTAATCTCATTCTATAAAATCTGAATTTTATTACAAAGTCTCTAATTTAATAGATAGATATTATCTCCCCTTGTGAATTCAAACCACGGAAAGTATAACCTCCAACATAAGCATTTTTTAAATAACTATAATGTGCTGCATACCCATTTTCTACGTCCATTTCTATATAGACAGTTGATTTCTCTTTTGCTTCACTTAAAGATGTTATATTTTTATGTCTATCATGATTACTCACAATGACTTTAACTATATCTTTATCCAAAACTTCGGTTCCAAAAAGAGTTTTATAAAAATCATTTTTATCATTAGTAGCACTCCAAGTAATCTTCATCTTTTCATCAGAAGTTAAAGCATGCATACCACTTGTATTAGTGACACGATAAAAAATCCCCCAATTTCTTTCTATTAATTTGATATAGTTTACTGTATCTGTTTCCCAAACAATTACCTTATTACCGTTAAACTCCTTTTCAAAAACAACTTTTCCATTTATATTTGGAATTGAATTTCTTATGACCAATGATTCAGAAAGTGTATATCCTCCTATATAAGAAGAAACATACTGTATGATTATTATCAGTGCAATAGTTATAATGTATCGTTTCTTAAATCGTCTCTTAGCGTCCATAAATGCCTCATTCTAAATCCCTTCACTTTATTTTTTATCAGTTAAAATTACCGTTTTATCGTAGCAAAAATAACAAAAAGTTATGTTCCTTTTATAGTTCAATATATTTTACCTAACTTTCATCAAAAGGTTTCTACATTCCCTTTGTAAAAGAATAAAAATGACAACCATCAATCCTAATGATTGAAAGTAGTCTTCATGATAAATACAACCTATTGTTCTTATTATTTTATTTTCTACCAAAATCATAATAATATTACTTTTTTCATAAACTCACTATCTTCTTTAGTTTATGCGTTTCATTATCCACTGGTATAATAAAAAAATCAACTACAAGTAAAAAGTTCAATATACTTGTAGTTGATTTTGAAAATGGATAAATTCGATCATTTTTCCTTACTATTACTGGATTTCCAATGATTCAGATTGGTGAAAGTATTAGTACTTATGTTATTCATCATATTCTTTTTACTGTCTTTCTTTGACTCTAATTGTTGAAGAGCTAGTACCTGATTCAAAAAAACACCTCCTTAAATTTTAATTTTTCATATAATAAACTACTAATTTAAATTATATCAAATATTTTACATTAATTATTTTAGAATACAGACTACTAAACCCCAAATAACATGTAAAAACATAGTATTACTCGCATATTCAATTATCAATATACATATTTATATAATTTATTAATCTGATAAAATTCTTGTTTTATCTAGTGACTGTTATATTTAAACGGTTTGAATGCTCTTATTATTAAATTTGAAAGCTTTATTGATTTTCACCATTAATTTCTTGTAGCATTTTATTGAGTAATTTAAGACTAAATACATTCTCAGAATTTTTTGCTAAATGGAATACCTTCATCCAATATCCATAATCATCAAGGTAAGATTCAATTGCTTTTTCAATATTTGTACGTGTTAATGATCTGACTATCAGCTTTGGATAATCAGGAAGTAAATAATTTATTTGTCTTTTATCCATACAATAATAAAGATTTTTAGGAGTTGTAACAGTAATATTATATTTTAATCCTTCATTTGTTTTTACGAATATATCTATACTATCATTTTCAATATCTTGTATTAGCTCTATTGGAGTAGAATATTCAATTTCATTAGCCTCTATATTTTCCTTAAATTCATAATTAATATGACTATTCATTTCATAAAATATAGTTTTTATCGAATCAATACTAAATAGACTTTCTCTTATTCCTATTAATCCATAAAATTTTAACCAATATCCCTGCGATTTGGAATAATGCTCAATAGCTTTTCTAATATTATCTTCAGTCAAAGATCGTACAAATATTCCAGGTATACCAGAAGGCATATAATTTAATTCCTCTTTATCCATATACCAATATATATTTTTGGGATTAATACAAAGTACATTATAAATGTAGCCCTCATCTGTTTTTACAAACACATCAATGTTATCATTTTCATCTTCAATAAGATTCATAGGAGTATAAATATCAATCATTTCAATCCTCACCTTTTCACCTCCTATTGTAATTATTTTTCTTGTCCATGCTCGAAGCTCGAAAATATTAAAACCTTAGTTTGATTTATATCCTGTAAAATTAGAGTTTTATCTTATCTAGATATTTCAGTTTTAAATAAGTCTCGATAATTCAATATTTTTATTGATCTAATTCATTTTTAAATTTAAATTCTATCTACACTCGGTCTGAACGAATCCATCTCATCTCATTAATTTCAAGTAACTGTTTAAACTCTTCAACTAGGTCATGCTTGTTTTTTAAGTTATTCCAATACTCTGCGGATAAAATATATTCTAATTTTGTAATGACTTCATCAGGTATATTAAATAATTTAAAGAACTCAACGTTCTTATTTTCTAATTGCTCTTCTATTTTTCTAAGATATTCAGGATTATCTTTTACTTCCAATAGTAACTTATTATAAAGCTCTTTTGCGTTTGGTTCGATGTAAAGAAGTTCCATTATATCTTCATCAGGATGCCTTTCCTCAGCTAACCTTACTACTGCAGTATTTTCTTCTTCATACGAAAAAGAGATATTGGCAACTATTTTTCCTTGTAAGATAATATAATATCCCCAACAATGATCCTCGAAATTAAAAAAATAGAGAATTGGATATTCTTTTGAAATTTCAAATACACTTTCAGGTACAATATCACTCACACTTGTATCATTAGTGATAAACACAATCCAGTTATCATTTATCTCTTGAACAGAAGTAACAGTTGAATGTTGCTCCACTTTTTCCATGCTTTTCTTTAATGCTAAACTTCCTGCTGTAAATTCACTCATATCATGGCTCTCCCTATTATGTTTTCTAGATTAACCCTTTTTAAAATCACTAAAATCATCAATCAAATAACCATGTTCATATCCATGAAACTCTTCAAATTCATTCTCCTTCTCAATAATTGCATCAATAGATGGGCTAGGAGAACCATGTATTTCATATATATAACTTTTTACATCTTCCATCGTTTTGCCATCCATCACTAAGCCATCACATTCATAAATTTCTGGAACCTATATAGGGTTTCCAAATAAATGAGAGAGTTTATAACAAATCCTTCTTAACTTAAATTGAATATGCTCATTTGTAATGAATTGTTTCCATCTGTATACAGGATATAAAACACAAAGATTCTTGCCAAAGGTAATATCAAGATCATCTGGTCCGGCTAGATCTATATTGATGCTTCTCAAACTCCAACTCTAAATCCGCATCCAACCAACACCATTTATCTGTAGTATTATCAGTTAATTGTTGAAGAGTTTTGTTTTCATTCAAAATCGCAAGTAACTTTTTTATCTCATTTAATTTATACGAATGTTTAAATATTGCTTGAAAATTTACTCCCATGATTCTACCTCCATTTGTCAACTATCAAATTTGATCTTCATAATTAATAATCCATATCATCAATATAAGGATTAGCATACAAATCAATATCAAATTCAGCGTCAATACTTGAGGCGAATTTTATTACTTCGTTATTAAGATATAATGCAGGAGTGTAACCTTCCTCAATTATAATTACAATAGTAAATTTACATTCAACAGAGTAAGTTTTTCTAATCTCATTGATAATTGAATCTTTTTCTTGTATTTGTTTTATTATTTGGTCTAGTTGTTCATTTACATCAAATGATTCTTGATAATCTGTACTCAAATCCCAACATGTTACTTTTCGAGTAATTGAAAGATCTCTAATTCTATCACCTTTTTTATATGTTTTAGTAGGAGTTATTCCTAATTTTTTGGTCGCTTTTTCTAAAGGAAATGAGTCACCAAATAAACTAAAATAAGCCATAACTTTTGTTTTTTCCACAAATCATCTCTCCTGAATAAGCTTCATTAATTCGTATTGCTCTCTCCAATTGTTAATAATTTTCACCAGTCAATACTTCTGTGTTATTCACATACCCATATATGTATATTGAATTAAATTTTAGAACAAAGGGGATCTTTAATTTTTGTAACAATTGTTTTGTAGTTACTATTGCTTGAACTTTTTTCTTTAAATCGTTCATAATACCCTCCTAAATACTAAAAACTTTCTTCCGATAAAATTCATGTTTTATTTAATGCTTTCCCTAAAACTTTTCAGTATACCTTTCACTGTAATTTGTCCACAAAGTCAACCGTATCATTTAAAAAAAACTGATTAATGACTTCTAAACTGTTTATGTCTCTAATAGTTAAAATTGATTGATCGTTAGTATAAGAACTCGTATAAACTTCTCCAACCTGATAATCTGCATTTAAAATATCTTCTATATCACCATTCTGTATTAATTCCATTTTTGGTTTATCTTGTTCAAATGTTATTTTAACAAGCAAATTAATCCTTTCATTTCTCGCTGCATTTAACCTTATGCTCGTAAGGAAACTGTTTTCGTCTAACTTCACATTATTTCGATAATATACTTCTAGGATATATTTAGAATATGCAGAGAAATCCATAGGATGAATATTTACGTTTAAATCACGATCTACTTCTAATATATCCCCATCGGTTAAAAACAAATATAACTTACCTTCTCTTGTATACGTTGGATAAAGATTGGGGGTTTTTGCTATTAATTGTGTTTTGTCCAGCTCTTCTAAATCACGATTATATTTTTTGATTACCATGTGGTTGTTATGGGTTGTTTCTACATTGATAATATATTTATCCAAGGAACTCACTGTATGTACTATACTCCAACTATTAGTTGTTATACATTTATTTACTTTTATATCACAAATATCACTAACTTCATTTGTATATAAATTAGTGGCGATGTATTCAGATACTTCATCTTTATAATATTTATCTATAAAAGCTTCCTGACCTGTGTTAATAAACGAGAATTTTCGAGTATTTGAATTATATTTCATTACCTGTGAAATACCTGAAAAACGTGAATTAGGGAAATAAAAATTATTGTTATCAAAATCAAACACATCTGCATAACCAAAACGTTTATCTGTTATAACATATTTATCTACGAGTTCTCCATCTTTGTCTAATGCATTGATATACCCTTTCCTCTCATATGGTTTAATAAATTCAAATAATAAATAATCTGCTTGGCTTTCAATTGATAATTCAGTTATATCATCAACTTTATTAACTTGAGTGCAGCCAGTAAATATAACAATAAATAAAATGAACAAAGTAAGTAATTTATTTAAATATCTCATTGTTCCTCCTGGAGCTTTAGCATAAAATTAGAGTTTTATTAAATTACTAAATAAGAAGTAATAATTTTAAAAATCACTACTTCTTATTTTTATTGGCTTAATTCAACTCTTAATTTTCAGGACCAAATGCCACCCTAGTACCATCTTCAGTTATTATCTCATTAGAAAAATCACTTATACTAAAATTAGTCCAAACTCTATGAACTTTTCCTGCCTTCAAATAATCTTCACTCGTAACTGTAGAAAGATTAAAATTATCAGGTTTAGTTCCTAACCATCCACCATAAATATAAGGTAAATAATTAGATAGAGTCAAACTGCTAGAAATATCTCTAGAAACTTCATAAGATAAATCCACATAAGCTACAATCCCGGTATAGTTGGAATTTGTTTCTTTTTGAAGATCTACAAACATAGGATCATAAATACCAGTTGCTATTCCATTTTCGTATTTAACAAAAATATAATTGTGAATAGTTGCTGTAATCAAGTTCTCTCTAGATACGATCTTCTTACCAATAACTTCTTTCAGTTCTGTAGTCTGAGTATCATAACCTAACACACCAATACTATCAAAGTTAGTACCAGTTAGTCCTACCTCTCTTAATTCATTTAACACTATATAATTACTAGCAAAACTTCCTTCCTGCTCTAAATATCTATAAAGTATGGTAACAACTTCTGCTCTCGTAGTAGTTCTATCTAACCCAGCACTACCATCAGGGAACCCTGAAATAAGACCAGTCCCTTTAGCAATAGCCAAATAAGGAACTTCTTCTTCATTAAAGCCTTCATTATAAAACTCAGCAAAAGGGAGTATAGTGTGCTGCGTATCATGGTAGGCAAACCTAAAACTCGGATTAGACTGTATCAATCCATTAACTAACCACTTTGTCATTTCCCATCTAGTCAAAATTTCATTAAATCCAAATTCGTTTCCATAATCAGATTCATCAATAATTCCAGAATTTACAAGTCTGTAAACACTTCCACTAGCCCAATGACCTGAATCGATAAATCCGACAGGGCTTTGATTTGTCTTTAATTTACTAACCCTAGAAACAAGTGCTGCAAACTCAGCTCTTGTTATTTCACTATCTGGCCTAAATGTTCCATCTTGATAACCTGCCACATAACCATCTTCAACAGCCTTTAATATATTATTTTCTGCCCAATGACCCTCAACATCGGTGATTTCTGCTGAAGAAATACTTACTTCTTTAATTTTATTATTTTGATAATTTGTTTTTTTAACTATGGGTTGTGAAGAAACATTCATTAAACCTATTTGATCATTATCGATTCCCTTAGCTAGAGTCGTATTACTCATACTCATTAAAGATAGTACCAAACACCCTGTAATTATCTTCTTCATACCTTATTTATCCCCACTTTTCTACTCTTTTTGAAACTATGTAACCTTCAGGCTACTATTAAACTTCCTACCTTATAAAGTGATTCCCTTCATTTTCAAAACACTTACTAGAACTTTAACTCCTATTAAGTACCTTATATATCCCGATAAATTCATTGTTTTATCATTTCATAACCAACTTAAGCCTAATATTTTTTTGCTTGTTCAACATTAATTAATTTAACTTCGTAATCGTCATAAAGATCATCCCAGTCCTCATTATTGTAAAGAGAGTATTCTACTCCAACTTTGGTTAACTTCTGTATATCAATTGTAATGAGTTGTGTTACTTTCCCTTCATTTTCACCTGATTTTATAAATGTTTTTTCTACAGTTGAACAAGATTTTAATCTCTTTTTAAGTTCATCAAGTTCCTTTACTTGTTCTCTTAGATTATCAAAATCCTCGATAGATATATTTACTGTTCCTTTAATATTCATTTCACTTTCTCCTTTCGGTGACTGAACTTTTAAACTCTTTTTCCATAAAAATCATTTTTGACTAAACACGATCCTGTAATTTCTTTTGTCATTTTTTCTATCCTCTCATAGTAGTCTTGGAAGTCAATCAATCACTAACCTAAAAACGGAGTTATAATGAACAATAATCCAGAGCAAATCAACAAGTCTCGTAGTAAGTGATCGTTATAGTCTGTTAAGTACTTATAGATTCATTTAAAAAATATACTCGTCGTATTGATGACATTTCCATCATTGTTTGAATATGCTCTGATTGATGTTTAATATCAAAACTTTGCTTTTCATTTAAGACAAAAATGCCACCAGTATATGAACTATAGTTTTTGTTTTCTTCTATTACAACCCCTATTTCACATGCGATATCTGAAAATGATTCTTCATATTTCAAACTACGTTTAGGTGATAAATACAACATCGCTAAGTTGGCTAGTTCTTTATTTTCTTCCATCGTACAGATCTTCGTTATTTCATTTACAAGCGTCTCATCATATATTGAAAGATAATCGTTTATATCAAGTATATCTTCTCTTAAAATGTTTAATAGAGGTTTTGATTCCAATTCTATGTCTTCTTTTATGACTCTTTTATATATTTCTTTTAAAATAAGATCTTTCCCAACAACAAAAGGATGCCCAAAGCCATTCTTATATAACGTTTTCTTCATACTTATCATACATTCAATTTCTGGAACACCATCCACATTTATCATCAGCTTATCCTCTTTAAAACGAAGTGAATCAGTTAAACGGTTTATATCAAAAGGTCTGATTTGAATCCTAGAATAATATAAATCTCGATTCCAAAAATCTAACTGATCTAATGAGAGTGCACCGAAAAGAATTTCTTCAATCATTTTATATGCTCCATCACCTTTTAACACATGTGATACATCTTCCAACAAATTTGGTGTACGCATTAAAATATTTGTGATGTCTTCACTTTCTTCTATGATTCGTATAGACAAATCACCGTGATCATGCCCTGATATACTTTGAAAGCAATGCGAAAATGGACCGTGACCGATATCATGTAATAGGGCGGAAACAGTGGCCACTTTTAACTCATACGATGATAGGGTAATCTCATTGCTCTTCATGAGTTTGGATAAAACTTGTTTACTTAATTCATAAACACCTAATGAATGCTGAAACCTCGTATGTACTGCTTTTTCTTGAAGAAAAAAAGTATTTCCTTGCTGTTTGATTGAGGATAACCTTTGAAATGCTTTTGATTGTATTAAATCTATAATGTCATTATCTTCAATTTGAATCGTTTTATATATAGGGTCTGTGAATTGCATGTTAACCTCCACTCTTTTTCTCTTTATTTCAATATACATCAATTCCGTTATTCATATCTCAAATCAATTATATATACAAAAAGAATATCAAAAAAATCATTTTGTATTTGGGATTTGATTTATATAATTTTCTAATGTACCGTCAAACGGGAAACGTTTGTTTTTTAAGTTTAACTGTAAATCATCTAATGTCTCCCATACTTTGTTCACAACTTCTGCTGGGTAATTATATTTCATTTGATGGGTTTCAAATTCATCTTCATCAAGCACCTTCCACTTGCCATCTCTTTTTACAAAATCTATATCTAAGTCAATAAATGTGAGCAATCCTTTTTTATAATTAGACGGTTTGGCAATGTTACAATAAATATCTCTTGGTTTTCTGTTTTCCACTTCCATAGAAATGGTATACCACTCTTTAAAAGGATAAAGTTCTATCCACCAATTATTAGCAGTAAAAACTATATTTTTAGTATAATGTTTAATTTCAGTTTCTGGATAAGAAAGTATGACAACATATTCATCGTTTAAATCCAACACTTCAGACTGCCATGTATAATGTGGTTTACCATCGTATTTCTGTGCTTGTATAGTGATCACGAATTTAACCTCCAAACATAAAAAACTTCGATTTAAATCCATTTAACTCATCGAGTTTTACATGATTTATTATACCTTTAAACCTTGACTTGAGCTATGCTGAGGAAACCTTTGCTTTTAAATCTAGAATTAATATAATAGTATTTAGGTTAAAGTGAGGTGAAATCATTGCAAATAGATGGTTCTATTGTCTTTCAACTATTCTCATTTCTTATTTTATTTATGATCCCAGTGGTTATTGTATATTTCATACGTGTATCAAGAAGAAAAAAACAGCAGTTGGATTCAATCGAGGAAAAATTAAATAAAGTATTAAATGATACTAATAAGTAATAAACAAACTAAAAAGCCACTTAGTACGATCATGAGTAGAGTTTTAATCTATTCATTCATACTTTAGTGGCTTTTTAAAATACGTTTATAATTTTAAATCATAATTTCTAGTTAACTAAATATATTATTCTATTTATGCAAAATCAACATCGATCTGAGCTCTTTGTAAATCTCCACTGTAATCGATATAAATTGTTTTCCACTCACTGAAGGTGTCTAGAGCTGCTTGCCCAGCTTCACGTTTACCATTCCCAGTATTTTTTGTGCCACCAAATGGCATTTGAATCTCAGCCCCAGAGGTACTGTGGTTAATATATACGATTCCCGTATCCACTTTTCGAACTGCTTTTAATGCTTTACTCAAGTCTCTAGTAAAGATAGCTGAAGATAATCCATAATCTACAGAATTATTCACTTCAATAGCCTCGTCAAAAGTGTCTACAGAAATAATAGATAAAATAGGACCAAAAATTTCTTCAGTTGCAAATGCACTTGAAGGTGATACAGGTCCAATGACGGTAGGCTCAAAATAGTATCCTTCGTCACCTATCTTATTTCCACCACAATGGATTGGAACTCCATCCTTTTTAGCTATGTCTACATATTGCTCAACTCTTTTTAATGCTTGGCTATTAATTAATGGACCCACGTTCACATCATGTTTTATCCCATTTCCGATTTTTAATTGTGCTACTTCCTCTAATAATAGTGGTGTTAGTTCTTCTAAAACAGATTTTTGAACAATGATACGACTAGTAGAAGTACATCTTTGTCCTGTAGTTCCAAAAGCACCCCAAGCAATTGCACGAGCAGCTAAAGGTAAATCTGCATCTTCCAATACAATAATAGCATTTTTCCCTCCTAATTCTAGGGAAACTTGCTTATGATTTGAAGCACATGCTTGATAAACCTTTTGTCCTACATGTGTTGATCCTGTAAAAGAAATTAAGGATACATCAGGATGTGAAACTAATGCTTCCCCAACTTTCTCTTCTCCACCAACTACTAAATTAATAACCCCTTCAGGTAACCCAGCATTCATCATACATTTTACAAATTCTGCTGCGATTCCTGAAGTATTTGGTGAAGGCTTCCAAACGACGGTATTTCCCACGATTAGGGATGGGAATATTTTCCACGATGGTACAGCAACAGGGAAATTAAACGCTGAAATCGCACCTATGACCCCTAATGGCTCTCTTATTGCCATTGCCATTTTATTAGGAAGCTCTGAAGGAACAACTTCTCCACTTAACCTTCTTCCTTCTCCTCCCATATAATAAGCCATATCAATCGCTTCTTGTATCTCTCCTTCAGATTCCGTGATCACTTTTCCCATTTCTAAAGTCATCAATTCACTAAGCTCTTGTTTTCTTTTCTTTAGTTCCTCCGCAATTTTGAATAACATTTCTCCTCTTTTAGGGGGTGGGAAACTTGACCACTCTTTAAATGCTCTTTTAGAAGATTCAACAGCACGCTGCACATCCACCTCAGTTGCAATGTTTACAGTAGAGACAGGTTCCAACGTTGCAGGATTAATATTTGTGATCGTGTTGTCATTGAATTCATCCCATTTTCCATCAATAAAATTGCTTACTTTTAGAACATTATTATTATTCATCATATCCACCCTTTTTAACTTTATATAGTATCAACCTTATGACTTTACAGTTTCCACAGACTCAATAACTTCAGTAATAATGGATAATGCCTCATCTAGTTGTTCATTGGTAATAACTAAAGGGCATAAAAATCTTAATACATTTCCATATATACCAGCTTTAAATAAAATCACACCTCTTTGAACACATTCTTGAATAATTCTTGTGGTTTGTTCAGTAGCTGGCTCTCTAGTAGAATGGTCATTCACTAATTCGATCGCGACCATAGCTCCAACTCCTCTGATCTCACCCACTAAAGAAGATTTCTCAGAAATAGCTTCAAATGTCGCTCTTATTTTTCCACCAATTTCGTTAGCTCTATGTCCTAAATCCAACTTATCGTACGCTTCTAATACTGCAAGTCCTGCAGAACAAGCAACAGGATTTCCTACAAATGTTCCTCCGATTGCACCATCACCAGCTGCATCCATAATTTCTGCCTTCCCTATTACACCTGATAAAGGTAACCCTGCAGCAATAGATTTGCCTACTGTAATTAAGTCAGGTTCTAACCCAAAATGCTCTGATGCAAAAAATCTCCCTGTTCTTCCAAATCCAGTCTGTACTTCATCAACGATAAAAAGAATACCTAAGTCTTTACATAATTGTTGTACTCGATTTAAATACCCAATAGGAGGTACGATAAATCCAGCTTCACCTTGAATCGGTTCGATAATGACAGCTGCTGTTTCTTCTGCAGCGACTCTATATTCAAACACATTTTTCAATTGCTCTATAGCAATATCACATACTTCTTCTTCATTTGGATGACCAGGCCAACGGTAAGTATAAGGATAAGGAATTCGATAAACATCTGAAGCAAAAGGCCCCATTTCTGCTTTATATGGTCTTACTTTACTAGTTAGAGTAAGAGCCATGTATGTCCTACCATGAAAAGCACCTTCAAAACAAATAACTGCTTTTTTGCCCGTATATTTTCTAGCAATTTTCACAGCACTTTCTACAGCTTCAGCACCAGAATTTAAAAAACAAGCTTTTTTATGAAATGTTCCAGGAGCTTTTGTACATAGCTTTTCTGCTAAATCAATATAGGGTTCGTAGGGGATAACTGTAAAATCAGTATGTGTATATTTTTTACTAGTTTCGATGATCTGATCAACAACTAATGGGTTGCTGTGTCCTACATTTAGAGAACCCACACCACCAGCCAAGTCTATAAAAGTATTATCATCTATGTCTCTAATAACAGCACCATTGGCTTCTTTAATAATAGAGGGGACTAGGCTTTTTTTTACTTTTGCTTCAGCAACAAACCGTTCCATTTTATCCATAATTACTTTTGATTTTGGTCCCGGTAAATCAGTTTTTATGTTTGCATATGTCAAAATAAATCACCTCTTATATTTTTTGCTTAGTACCATTTGATTACAGCCTTCTTTCCAGTTATACGTAAGATAACACCCCCAAATAAACCACTATTCCTTAAAGGTAAGAGGTTAACAATCAACTAAATTGTCTAGTAGTTTCATATTCAATTTGTAAATCTAATCTTATCGCTTTATGAATCATGTATATTAATAAATACGTTTTTCACAGAAAAAAAGAACATGTATAAAGTACATTTTCTTTCATAAAAAATACTGACTTTAGTGTTTAGAACAAACCTTGATCTACCATTAATTTTGTAAGCCCTTTCATAATTATTCCTACGATTAGAAAGTACAAAAAGAACGACACGCAAGTATATATCCTCACCTTTAATTACTTATATTTTAATTTAATACAAGCTAATGGTCAATCATTATTTTCCATATCACTGGATAAATTAACAATATATTACTTTAACGCATTCTAGCTTTATAACTTTATAAAACTACCTTATTAATCTACTAAAAATGCCACCAAACAATTAAATTAACTAACTTTTCGTAGCTTAGGTGACATTTAAACACTTATTTTTCTGTTACAATCATATCTTCTCTTATTTGTGTTAATATTTCACCTAACCAATTCGTACCTTTCCAGGTTTTTCGATTTAATATTTTAGGATTATCCTCACTTAAGCCTACTCCCCATATTGGATCTACTGGACTAGCTTCTACTATGGTGGTTCCTTTCGTTTCAAGTAGTTTTTGTTTTAACTGTTTGTTTTGCGTAAACTTTGCAAAATTCCCATCGTAAACAATCTTTTTGCAATTTGATTCCCATATTTCTTGGTCAAAATTTTTCACTTTTCTCCCTAATTTTTTTTGATCACTCGGTGAGGAGCTCTTTAGTATCTTTTCTGCGATTAGATGATCCTCAAATAACTTTGCTTTCATAAACATCATGTATTGTTCTGTACAATTAAATAGAATTTGATCTACTATAAAATTACATTTGTGCCATTGTGAAAATGGAGATGCGGTTCTCCAAAAAAATGTGAATTTTTCCATTCTTTTTATATCCCCCTATTAAATTATGTTTTTAACCTTTTTTCTAATGCTACATTAAGAATCAAGTGTACTAAATTATGATCATTTATAACATAAGGTACTTCACTAGGCTCAACCCATATTCTTGAAATGGATTCATTTTCACGGTTAAAGGGCAAACATTCTGTTATATTCATACTATAAAATAATTGGTATCCTATTTTCGGATATTTCCCATTAGGGTCATACATAGGATTTTCCGCTTGATTGACTTCAATCATTCCTAAATATTCACAATCCCCTTTAACATATCCTTCTTCCAATACTTCTCTATGTAAAGCTTGTTCAGGAGTTTCACCTTCGTCTACATGTCCTCCCGGATGATTAAATCCTCTTCCTTTAATTTTTACTAATAGAACTTTATGACCTTTAATACAGATACTGTGTACACTAGTTACTTTATCTAGAGGAGGTAATTTATTAGTAGGAATCCAAGTTAGTTTTACTTTGTGTCCATCCCAATTTACATATATACAATTATTACTCAATGTTCTCATACCTCAAAACTTCAGATAGAGATGGACACTCTTCCCTAAGAAGTGATAACAGATCTACATCCTGATATGTTCCTCTTAAAAATACGGCTTTTCTTTTCACTCCTTCAAACTTATATCCACACTTTTCAGCTACTTTGCGACTCCCAATGTTATTGACATTCACAATAATTTCCAGACGTTGAATTGGTTTTAATTCAAATAAATAAGCAGAAAAAATACGGAGTGCTTCAGAAGTTATCCCTTTTCCCATATTTTCTTTTTTATATATTTGATACCCAATTTCATATCCTTGCATATATTTATCATTTTTAAAATATATAATATCTCCTAATATACTGCCTGCTTTATCAGTAATCAGCATTCTACCATACTCTTCATTCCAATAGCCTGTTTCTTTAAACTTTTTTTGAAAATCTGGCTGAGATGGCAAATGAAGTGGTAAATACTCCCCTCTCTCGGATAAATCATTGGTAAGTTTAAATAACTCCTCAAGATCTTTTTCTTTAATTGTTCTAAGTATAATATTTTTCCCTTCTATCATAATATGATGTCCTCCTAATCATTTACTCAATACTCCATTTGGTTCTACGATAAGTAATAAACTTTTTTTCCTGAGCTCTGCCTTTGTATCGATCTTGATTATTTAATAGTTCATCCATATTATAAAATTTCCCTATTCCATAATAAATAGGTAGGGAAAATCCACGTTCTTAAAACTTATAGTGAAATATATATTAGTAAATTAAATCCTCACAAACCTCTAAATTATTCTCATTACAATGGCTACGATATTTGTGCAAAACAGTATAAACATCATCTTGTCCAATGATCGTATTATCATCATCAAAGTATTGAAGAGTGCCACCTAAAATAAACAAAGAAACAACCTCTTCATCTAATGTGATAAATGTATGGATATCTCCAGGTGGTTCAAATATAAATGTTCCTGGTTTTGCAATCCAATCCCTTTCAGCATATCTCCATTCCCCTGCTAGGGTATATCCAATCACACTCCCACCTGTATGTCTGTGGCGAGCGAGCACTTTATTAGGTTTTATCTTAAATAAATACGTCCATGTCCCTGTATTTAAATCAAATCTTAAAGGTTTAAAATAACTGTTGCCATCGTCAAAAGGTACCCAAGGTAAGTCTTCCATATTAAATACTCTTTCGGAGAATTGAAATTTTTCTGCAAGGTTAATAACATCTTCTCGAATTAATGGTTCCATCATCGTATCCTTTCTATCATTTTTTGAATCTCATTTAACATATAATCGGCGAATTCATTTAGTACTTGATGACTATAGTCCAATCCTGTTAAGTCACTCATATATACATTCACTGCATTTTCTACTACATTATGATATTGAGTTGGGAGGTTTTCTTTGCCCCACTCCCCACCTTCAAGTTTTGAACAAATCACATTCTCTTTCAAATAATATAAAACCCTACACAAATTTAAAATAATATAAACTGGATCTTCTAAGATCTCACTCTTTGCATTACAAAC
This sequence comes from Chengkuizengella sediminis, assembly GCF_010078385.1. Taxonomy (NCBI): domain Bacteria; kingdom Bacillati; phylum Bacillota; class Bacilli; order Caryophanales; family Paenibacillaceae; genus Chengkuizengella; species Chengkuizengella sediminis. Next base: position 142,458 of record NZ_SIJC01000005.1, read on the forward strand.
ATCGTAATATATAGAGTTAATATAGACTTCTCTCGGTACTTCATTAAATACCTCTTCTATTTCTTTCCCATATAAACAAATCCCTCTATGGACAACTATATTTAACTGAGCTGCTAAATCTGGATCTTCAGAATCACCACAAATATAATTATGATCAGATAAATATCTGTCTCTATGAAAATTAGAATAATGAAGTTCAAATGGTGTTGGATACACAACTTTTTTTGCATATTCCTCTAAAATTATGCTCATCTCTATTCCCTTTGGAGGTACATTTTCTAAATGAATAATTGCATTAATCAATTCTTTTTTTGTATTTAGTAGGATAGGTTTATTTACTACAACTAGAAAATCTATATCACTTGACGGGTTATAACAATCCATCGCTAATGAACCATGTAAATATATGCCCACAAGATTTTCGTCTAATATATTTTTATATCGCTCTATTACCATATTTAATATTTTAAAAGGGTCCAAGTTCTCACCTCATTTTACAAATAAATTTTTAATCATTAAATAAATGTTATTAACCATAATCAATCCAGAATGTCGCTTTTTCTATAGCCATTTTTCCAAATCCGTGTTTTCTATAATTTTCGTGAATGACTACATTTTCTATCAATCCATATGGTCTAGAACTTCTAGTTAAGTTTTTAACGATGACTAAAAACACACGATGAAACGATTTTCTCTTGGTGTGTTACGACAATAATTTTCATATAATCATCCAACATGATCTCATTCCAATGGTTATATAAATGTTCGTCTTTATGAAGTTCAGGGTCTTGAGGATTTAGAAATTTGTATAACAATAAAAGGTCATCTAATTCATCTTACTGAATTAATCTAGCTTCAGCCATATTCATATCACCTTCTTTATAAAATATTAAACCGGTATTCATATGTGAAATGAATGAAATTAAACGATTTTCTTTGCGTCTTTGGGAAGGTTTTGAACTTTTTTAAGATATTCAGTTACTTTTTCATCATCTTCAATTGGATATTCATAACCAAGATGCTCTGCTGTGTCCAATCCTAGTTTTCTAAATAATTTTCCTGCTTCAAAAAGCGATTCCCAAATTTCTTCATAACTTGATCCAGAATATGTTTTTTCAAAAGATTGCCATAACTCTATTGGTAAGTGATTTTTGTAATATTTTCCAAGTGACCCTGTGTTTACTTTCCAATCATTTTTGCTACCTATGTACCAAGAAATCAACTCAAGCATATGATCTTTCATGACGACATCATATATGTATTTTGCATAGGATAATTGATCTCTCCAAATGCTTTTTGCCACATAAGTTGAACACCACCAGAAATTATTACAAGCTTTATCAAACTTTTGTTTCGTTGGTTTTTGTGTATAATAATTCTCATCATTTGCAGGTTCGAATTCAGGTAATATGTTGTCTTTATCCAAAAGCGCTACTTTAAGACTATCTTCCAAACACTTATCTATTTTCTCTATTGAACGAATCAACAGATCTATTCTTACCCCATCTTCAAATATCATTAAAAATATATAAGATTCTGAACCATTCTCATCGATATCATTTTGTTGCATAATGATCGTCTCACCAAAATGTTGAATCCACTCTTGATGATCAACGAAATATTTAGGATCTTTCACTAGAAACACTACATCATAATCACTAAATAAATCATTTGTGATATTTGGATTAGCACGTGATCCATTTATGATGACTGCTCTTACCATATCATTATTCTCTGCATATGTTAGAATTTGACTCATTACTACATCTTCTTTTCTCATATATGACACCTCATAGTTTTGAAATTTTCCAACTACTGTAAGTAAATACTGACAGGCATATTGCTCTATATCATATCATCCAGTATACAAGCACATCATATTAATTGCATCAATTTTCCTCAATTCCTATTACAAAAAGAAACAACTATGAAGACCCTTTATAAAGGATCTTCCTCTTAAAATCACTTCATAAATAGAAATAAAACCCTTTTTATATATTTTCTATAAAAAACTATTAAATGTTAAAAATTTGTAAAAATTGATTAATATATGTTGTATTTTTTTTCATATCATATTATAATACAAATGGTCAAACCATTTTACCATTACATATTATGTTATCTACATGTGAATATTTTTTTATAAAAGCAGGTGATATATGGTCTATTTTTTTATTTACTAATTGTTTGTGCTAATCCATTAAGTGATGTGATTTAAGCTCTTGTAATCTCTATAAAATTCTGAATATGAAAGGAGAGAACTAATGTATAAAAATAGAAAGTTCAATTTGTTTGTCATTATAACTTTATTCGTTTTATCTCTTCCAATTTCAGCATCTGCAGCAACTGCACCTGCTGGAGAACCGATGAGTTTTAACATCGATGTATGTGATGAAATCAGAGTTCCATACAGTTCTGAGAAACATCAAGGTTGCGTTGAAGCTAGTGGGACAGTGACATTAAATGATCTAAATGCAGAATTAGATATATTTGCAGACGTTTATGTCATTGAAGCTCCAAGAGGTCCAGATAGTCCTACTACTCCACCGAGAATCAATGAATCTATTCGTGCTGAGTGGTTATTGTTTACTGAGGATGGACAAGAAAAGAGCCTCATCCTTGGTGGGGATAACATCAGCAGAGTTTCTGAAATAGTTGAACAAGACGGTTCATTTACAGATGGAATTCTTACTATTTATGCTACGTTAAAAGTTAATGGTGGTTCTGTAGACATAAGAGAATCTTTTAGTTTTAATTTACAAAAAGATATTCTTCTTGATAAAAGTGGGATCTTAGATAGAGAAGATGATCGTGTAGACTATCAAATAGTTCCTGTTGGAGATTCTATAACAGTAGATTTACAAGTGATTGAGGGAAATGCACCGATCAACTGGATTCTTTTTGATCAAGAGGATAATATGGTAGCTTGGTTAGATTCTCAAAATAATAGTCAACAAATAGCTGAACTTATCTTTGGAGAGCAATACAGACTTAGTATATATACTTGGGAAACTGATGAAGAGTCAGTTCGTTATGAAGTTACTGTTACTGGATATTGATCCACATAAAACTATATCTAAATATATTTTATAGAGATTCACAATAAGAGTTTCTAACAAATCACATCATTTATATGATTAGACAAAGAATGGTAAGTTAAATCTTCTCTCATATATTCTAATCAAATGATCAGAATATAGATTACAGGAAGGGAATACAAATCCCTTCCTTTTCTAATGAGACAAAACAATACTTAACTAAAAATATTGGAAAATAACCATTTCTATAATTGAGAGACATATTTATCTATCATCTTTAATGAGTTACCCTAATCAATTGAACACTCCCACCACTTAACTCTTTTCGTTTGAAGTGGAGGATTCCTAAGTACAGAAACCTAATGGTCTCTAATGGATTAGGCTATCCCCGTAGTTCCTACGGTTAAGAGACGAATGGCTTCGTTTCTTAGATTAAGTCCTGCGTTAATATCTCGATCATGATGAGTATGGCAAGATGGGCATTCCCATTCTCGAAAATTAAGATTCTTAACGTCTTTGTTTTTGTAGCCGCAATGAGAACAAAGTTGGCTTGAAGCGAATGTTTTAGATACAGCAATCACATCTTTGCCATACCATTTTGCTTTATACTCCAGCATGCTGCGAAACTTTACCCAAGAGACTTCCGTTATTGCTTTTGCTAGATTTCCGTTTTTGAGCATGTTTTTTACTTGCAAGTCTTCTAACCCGATAATGTCGTGGTTTTTGACAACTTCGGTTGAAATTTTTTGCAAATAATCATTTCTAGCATTGGATATTTTTTCTTGGATACACGCCACTTTCATTCGTTGTTTATTCCAGTTTGAACTGTCTTTTGTACGTCTAGAAAGAATGCGCCTAAGCTTTAGCTAACTTTTTTTCTAAGTTTCTAAAGAACTTAGGATTAGTATATGTAGTGCCATCCGAAAGGGTAGCAAACTGTTTTAATCCAACATCAATTCCAATGAATGAACCTGTTTTCTTTAGTGAATGAACTTGAGTTTCTACTGAAAGTGAAACAAAATATTTACCACTCGGATTTCGTCTAATGGTGGCATTGATAATTCTACCGTCTACTTCACGACTTTTAGCGAACTTAACGAGACCAAGTTTAGGTAGTTTGAGTTTGTTATTGATGATGGCAATATTTCCGTTGGTATGCTTCGTGGTATAAGATTGAACTTTATTCTTCTTCGATTTAAACTTAGGAGCATCATTTTGCTTTTTGAAGAAACGGTCAAAAGAATCTGATAGATGACGAAGTGAAGATTGCAAAGCAATGCTATCCACTTCTTTTAACCACATGAATTCTCTCTTTAGTTTGGGTAATTCAGAGGAGCATGTTCCATACGATAAGCCTTTTCCTGTTTCTTTATATGTATCATTCCACAAACCTAAGAAACGATTAAACACAAAACGACTGCAACCCATCGTTTTATGGATTAGGATTTCTTGTTTCTTTGTAGGATATATGCGAAATTTACAGGCTTTATTGACTAACATTTTCTCACCTCGCTTAGTTTCATTTCACAACAAAATTGAAGTAAAAACAAACATTTGTTCGAGTGTGCAGATGCATTCATCCCCCACTTAACTTTCACTCATTCCACATTGTTTCAGTTTAAAGTGGGGGTCTTATGCTGGGAATAGATAAAATCACCTACCTTTGTTAATTTCCAAAGTAAAGCATCCATTTTTTTAGAAAAATGTAATATAGGTTTGTCAGAAGATAAATTTATTCCTATCGGTGAAGTCATTGAATTCTCCACAATCTCAGCTTCTGCATGTTGAAGTTCCCAGGGAAGATGATGAATATCTCCTCTATACAAATAATTCTTATCATTACAAAATAAACAGTATCTTTCGGTTAACCAATAATCGAACGAATCCCTAATTGATCTGTAGGGTTTTGATGTAGGTTTATAACTCCCAGTAAAACCTGCCAATACTTTATCCTTCCCCTTCCTCTTACTTTCATAATAGTTGTTATCCGACCTACTGGTATGTTTTATATTTGCATAAAAATAATTTAATGCAAATAATTTCCTAGACATGAAAACAGCCAAATGATTCATAGCATCTAAACTAAAGAAATACACACCAGCCTTGCCTTTATATTTCACATAAGTTCTTACATTGATTTCTGGAAAGTTAGAAGTGAAAGGTAATGTTGGTAAAAATCTTATTCTTATATTACTCATATGAAAAGGAACTACACCAATCCAAGCAAACCCATCATACTCGTCTATTTTTAAACTAGAAGGTATTACATCTCGTATATCCTTGACACGGACAGGCCAATGAGCAAACAATAAATCGTTCCAGGTTTGTTTCATTATCCATGGTGTTGAAGGTACAGGAAACTCTCGATGTTGTGTTATTTTTAAAATTTCATTACTCATTTCACATCACCTTAAACTGTTCAAATTATAATTGTATAGCGAATTTAGAACCCTATCCATAGCTTTATCATATTGAAATACTTCTACACCTATTATACACTTGCATATAAATTTATATAAAATTTAAATAATCCTTTTGAACATTTCAAATTGATGATTTGTTAATCTGGTATAATCATCCTGTATATGAATCTATTAACTCATTGGAAACGCCATATCTCCCTTCTTAACCGAACCCCCTTTTACCTTTGACAAATCGAGTTCCCGTAAGTGTAATCGGACCCAATAAAGGAACATTCGCATCAGGTGGTGCACTCACAACCACCTGATAGGTTACATTTTTTTCTAAAGTTTTAATGACATCCACAGTTTCTTGTGAAAATATTTGTCCAATATTATCATCACTAAAAGTATCAAGTTCGGTTTCCGCCATATAAATTGGTATCGGTACATTATTTTTTAATATTCTGTAATCTATGATAGGTTCAAAAGTCGTATTATTAGTTAAATGAAAAATACTGTTTAACCAAATACGATCCCCTGGTTTTAAACAATCAAAAGTAATTTTTGCAACAAAAGTGGGGTTAATAGAGTCTGTAGAAATCATATCCACTATTGTAATAGGAGTTTTTTCAGGGGTAACGAACTCAAATTGTTTAACCTCAACTTTATTCAAGGATAAACCATTTTTTCCATCGGAAAATTGAGTTCCCGTAAACGTAATTGGACCCAATAAAATAACATTTGTATTCATCATATCGGATGTACTCACAACCACCTGATAGGTTACATTTTTTTCTAAAGTTTTAATGACATCCACAGTTTCTTGTAAAAATATTTGTCCTATATTATCATCACCAGAAGTATCAAGTTCGGTTTTCGCAGTATAAAAGGGCACATTATTTTTTAATATTCTGTGATCTATCATGGGCTCTGTCTCCCCCGGCTGGAAATTAGTTAAATGAAAAATACTGTTTAACCAAATACGATCCCCTGGTTTTAAACAGTCAAAAGTAATTTTTCCCACAACAGTAGGTTTATTAAAGTCTTCGGAAATTTTTGTCCCCATCCCGGGGCTATTTTCAGGAGTATCGAACTCAAATTGTTTGATCTCTACTTTATTCAATGGTAAATCATTTTTTTCGTCGGCATATCGAGTACCCGTAAACGTAATCGGACCCAATAAAGAAACATTTGGAATATCAAAATCGGCTGATGCACTCACAACCACCTGATAGGTTACATTTTTTTCTAAAGTTTTAATGACATCCACAGTTTCTTGTGAAAATATTTGTCCTATATTATCTTCATTATTAGAATCAATTTCGGTTTCCGCCATATAAATTGGTATCGGTACATTATTTTTTAATATTCTGTAATCTATGATAGGTTCAAAAGTCGTATTATTTGTTAAATGAAAAATACTGTTTAACCAGATGCGATCCCCTGGCTTTAAACAATCAAAAGTAATTTTTGCAACAAAAGTGGGGTTAGTAAAGTCTGTAGAAATCATATCCACTATTGTAATAGGAGTATTCACTGAAGGAGAAAACTCAAATTGTTTAACCTCAACTTTATTTTTAAAAGACATTTGATTATAAACCTCTTTTCTTTGTTAGACTTATTTTTATATTTATATAATTCAAACAAGATTGATTTTGTATGGGTGTTAGGAAAAAATGGTCTAATGCCAGCGTGTCAATAAGGGATTTAGTTTAATAAAAATGAAATGTACAACTACGATGAGGCGGCAATCCTGTAGTACCAGACTGGAATCGGCGGATATCAATCACTGCATGCGCATTTAATTGTTTATGATTATGGAATCTTCGAATACCCGTTTTCCTACATGAAGCCTTCAAGTTGTCTAGAATAGACCCCGGTAGCTTCAAATTAGAGTTGTGGTTGCTCCCCATCACTATTAATTAAGTCTTCAATTATCTTTTTCAACTTCAGAAATTCAGGACGATTGTGTTTTATTTCTTTTTCCATGGTTTTCATCTATATAAAAGCCATATTACTTTTCCCCATACTCGAGTTTTTTTGACTCTCATATTACATAAACGTGCCACATTGTTGAAGATCAGAGGGGGAAACATATAACAATATATTCGAATTTAATATGATAATATAAAATAAGTTGCATAAACAAGACTTTGACAAAGTCAAAGTCTTGTTTAAAACTATTAATCCCATATCTTAGGGCGGTCAATTCCCATTGTTCTCATATAATTTAACAACTGACCTGTGTGAACAGATTCGTGATAAGCAATGCGTAATAACATATCCCCAAGTTTTTTAACATAGCCCCCTGCATCAAAAAGGTCTATTTCTATATTTTCTAAGTCGTTTATACTAAATGTTTTAATGTATTTCAAAAATTCCTCACGATAAGGCTGTGCAAATTCAAGTTCATCATCTACTGATATGAATTCTTTTGTTTCAAAGGGATTAAACAAATTAGTTAATGCTTTACCACCTCTTCCTATAAGAATTTGGTGAAATAGAAACTCACCTTGTAATAAATGCCTAATCATTTCAGCACAAGTAAAAGCGTCTTCATCAGGTTTCCAATTTAACATTTCTTCGGGTATAGCTTTCCATACTTTTATACTTCTACTCCTAATTTCTTCAAAATTTAAAATTATTAAATCAGTTGCATGCATCTAAACTCCACCCCTTCACTTCAATTTATTGGTAAAATACCAATATGATTTTTGATGGATTAGAATAATAAAATCAAACTACGTAAATACTCCCTCCTTTAATTTTTTGCCATTCGTATGTCATTCCATTATGTGTAATAAATTATAGGTAAAATCTAATTTCATATCTAGTAGCAACCTTCTATGGATGTTTATGAAAAAATCAAAAAACTTCAGAATATTGATAATAATTTGAAAAATATACATAATTAAGTATAAAAATGACGCTTTACATGTTAGCTTGCTAGCATATATAATGGGGCTATTCGGAACATAATTGACAAAAAAAGCTTACCCAAATAAGAACGTAAGGTCAGGTAAGAGAAGTGAATATTATTAATTAAAGTAATCTTCAACAATATGGCGCGATTATGGAATAACATTGAGTAGAAAATAATCAATCTTTTTTATAAAAACCAAGTAGATAATGTCCAATAGACCGCTCGATCTATTCTTCACTTCTACTATATAAAAAAAATAGTAGTGCGAACCAATGCCTTGGTCTGCACTACTAATCTACTATAGAGAGTATTAATCTTCCTATAAGTACACCATTTTATTCTATTTCAAGTAATATTTTGTATTCATTGATATTAAAAATAAGAGTGGGTTATTTTCCTTCGTTACAAATTAAATATCAAACACAAAATCATCATCAGTCAATTTCTCAACATTTAAGGTCTTAATATAACCATTCCCTTTTGTTGAAAAGAAATCATGGTTTTTAGTATTTGTATTCAAACCATTTAAAACGATCGCATTAATTTCTTCGTCTGGAAAACTTGGCTCTAGACCTAAATTCATTAAGGATTTATTCGCATTGTATCTGCTAAATTGTTTCACATCTTCCTGTATTCCTAATGGACCATATAATTCATTGGCATAGTTTTCTTCATTTAAATATAATTCTTGTAATAGTAGTTTCACTTTTAAATCCGCTTCTAGCTTTTCTTCATCATCTAATTCTTTGTAAATTTCTTGCGCTAACAATCCAATATAAACACCATGTATAGATTCATCTCTTATAATCAAATTAATGATTTCACCACTGTGGACTAGTTTTCCTTGTCCTGCCAAAAACAAAGGATAATAGAAACCGCTGTAGAATAAAAAAGATTCTAAAAAAACACTGGAAACCATCGCCAAATATTGATCTAATTTAGTATTAATATTTTGATAATTAGTAGAGATGATTTTCGCTTTCTTTTGAAGATATTCGTTCCCTTCTACCCATCCAAATATTTCATTGATCTCTTCAGTGGTACATAAAGTTGAAAAAATACTGCTATAGCTTTTTGCATGAATATGTTCCATTGCTCCCATAAAACCCAACACACTTTTCTGTTGTAAACCATCAAGATTTTGACTAATCATTGGCATACCGATTCCACCTTGTTCTGTATCTAACAAAGTGAGTCCACCCAAAACTTTTTTATAAACTTCCTTCTCTGTATCATTTAATTCCATCCAACTCATTTTGTCTTCAGATAAAGGAATTTCTGTATCTATCCAAAATTGCAACAAATTTTGATCCCAAAACATTTTCGTAAACTCATCATCTGGTTGATTCCAATTTACAGCTTTCATCATTCCACTCCTTCATTACACCGCACAAGATGTACATTCTTCAATATCTAATCTTTTATTTCTCGTATAATAAAGTGACTTTAAACCTTTTTTGTTTGCATAAATGTAATATCTTGCTAACTCTCTAGTTGAAATATTGCTATCCACATACAATATAGTGCTTATACCTTGATCCACATGTTGTTGAATTTCTGCAATTAAATCTATTAATTTAAACTGATTCATATTAAACGCAGATTTATAATAAAACATATTTTCCCTAGATAAAAATGGCATTGGATAATACGTAGTTGAATTTCCATACGTTCTCGTTTCAATACGATCTACAACTGGCATTACACTAGAGGTTGAATTTTGGATGTAGCTGATAGATTGGGTAGGCGCAATCGCTAAACGATACGCATTATATAATCCATGCTGTTGAACTTGTAGTTGCAGGTTTTCCCAATTCTCTTTCGTTGGGATCTCAATTCCTTCAAATAAATCTCTTACCTTTTCTGTTTTAGGGACATAGTTATTTTCAATATATTTTGTAAAATAAGTCCCTTTTGCATATTCTGATTTGTTAAAATCCTTAAATGCTTGTCCACGATCTTGTGCAATTAACATACTCTTTTCAAGTGAATAGAAGTTGATCATCATGAAAAATGTATTTGCAAAATCCTTCGCCTCTTCACTCTCATAGGCAATTTTGTTTTTTGTTAAAAACCCATGTAAGTTCATTGCACCTAAACCGATAGAATGTAATTCATCATTTGCTTTTTTTACGGTTGGGGCGTTGTTAATATTCGTTAAATCAGACACTGTTGTGAGTGCCTCAATTCCCATGTGTACTGAATCCCTTACTTTTTTTGTTTTCATCACATTTACTATGTTAATAGAGCCTAAATTACAATTGATATCACGATTGATTTCATCAGGCTCTAAATAATCTCTTATGATGGATGTCTCCTGAAGCTGGAATATCTCACTACAAAGGTTCGACATTTTGATTTCACCAATGTCCTTTAAGGCATGTTGGTTGTTAGCATTCGATTTAAACATAATGTATGGATAACCTGATTCTAACTGAGTAGAAGATATTTTGATCAACATATCTCTTGCATTCATTTCTTTTCTTTTTACATTCGGATTGGCCAGCAATTCATTGTACATTTCATCAATGTTTATATCATCGAGATGAACACCATATTCTTTTCGAACAGAGTAAGGGGCAAACATACAGAATGGTTCGTTTTTCTCTGCTAATTCAAAAAATTTGTTCGGAATAATTAATCCAATGGATAGAGATTGAATCCTACTTTTTTCGTCAGCATTAATTTTTTTCGTATCTAGAAACTCAATAACATCCCAGTGAAATATATTTAAGTAAACAGCACCTGAACCTCTTCGTTGACCCATTTGATCGGCATAAGCAAAGGAGTCTTCTAGCAATTTCATAACAGGTAATACACCTTTAGCTGCTCCAGCCACTTCCTTAATAGATTCTCCACGTGAGCGAAGTTTAGATAAATTTAATGCAACTCCTCCACCAATTTTGGATAATTGCATGGAAGTATTTAAATTAAAATTAATAGAATTTAAACTATCATCTATGTCTAATAGGAAACATGAAACCATCTCACCTCTACGGCTTTTACCAGCGTTTAGGAATGTTGGTGTAGCAGGTTGATATCTTTGTTCCATCATTGCCTCTACTAACTTTCTAGCTTTGTTATAGTCCCCTTGACCTAAATATAAACCTACAATCGTTACTCGATCTGGGTAATGTTCTAAATATTTTTTCTTATCATTTGTTTTCATTGCATAATCTTTGTAAAACTTGGATGCAGCCATATAAGATTGAAATTGAAAATCATACGAGTGTACACACTGATAGATTTCTTCAATTTGCTCAATGGAATAGTCTTGATACACATCGTAATAAAAATCATTTTCTACTAAATAATCTATCTTTTCTTTTATGGAATTGAATTGAACGGTATTTTCGTTCACTTCCTCCATAAATGCTTTAACAGCCTCTTGATCCTTATCTAATTGAAAGAAACCATCTTGTTGTTTCATTACTTCATTATTAAGCTCAATATGCTTCAACGAGTAACACCCTTTCCTTAAATACCTTTAAATCTTTGGTTGTACCTGATAATTCAAACTTATGTAAAACAGGGACACCATATTGATTAGAAATAATATCCGCACTTTTACCAAAGTTGCTTCCCCAGTTTCTGTTCCCACTCGCTACTACACCAACCATGTGATGATGATTAAATTGTAAAAACTGTTCAACCTCTTCAGGGACTTGACCAAAACCTGTTGTATATGTAATTAAAATAAATGCCTCATCTATCATTAACTTTGTATGCAAATGAATGGATTCGACATTCAACTTCTCTATGAAACGTTTAACATTACCTGTTTTCGATGCATAAACGATTTTCATATAATCCCCTTCAAAACTGTAATATCCACAATATATAGTGGTGAATATGATTATAACCCACTATATATTGTATTCGCTAGTTTTAAAAAAACTTATATTAAGAGATTATAGTTAACTTATTTGCTGTTTCCTATTGTTTTCTCATCGAATCTATCAATTACTTATTTTTTCTTAAATCTACCAAATTTATTTCATTTATTTGAATATATAGCGTAGCAAAAATAACCATTCGTTTTATCAATAAATAATGGGGTTTTGTTCATTGTTCATTTTATAGTTAATATTATTCCTACATTGTAATTTTTTTCAATTACTTCTATGTAATCAGATCATTTTATTAAATTAGTCTCATCAATCTCAACACACTTTTCAATCCAATTTTTCACTAACGTAGGATTCGAAGCAAAATGGAAATGAGTATAACCAGCAATAAGATTTTGATTTAAGTACCCTTCTTGTTTTGTTCCTCTCATTCCTTTTGTTTCATACGCATGTTCATATGATGCGTTTGCTTCAAAAGTAGAATAGTGAAATTCATGTCCCTTAGCTTCAACTTGACCCTCCAATAAAAAGTTTCCTTTATTACCTGTGATTTCTCTATATCCTAAAGCAGCTAGTTTCTTTTGCATTTTTACTTTACCTGGAATGAGCCCAACCATAGAAAGCTTAGACCCATCTGTCGTTTCAATCTCCTCCGTTAAGTACATAAATCCACCACATTCAGCTAAGGTTGGTATTCCTGTTTCAATGGCATTTTTAAACGATAGTTTCACATCTATGTTTTCAGCAAGTTGTTCTGCAAATTCTTCTGGAAAACCTCCACCGATATATAATCCCTTAACTCCTTCCGGGACTTTTTCTCCAGCTAAAGGAGAAAAATATACAATATTGGCACCGTAGGCTTCTAGTAATTCTAAATTTTCAGGATAATAAAAATGAAATGCTGCATCCTTGGCAACTGCAATTGATATGTTTTTCTCTGGACTACATCTCACTTCTGTTAATAATTCTGGAGAAACTTCTAAAACCGGTGCTTCGGTTAAACGTAATAATTGGTTTATATCTATGGAGTTTTCTATTAAATCAGCTAATATTTCAAAAAACGAATCCAATTCTCCTCTTTCAATCGAAGGGATCAGTCCTAAATGTCTTTCTGGAATATTAATGTTGTCTTCTCTTTTTAAATATCCGATAACAGGTATCCCACATTCTTGCTCTATAGCAATCTTCACAAGTTTATAGTGACCCTCGCTACCCACTTTGTTGGCAACGACACCCACGATATTCACCTTTTCATCCAAACTCTGAAAACCTTTTACAATCGCTGCAGCACTACGAGCCATGCTTTGACAATTGACTACTAAAATGACAGGGCTCTCTGTTAATAAACTGATCTCCGCTGTACTCCCCGTATTTGTTTTTGGATTTTTGCCATCATAAAATCCCATCACACCTTCAATAATAGAGATGTCTGCATCTTTGCTGCCTCGATCATAAATTTCCTGAACTGTATTTGCAGAAGTCATCCAGCTATCTAAATTACGAGACACTCTACCTGTTACCGCTGTATGATAAGTTGGATCAATATAATCAGGACCACATTTAAAGCCTTGTACAGTTAAACCTCTACGTTTCAGGGCTGCCATTAATCCAATGGTAATGGTTGTTTTACCGACACCACTCCCTGTACCTGCGATCACAATACGTCGTTGTTTGTTCATAACCTCACCCTTTCTCTTTTATAAAAGTGTATTCAGATAATTTATGCACTTAAGAGTGGACTTCCGAAAATGGACTAGTTAACCAAAAAACTCGATAAGTGTTGGATAAACGTTGAAAGAGTCTAGGGTGCAACCAATTCAACCTTGATTCGATCAGGATCTTCAAAAAAGACCGCATAATAGTCTTCTCCACCTGCATAAGGATGTTTGTCTGTATATAGGATCTGAATTCCTTTTTCCTTCAATTTCAAAGTGATCTCATCCACTTGTTCCTTGGACTTTGCATGAAAAGCAAGGTGATTTAAACCAGTTCGACATCGATGGTATGGAACATCTAAGAACCTTTCTTCAGTTTGAACAAAAACAATATACGTCTCTTGGTATTTCCAACTGATGCCCGCATCCCATTTTTGAAAAACTTCATACCCTAAATCATCTAGGAACCATTCCCAGAATTTTATCGTTTCTTTTAAATTTGAAACATAGATTTCTACATGATGAAGCATGTGTATTCCTCCCTTTAATCATCGTTTATAAAATAAACCATTCTTTCAGTGGTGCAATTGAGAATAATACTGATTGGTCTTATTTAAGAAAATTCATTTCATCATCATAAATTAAGGGGAATTAATGGTCTTATTCTATTTCATTCGCCTCTTCATCATAAGTTAGAGGGAATTCGTGGTCTTATTCACCATATTTTCATGAAATTTAAGGTTAAACTGTTAAAATTGGGCGATTTAAGACCATCAAATACCGTTATTTATAAAAATTGCGTAAAAAAAGTGATATAAGACCATAAATTACCGCTAATTATCAAATTTGAAATAATGGACGAGAAAATTTGTTACATTTATCCATTATAAAATTTTATTGTGCTGATTAAAGTGCTGATTAAAAATTTACTTTCATTTATATCTTATCCAATTTTCTGTAGAACTGAATGGTAGCTTTTTTTACTTAACAATCTAAATCTTCAAACATGAAATCATATTCATTAAATTTTGATTTATAAAAATATCTCATATCATTATCTATTCATCAAATTTTGATTTATAAAAATATCTCATATCATTATCTATTCATCGAAATCTATCATCAGATTTCATCACTGCAACGGAAATCGTTACATTACCAGACTTTTTCTTTGTAAGAGATAGTTGGTCAACGCCACTATAACGTATTGCAGAAGGCTCACTTACTCCATAAGCCCCCGTATACTTATAAACAGTATCTGATGGCTGATCAATGTCAATTTCATTTAACTCTGATGGAGTATAAATTTGAAAATCCCAATTGTATTTATCAACCACTTCCAGTAATCCTTCTTCATCTTTTTTCAAATCAATCGTACATATCGTTTTGACACTTTTCATAGAAAAGTTTAGTTCTTCTAATGTTTCTCTTATTACTTGTTCAATTTCATCAGAGGATGTGCCTCGATTACAACCCATCCCTAATACGATCACTTTAGGTCGATACATCACACCATTATCCAATATAATCTCTTCCTCTTTGTTAAGTAATCGATGAGTGACAACCAAAGCAGCTTGAGGTTGATGTTCTAATGCTTCTTTTATAGAAGAAAAGAGATAAATGTTACTGGGTACTGGTGTATCATGCATCCACCAATTTCGCTCACCAGATTCTTGGATCACTGCTATTTTTTCTTCATTAACAACAGAAGCACTCACTGGTGTTAATTTATCTGCTGATTCCCATTGCCATCCAAAACGTTGACCAAATAAATCAACGGGAATTGTACCTTGCACATCAGAGGCAGTTGTAATTATAGGCTTCACGTTAATTGTAGCTGCAACTTCTCTAGTTAACTCATTTGCTCCACCTAAATGTCCTGAAAGTACACTAATGACATGTTCACCTTTGTCATCAATTACAACAATTCCTGGATCTGTTTTTTTATCCTTTAATAAAGGAGCGATCATCCGCACAACTGCCCCAAGAGAAATAATAATAATGATACCTTTATAAACGGGGAAAAGAGCTGGAAATAACATTCTAACAGAACCTTGGAACATTTGAATCCCTTTACTAGATTCATCGCCTACTTCAAACTTATTCATATAGTACAAATCTGTATTAGAAAATTTTTCATGTAAAGACCGAGCCAAAGCTACTCCATGTTTAGTAATGGCTACTATGGCGTAATCCGAACTCTGTTGAATAACTGGAAACTCTCCTTCTTTTAATTGGATAAAGGACATTTCAGTACCTTCCTTCTTCATAAAATGGTAACAGATAATGGTATAAGAGCTTTCTATATTACTTCACGCCTTTTCTGAATCCATGTGTAAACTCTTTATCATATAACTTGGAACGGTATTCTTTTTCATGAATATTCGGATCTAACGCCCATCCTGCTAAAATCATAGCATGCGCACGAATCCCATTTTCACGCATATCCTTGTCTAAATTTTCTATTGTTGTTCGTACAATCTTTTGGTCAGGCCAAGTTGCTCGTTGAACGACTGCAACAGGTGTTTGCTCACTCCATCCTGCTTCTATAAATTCCTTTGTTACCTTTTTCGTTAAAGTCGCACTTAAAAATAAAGCAATGGTACTATGGTGTGAAGCGAGATCCTTTAGTTGCTCTAGTTCTGGTACAGGCGTTCTTCCCTCTGCTCTAGTTAATATCAACGTTTGTGTTAATTCAGGAATCGTAAGTTCAGCACCCACAGCAGCTGCTGAAGCAAACACAGAACTTACACCTGGAATAATTTCACACTCAACGCCTTCTTTTTTTAGAAGTGCCATTTGTTCCATCGTTGCCCCAAACATTGCTGGATCACCTGTATGTAAACGAACGAGCATTTTTCCCTGTTTTACCTTTTTCACCATCAGATCTACCATTTCATCTAAAGCCATTCCAGAGCTTTTGATCACTTCTGCTTCTGATTTTGCTTTTGTAGTTAATTCTTCATTTACTAAGGAATCTGTATATAACACAACATCCGCTTGCTGTAATAACTTTAACCCTTTCACCGTAATCAAATCTGGATCGCCAGGACCCGCACCTACAATATATATTTTCATTATTTTCTCACCACCATTAACGTTAAATATTCCAATTCTGCTCCCTCAAGCTCCTCAACATTCGTCCATACTCTTTCTTCTTCTGAAGTCACTTTTGTTACAACTGCTGCTTTATCTACTAGTTCCAATTCTCTTAATATGCCAATCATCATATCCAAAACTTTTGCCACTTTAATGAATACAACACAGTCATGTTCAATTAATGCTTTTCTCATGTTCTCTACATCATTTGTAGCAGGTACGATAGCTACTTGCTCATCTCCATCTGCTAGTGGCAATCCCATTCTAGCCGCAGTTCCATTCACAGAGGAAATACCAGGTACAACCTTGATTTGGATATCGGGGTGCAGCTCCTCAACTAAACGTTGCATATGTATAAACGTACTATAAAGCATAGGATCGCCTTCAGTTACAAAAGCTACGTCTTTCCCTTGATTTAATTGCTCACTTACCGTTTCTACTGTTTTGTTCCATTGCTTTTCTAACGTTGATTTATCCTTAGTCATTGGAAAAATCAACCCTACCATTTCTTTTTCCAACGGATTAATATATTGCTCAGTAATCGCTAAAGCGTAACTTTTACTTCCTGATCTCTTTTTTGGATAAGCAATAACAGGAGATTCCTTCAGAATGCGAAATGCTTTTACTGTAATCAATTCAGGATCTCCAGGACCCATGCCAATACCATATAATGTGCCTAAATTACTCAATTCCCGTATCCTCCTCTTCTCTAAACGCTGTGATGATATATATAGGATTCAGTGCATCAAACCGATTCATATGTAAGATAGGTTTACTTCTTGAAATCTGAGCCATTGTAATATCAGTCTTAAATCCTTCCTCTTTAAAAGCTTGACTAGCTTCATACAATGTTTCGATTGTGGCGGCGTTTAAAACGATTCTTCCATCTTGTTTTAAACGATTGCAGCATATACTTAGTAGTTTCTTCAGCTCTCCACCACTGCCTCCTATAAATACAGCATCCGGATCAGGAAAGTCCTCTAACCCTTCTGGAGCTTTGTTATGTTGGACAGTCATATCTACTCGGAACTTTTTCATATTTTCCAAACAATTTTCTAAATCCTTTTCATTTTTTTCTATAGCATATACTTCTCCATCTTTTGCAATTCGACCCGCTTCAATGCCAACTGAACCAGTACATGTCCCAATATCCCAAACTGTACTTGTAGGTTTTAGTGCCATATTCATTAAACTTAAAACACGTACTTCTTTTTTCGTAATTAACCCTTTATCTGGCTTTCTTTGTGAAAATTCATGATCGGCAATCCCCATTGTCCAAGAAGGGCCCTTAAATTGTTTCGCTAAAATCACTACGTTTAATTTTGAAAAAGTGGAATCCTTCATTTCCTCCAGTTCATACCATCCTGTTTTTTCATCTGTACTTCCCAAATTTTCTGCTACAAACGCTCGATATTCTGTCATACCAAAGTTCAATAAATATTTGGCTATGGCTTGAGGGTTGTTCATATCATCCGTTAATAAAATCACATTCTCTTTCCCATCAATGCGCTGAGCAAGTCCTTTCATACTTCTACCATGAATACTTGCACAATGAGCATTTTGCCAACTCTCGCCCACTTTTGCATAAGCAAGTTGAATCGAACTCAGATTAGGATAAATTTCCACTTCCATTTTTTTAGATAAATATCCACCAATCCCATAAAATAAAGGATCACCTGAAGCAAGTACAACGACTTTTTTATCACTAGATTTAATTAGCTGAACTAAATGGCTTAACCCGCCTTTAATTGCTAATGTTTCCCCTATATAATCTTCAAAAAAAGATAATTGCCTTTCGCCACCTACTAGCAGTTCACTTTCGTAAATCCACTTCTGGTAAATGGGCAACAAGCTCTCTTTTCCGTTATCACCAATCCCAATAATTTTAATTAAGCTCATACAATCTCATCCTTTAATCGTTTTCCTACCTAGTAAAACACCTTTTAAAGTGCTGATTACAGTTTCAACCTCCATATCGCCATTGACTTCCTTTAAGCTGGATAAACAACAATACTCACACAATGTATCAAAAAATAGTTTGTTGTTCTGCTCTAACATCATGTCACCAACTTGTGAGGCTGTATTCGCTGTTTTTATATTTTTTAATGTTGTTTCATCCACATTACATTCTGCGGCTACTTTGGCAAGAAAGTTAAAATCTATTGGAGCACTTTTGGAATGAACCATCATCACACCGTTTGCCACTTTTGAGAATTTACCCATCATACCAACCAGTGTCACCTTTTTCACTTTTTTATTTTTGCATGTTTTTAAAGTGAAACCTATGAAGTCCCCCATTTCGATAAAAGCTTCCTCAGATAAATCGGGATATAACTCCATTCCGAATTTTTCACTTCTTCCGCCTGTAGCTAAAATAAGATGTTCACAACCTGTTGTCACTGCAACATTGATGGCATGTGCAATACTCGCTTTGAATGCTGAGGTTGAAAACGGTACGACTGTACCTCTAGTCCCTAAAATTGAAATTCCACCAAGAATCCCTAATCTTGCATTTAAGGTTTTTTTGGCGATTTCCTCACCTTCAGGAACCGAAATTTCGACTCGAACCCCTTTTTGTATTTCAAATTGTTGTAATAGAGTCTGGGTCACTTCTATGATCATTTTATGAGGTACAGGATTAATTGCCGCTTTACCCACCTCAACTGGTAAACCTGGTTTGGTTACTCTACCAACACCGATCCCACCATCCAGTTCAATTCCCGAGTCCTTAATCCAAGAAACAGTAGAAAGAATCAAAGCACCATGCGTTGCATCAGGGTCGTCTCCGCCATCCTTTATCGTTCCGGCAGTTGCTGTTTCCTCATTAAACTCACAAGTAGACATATCAAAGGAAACTTGCTTCCCAATAGGCAAAGTAATGGTCGCTTCCTTTTGTTTTTCCTGAAAAATCAATGCAGTTAAAGCTGCTTTCGTCGCAGCTGTTGCACAAGCACCTGTTGTATATCCATGACGCATGTCTTTGGGATCTTTCTTTGTTTCTTTTTTCTTCATATATTACACCTGCCGAACAGCCATCAATGATATTGCATTTAATGCGGCCACCGTCACAGCACTTCCACCTTTTCTTCCGATATTTGTAATGAAAGGAATATCTAATTTAGCTAATTCTTCTTTAGATTCAGCAGCAGAAACAAAACCTACAGGCATCCCGATCACAAGCCCTGGTTTCGCTTCCCCATTTTTCACTAAACGGATTAATTCTAGTAAGGCTGTAGGTGCATTTCCGATCGCAAAAATACCACCTTCAGCTTCCTTAATTGCTTTTCGCATCGATATAATGGCTCTTGTCGTGTTTAATCGTTTCGCTTCCTCCATCACATCTTCATCCGATATGTATACTCTGACTTCAGATCCGAACTTTTCAAGTCTGGGTTTGCTAATGCCAACCTGAACCATTTGAACGTCTGCTACTACGATTTCCCCATTTTGCACGGCTTTAATACCCGCCTGTACCGCAGTTGGGTGAAACAATACACTTCTACCTAAGTCGAAATCGGCTGAGGCATGAATAACACGTTGTACGACTGGATATTGCTCTTCTGTAAAAGAGTGTTCCCCTAATTCTTCTGTAATCATTTCAAAGCTTTTTCCTTCTATTTCTTGTGGTTGTACTGTTAGTGGTTTAAATTCCGTTTTAAAATCCATGCTTAAGTTCCTCCTTTATATAGTTCAATATGTTTGCAAAATCAGAAAATTTAGTTCCGTATTGAATTTTTGGCCTTGTGATCATAATCGTTTCAATTCCCATTTCTAACGCAGTTTCCACCTTTTCGTCCACAGCTCCAACCTTTCCACTTTCTTTCGTAATCATGACATTGACCTTATAAAGATCGTAAAGTGCATTGTTTAATTTTTTTGAAAATGGACCTTGCATAGCGATGATATTTTTTTGTTGTATACCTAACTCTTCACACTTTTCCAAATTGTCTTTACGAGGTAACATCCGAGTTACCAATGTGGTATCAGGCAGGTCAATTAGTTTATCTGTAAATGTTTTTAACGTTTTACTGCCTGTAGTTAACATGACAACTCCTTGCTTTTGAGCTGCTAATTCTGCCGCCTGTTCATATGTTTCAACTTTATGCAGTAATGAATGTCGTGTAAACTCTAAACCTTCTCTTTCAAAACGAACATACGTGATTCTACTTTGTTCTGCACAATGAATCGCGTTTTTTGAAGCCTCTTCCGCATACGGATGACTTGCATCTACGATCATTTGAATATTTTTTTCTTTGACCAATTCCATCATCGCATCTGATGATAGTCTTCCAACTAAAACTGGTAAATCTACTTCTCGCATTGAAATCGCTGCATTTTCTGTGACAACCGTTGTTATTAAGGGGATATCCATCTCTTTCATTTGCAAAGCTAATTCTCTTGCATCACTTGTCCCTGCTAGAACTAAGATCATTTTGGTAATATCTCCCTTCATTTAAGCATGGTGGTGATGATGGTCGTGGTCATGATCATGATGATGGTGATGATCAATATGTTTCATCGCATCTAAACGGTATGTACAGTTATCACAATTCATCTTCACTTCACCCCGTAACCCTTCGTTTACTCTCTCTATTAGAACTTCTTTCAAATTCGAATGAAATCCAAAGTATTCACCTAGTTGAAACTGATGATTTTCATATTTTTGTTGATAGGATTTCACCATATCTTCCATTCTTTTAATTAAAATACCTGTAAACAAGAAATACGGAAGTATAACTACATTTTTCGCTCCAAGTTTTAAACAACGTTCTATTCCTTCATCCATTGATGGGAACGTAACCCCAATAAATGCTGTTTCAACCCATTTCACTTTCATCTTTTCCCAAAACAAACGAGAGATTTTGTAAACATCACTATTTGCGTCTGGTTCACTACTCCCTCTTCCTACAATTAATACCGCTGTTTCTTCTTGAATCTCTTTTCCATTCATCTCAACGACATCTTGAAAACGTTCATTTAATATATCAATGACAAGATCATGTACTCCAATGGGTCTCCCATACACAAAATGAACCTTTGGATATTGTTCTTTTGCTTCATCAATCGCTGCTGGAATATGGATCTTAGAGTGCCCTGCACCTAATAAGATAATTGGGATTACAACAACCTTCGTTGCTCCTTTATCAATACAAAGGTCTATTCCTTGATTGATATTTGGTTTTTCAAACTCTAAAAAACAAGTTTCTACTATCGGTGTATGAATACGTGGCAGCATATTTTTTATAAAAGTTCTAACCTCATCATTACCTTCTTTATCTCTACTTCCATGACCCACAAATAATACAGCTTCCATGATTAATACCTCCCATGATTTCTTTCCTTTTATATTACTCTCCGCATATGACTTGTTCTGTCACTAATACAGGTACATCACGATATGTAAAACCTTCAATTTCTTTCACACGTTTAAAATATTTATGGAATCGCTCGTTTGGAAAACCGTCATTGGCATATCCCTGCACAATTCGTTCAATTATATCTACAATTTTTTCTTTTTCAATACCTTCTGCCACAGGTTGTGCCGCATGAGCTGTTCTTCCTATTGTTTTTGCTCCTAAAAACAAATCAAACTTACCTTTGCGGAACACAATTCCAATATCTTCTTTGACTGCGCCATAACAAGCCATCGCACACCCGTTAAAACCAATTTTTATTTCTTTAGGTGTTTTTAAACCATCAATACGTTTATGTATCTCATTTACATATGGAATAGATTCATCCTTTTCCTCATCACAGAAATCACATGCTTTCACTTGAGCTACATCCCCGATGGGAGCTAGCAACAGCCCTTCATTTTTCAAGCGATTTGTTACCCTATCTGGGTGACTGGTAGGTACTCGTAGTAGAATTTGATGGTGTGGTGTATATTCTATTTCTCCTTTTTCATCAGCGATTTCTGCAATCAGCTTCATTTGTTTAGCCGTAAATTTCTTGTTTGCGATCCCTGAGCTTATTGCAAATTCTAAAATCGATTCCTGTTGAAAAACAGCTTTCTCCACCTTAGCATCTTCTTTGTTTAAAATTGGGGCAATTTCTATTTCTTGATTTTGCTGCAAAGTCCGTAAGGCCTCAGTCGCTAAAGTTAGAGGAGCTGTTCCCTCCTTTTGTTTTTCTTCTAATGATAGATTATCGTTTTCTGAAGGATATAAAGCTTGTTCCTGTGTTAAAGACCAGGGTTCATTTTCTTTTTTTAATCGCTCATGTGGTTTAAGCTGTTGTTCATTACGATCCAATGTGTATTTTCTTTGATAACCTCTTGGTGTAATCATTTTCCCATCATATAAAAATGTAGTAGAATTTCCGATAATAACGGTTGTTAACATACCAATATCAAACTCTAACATTTTTTCTAAAGTAGTTATCTGCACATATTCACGATCACGATAAGCACTTTTCACTAAACCTACAGGGGTATTAGGAGCACGATATTTTAATAATATGTTTTGTGCTTCAATAATTTGTCTCGTTCTTCTTCCACTTCTAGGATTATATAAAGCGATGACAAAATCCGCAGATCCTGCTGCATCTATTCGTTTTTCAATTCGTTCCCATGGTGTTAAATGGTCACTTAAACTAATCGTACAAGCATCGTGCATAATCGGAGCACCTAATAATGAAGCACAGGAATTAATGGCGGAAATACCTGGGATGACTTCAACTCCTACACCTTCTGTTTCATTCCAACCTTTTTCTATTAAAACTTCATAAATCAGTCCAGCCATACCATAAACTCCTGCATCCCCACTGGAAATAACCGCTACTTTTTTACCAGCCTCTGCTTGTTTTACCGCTTCCTGTGCACGACTTACTTCTTCCGTCATACCTGTTCTAACGATTTCTTGATTTATGAGCAAATCACGAATTAAATCAACGTACGTGTTGTATCCAATAATGACATCACTTTCTTGTATCGCTTCACGTGCTCTTTTTGTGATATGCTCAAAACTACCTGGACCAAATCCGATAACTAATAGTTTACCTTTCATCTCACATTCCTCCTTTATTTAAACGTAATTGTTGTTTAAGTCACTTCTATAAATCGTTATGCTTAAGTTATTCTTTAAGATCATATTCGAAAATATATAAACTACCACTAATTGGATTAATCCAACATTCATTTAATACAAAAAAAGCACTTCTACAATTAAATCGTAGAAAGTGCTAAATTATCTCTGGAATGGAACAAAAATCTACCAGTCTCATTATACACCTCCCTATCCTCGTAGGTTCATATTAGTGTTACAGAAAATGGCAGGTCTCCTGACTAATGGATCATCGTATGTACTGAATGTTTGATTCAGTTACTTAAGCCTTCCCATTATTATAGTGGCTTAAGTCTACTCTCCAATTACAGTGGCGGGACCGTGACGGATTTAAACCGTTCTTCCCTATTAAGGAACGAATCAACGTTCCACCAATTTCAATAGTATTCAATTGTTTAAACATCAAATTCATTATAAAGAAATGTTACTATTCTGTCTATGATTAAATCATATATTAAATCTATTAATTTTTAAAACAGGTATTTCACATCATTTGTCGAATATAAAAATGCGCAATTACTATACACATAAGACTTGGAGTGAATACAAATGAATTTTAATCCATGGGTTTCTATTTGGTTGAAACCACGAGCAACGATGAAGGAAGTATTTGAAAGAAAACCAAAACACACATTTTTATTAATTTATATCGGAACAATTTCCACTACGTTAAACAGAGCATCAACAAGTTATATCGGTGATGACTTTGCTACAAATATGGTCTCAATCCTTACCCTATGTTTATTTTTAACTATTATAGGTGCATTAATAACATATTTTATTGCCCCATCCATTTTACGTTGGGTAGGAACATGGTTAGGTGGAGAAGGAGATAATACTCGAATTCGATACGCTTTATCTCATTCACTTATACCAAGTATTTATATTTTGGTTTTCACTTGGATTCCTATGTTATTTTTGTTTGGGATTGAAAACTTTACTCTTTTAACACCAAAAATTGATAATGATCCTGTCTTATTAATGACTCTACTATTTTTTGGGTTTATACAAATTACGTTGGGAATTTGGGAGTTTATTATCTTCCTTAAATGTTTTGGAGAAGCTCTTCAATTTTCAGCATGGAAATCACTACTAACTGTTATAATTATATTCGTAGCATTAATGGTATTGATATTCCTATTTGGTCTTTTTATTACAACGATCTCTTTCATATAAAAATAATAAATTAGGAGGGCTTCTTATTAAGAAGTCCTCTTTCAATTGGAAATCCTCCATTTTTTAAAATTGATAACTTGGTTGAAGTGGCAGGTTTTACCCTTTTGAATGTAAATAGCTACTCTTCCATAAATATTCATAAATATAATATATGGGGAATATGATGTTGAGAATTCACTAGAAGGAGGAATAAAATGAAGTTATTTAAAGGTTATCGTTTATGTTTTTCAGTAATGTTAATGGTGTGTTTAGTTGCAACACCACTCATTACACCCATCTTTACAGTTGTTGATGCAAATTCAGAGGTGCAAAAGAAGGATGCAGAAAAACGAATAACATTCCGAATCGATAATGTATCTACCAAGGAACAACGAAGTGAAATTGCTAGAACGGGTGTCGTAATCGAAGAAATTGGTGAAAATCATGTCATTGTTATCGCACACCCTACAGAAGTTAAGGATTTAAAGAAATTAAATTTTCCACTAACTGAAGAAATTCCTGATCAAATGGATGCCTTAGATTTCCCTAATTCGGATGCTAACTATCACAATTATGGAGAGATGGTAGATGAGATTGATCAAGCTGCAATAGACCATCCAAATATCCTTGAAAAATTTAGTATTGGTCAAACTTACGAAGGTAGGGATCTATGGGTTGTTAAAATTAGTGATAATCCATCGGTAGATGAAGATGAAGCAGAGGTATTATACGTTGGTCTTCATCATGCTCGTGAACACTTAACCGTAGAAATGACATTGTATTTAATGGATCTGTTCACAGATCAGTATGGAACGGATGCAGAAATTACTAACTTAGTGGATAATAGAGAGATTTATCTTGTATTTAACTTAAATGCTGATGGTGGAGAATATGATGTAAGGAATGGAAGTTATGATTTCTGGCGTAAAAATCGCCAAATTAATAGTGGTTCTAGTTATGTAGGTACAGATTTGAATCGAAATTATGGATACAATTGGGGATGTTGTGGAGGATCAAGCGGTAATACAAGTAGTGATACATACCGTGGAAGTAGTCCTTTTTCAGCTCCGGAAACAAATGCCTTGAAAAATTTTGTTGAGAGTAGAATTATCGATGGTAAGATGCAAATTACAACAGCAGTAAGTTTCCATACCTATGGAGAATTAATATTATATCCATATGGTTACACTTATACGGATGTACCGAGTGATATGACACAGGATGATCATGATGTTATGGTAACGTTAGCTAATCAGATGGCTAATATGAATGGATATACTCCTCAGCAGTCTAGTGAATTATATATAACCGATGGGGATATGACAGATTGGACTTATGGGGAACATAAAATCATGTCATTTACGTATGAAATGTATCCTACATCATCCAATCCAGGATTTTATCCGCCAGATGAAGTGATTCAGAGAGAGACTGAGCGAAACCGTGATGCTATAGTATACTTAACCGATAAAGCGGACTGTCCATATGATGTTATTGGCAAAGCAGCACAATATTGTGGTGGTGATGGTGGAGGAAATACTGAGATTGTATTTGAAGATGATTTTGAAACGGATAAAGGTTGGATCTCAGATCCTAATGGAAGTGATACAGCTACAACAGGAAATTGGGAACGTGCTAATCCAAAATCTACACGTTCTAATGGGGCGAAACAGCTAGGAACAACAACCAGTGGAAAATTTGATCTTGTTACAGGAGCAAGTAGTCGAGGGTCTTCCGCAGATAGTAACGATATTGATAATGGAGTCACTTCTATTCAATCATCAGCAATTTCTTTACCAGCTGATGGCTCAATTACATTATCTTTCTCTTATTATTTCAGTCATGACTCTAACGCCTCTAATGATGATTTCTTCCGTGTGAATCTCGTTCACTCAAATGGAAGCGTTGTCACTTTATTTGAGAAGTCAGGTACTTCCAGCGATCAAGATGCAGTATGGTCAAATCAATCTCTTGATCTCTCGTCTTATGCTGGAGAGGATGTTCATCTTCAATTCGAAGCGGCAGATGCTGACAGTCCTAGCTTGGTAGAGGCTGGGGTAGATGATGTCAAAATCGAAAATGTACGCTAATCAAATAGATGAAGTAGAATAAAGAAAGCTTTTCACCCTAATCTCAGAATGCTTTGGGATTAGGTTTTTTTCCGTTCTTAAAACCTTTTTTTCGTGAAGTCATCTATATCTTTCTTCTTCCCTCTTATATCTTCATATATCACTCAGAATCTATTTCAATAGTATGATCCTTGCAAATGTCCGTCTGTTGTTTTTCAACCT
Source organism: Chengkuizengella sediminis (assembly GCF_010078385.1). Lineage (NCBI taxonomy): Bacteria > Bacillati > Bacillota > Bacilli > Caryophanales > Paenibacillaceae > Chengkuizengella > Chengkuizengella sediminis. The sequence goes on from NZ_SIJC01000005.1 coordinate 169,933, forward strand.
TTGGTTGGGTCATATATTGAATTATTAATTAAAATTGTGTAATAATATAACATTTTTATTAATATTTTGTAAAAGTGTCAAATAGGGGTTGGTTAAGGTAAATAAGTAGCCTTTTCCAGATGGCTTTTATAACAAAAAAACTATATCGGAGGGTAAGTAATGAATTTAAAAAGATTTTTTTCTGTTTTTATGGCAATTTCACTAATTTTCTCTTTTTCAATTACTAGTTCAGCTGAGACTACTTCAGAAGAAAGTACAATCATCGTAAAGTTCAAAGATAAAACTTCCAATGAGATGAAAAAACGAATTCATCAAGAAGAAAAAGCAGAAGTCTTAAAGAAAAATGAACAAATTGGTTTTGAAGTTATAAAAGTCAAAGGAAAATCTGTAGAAAAAGCCTTGAAACAATATAAAAACAGAGCAGATGTAGAATATGCAGAACCTATTATTGAATACTACGCTCTATTTACTCCAAACGATCCACTTTATGCAAGCGACCAATACGGTCCTCAAATCATGAGTGCAGAAGCAGCTTGGGACATCACACAAGGTAGCTCATCTGTTGTCGTTGCAGTCATTGACACAGGTGTTCAAGAAGATCATGAAGATTTAGCAGGTAGAGTAGTTCGAGGATATGACTTCATCGATAATGATAGTAACCCTGCCGATGAGCATGGTCATGGTACACATGTGGCTGGAACAGTAGGAGCAATTACCAATAACGGAATAGGTGTTGCTGGTGTCGCTCCAAATGTAACGATCATGGGTGTACGCGTACTGAACGCTTCTGGTTCAGGAACAAATCAAGGCGTTGCTGATGGAATTACTTATGCTGCTGATAATGGTGCAGATGTAATTAACTTAAGTCTAGGAAGTACTGCTCCTTCTGCAGCAGTTGAAGATGCTGTTAACTATGCTTGGAATGCAGGAGTTGTTGTTGTATGTGCTGCTGGTAATGCAGGAACTACTAGTCCACATTACCCAGCTTATTACGAAAATTCGTTGGCAGTTGCTGCGACGGATTCCAACGATGCTAAAGCATGGTTTTCTACTTATGGGTCTTGGGTAGATGTAGCTGCACCTGGTGTAGATATTATTTCTACACAACTTGGTGGAGGTTACGTTTCATATAATGGAACATCAATGGCTTCTCCACATACTGCTGGTTTAGCAGCTCTACTTGCATCCCAAGGATTATCAAATGTTGAAATCCGCGATAGAATTGAAAGTACAGCAGACCCTATTCCAGGTACAGGTAGCGACTGGACGCATGGAAGAATTAATGCATTTGCTGCAGTAAGTGGGGGGGATGTCCCTGGTCCCGGTCCAGATCCAACTGTAGTATTTGAAGATGATTTTGAAACGGATAAAGGTTGGACTGCAGATCCAAACGGAAGTGATACCGCGACATCAGGAAATTGGGAACGAGCGAATCCTAAATCCACACGTTCTAATGGAGCGAAACAGCTAGGAAGAACAACCAGTGGAAAATTTGATCTTGTTACAGGAGCAAGTAGTCAAGGGTCTTCTGCAGATAGTAACGATGTTGATAATGGAGTTACTTCTATTCAATCATCAGCAATTTCATTACCAGCTGATGGCTCGCTTACATTAACTTTCTCTTATTACTTCAGCCATGACTCTAACGCGTCTAATGATGATTTCTTCCGTTTGAATCTCGTTCGCTCAAATGGAAGTGTTGTAACTTTATTTGAAGAATTAGGAACTTCAAGCGATCAGGATGCAGCATGGTCGAACCAATCTCTTGATCTCTCGTCTTATGCTGGAGAGGATGTTCATCTTCAATTCGAAGCGGCAGATGCTGGCAGCCCTAGCTTGGTAGAGGCTGGAGTAGATGATGTTAAAATTGAAAATGGAGGCTAATCACCTTAATAGAGGAAGTAAAATAAAGAAAGAATTTGATTAATTCTATCTTCTAAAACCCCTTTATCTTTGGATATAAGAGTCATCATTTGTAACCCTAAACTCAGATTGCCTTGGGATTAGGGTTCTTTTAATTCTTATACTTCATTCATATCAACTTTGCATTCATTAAATGATATTTTCATGAACGAATTCTTTCCTACTTTTTTATTTCAGCATAGAATTAATTTGTTTAATATCACATGTCTCTAATGCCCCACCTATCAATTTGTTTTTAAATTCATTTCCACGATCGGTGTGGAAATACTGATTCTTACATTCTAAACATTGGATTGATCAAATTGTAAAGAAAGATGAAATTGAGGGTTTAAGTAAGAGGTTCAGTAAAAGTATTAAGAACAATTTTGGAATGCAAAAGAGCCGTGAGGAAAAAGGCGATGGAAAGACCTCGACGACTCTTAACAAAAGGGTAAGAAAAATCAGCTTATAGTTAGTTTACACTAACAATCATTAAATGTAAAGTTTATACGATAAAAGGATAGATTTTATAAAATAAGACCAAGGTAAATTAATAATAGGATTACTAATTAGTTTAATTTTACAATTAATGAAAAATTAGAAGTGAATCCTTTTCGTTTTAAATTTTTTAGACCATATATATTTATATGTTCTTTATCCATCCATTATTTTTATAACGAACCCAAAGGCAAATAGCTCTAAATAAGTTATCAAGTCCTATAGCTATCCAAATTCCAGCAATTCCCCATCCAAGGTAAATCCCTAAAAAGTAAACCCCAATTGTTCTTATTAGCCACATTCCAATTGCCGTAATATACATCGGGAATTTTGTGTTTTCTCCCCCTTGATAAATTCCCGTTAAAATAAGAACAATTGCAAGAACGGGTTGAATGAAAGCATCAATCTTTAGTGCAAGTGCAATTTGCTTAATAACATCAAGATCACTGGTAAAAAAAGATGCAGCCCAGTTTCCTAAGAAAAATAACAAGATACCAAATATAGTCATACAAACTGTTCCTAGGATCATTGACATACTTGCATATTTTTTTGCTCCATCATAATCATTTTCACCTAGTTTCTGCCCTACAAGAGTGGTGGCGGCTGTCGCAAATCCGTATCCAATCATATAAGAGAAAATCTCTATATTTCCTGCAATTTGATGAGCAGCAAAGGTATTGGTTCCAATTGCAATAATCATTCCAAAGTAAAGCACTTGTCCTACTCTCATCACAAGTCTTTCTCCAGCAGCAGGTGTGCCTAGTCTCATTAATTTTAGTTGTGATTTCTTATCAATCTTCCAATTATCTTTTTTAATTTGGATGGATTTTGATTTAAATATATAGATAGATAGTCCAATAACTCCAATAAATCTAGATAGAACTGTTGCCCAAGCTGCTCCTGCTAAACCAAAAGAAGGGATGAAGAAAAAACCAAAAATAAGTATATAATCTAATATGATATTCAATAGGTTTGCCACAATACTAACTTTCATCGGTGTTTTTGAATCTCCTGTCCCTCTTAAAATACTACTTAGGACAAACATCAATGAAATCAAAATAGATGGGATAGCTACTATGCGAAAATAAGTATAAGCATGGGAAAGAACATCTTTTTCTACACCCATAAGTTTCAGAAGTGGTTCAGCAAAAAAGATAGAGATGATCCCAAACAAAACTCCTACAATGGCAGATAAAATAATAGCCTGTTGTCCAATTTGACTCGCTTTGTCTTTATCTCCTGCCCCAATATTTTTAGCAACAAAAACATTTGTTGCTACCCCTAGCGACATAAATACAGCAAAGTATATAGCTAATATGGCATTAGTTACACCTACTGCTGACACTTGTATTAAGCCTAATTGAGAAACAAACAGAGTATCTATAAATCCAAGGATGGTTTGAAAAAAATTTTCAATCACTGCTGGTAAGGCTAATACCAATATGAATTTAATAACTTGCTTATTGGTTTGGGATGAACCTAAAGGATGTTCCATAAAAAATTCTTTCCTCCCTAACGTATAAATTTATCAATCGCATCGTTTAATTTTTCAATAACTTTTTCATCACCTTCTTTAATTGCTTCTACGACACACCCTTCTAAATGATCTTTTAAAATTAATTTCCCACAATTATCTAAAGCAGATCGTATGGCTGCAAGCTGAATGAGCAAATCTCCACAATCCCTACCTGTACCTGCCATTTCTTTTACAGAACGAACATGCCCTTCAATCCTGGCTAACCGATTCACTATGCTTTTTCGATGTTTATGATGATCTGACATTTTTATCACCTCATGTTCACTATATCCCCCATAGGGGGTTATTTGCAAGACAAAAATATATAAGAAAAAAAGCCGAATTCCAATATAAGATAAAGGATACCGACTTTCGATAATTCTACTATTTTACAAAAACCCTTTTTTACTTTATTCGTATTTTATATTTTATATCTCTACTAAACTAGCACCCCAAGCATAAACAGGGTCGGTTGTTCCATTAAAACCACCTGGCCAGATTATCACTGTAACCATGTCACTATATTTTATAAACTTATTTGAAACTTTATAGTAACTCCACTCTCTAGTTACTTTAAAAGATTCCAAGGTATTACCTTCACTACCATTTATGTTTTGTATTTTTATTGTTGCAGTATGAGGATGATCAGATTTTAACCATATACTGAATTTCAATTCTTTATTTATAGGGTTCATCTTAATGTTTTGAAAAATCATTGAATTTAACCTCTTCGGGGTGACTTTATTAATTTCCAAAACATCTCCTACAATAGATGATTCTAAATTTGTTTCTACTTTTGAATCTGAGAACCAATATCTCCAGTTGGTAAATTCATTTCTAGCTTTCAAAATTTCTCTTCTACTATATGAGTAATCCAATGCTTCGTTGTAATTATATTTCAATTATGATCTACTCCCTTCATTCCTAAAAACAAAACATAATAATTCGTTATTATTATGAATAAATGTATAATTAATTATATCGTTAGTTGTAACTAACTAAATTATACTTTAAAAAAACACATTTTTCAATGAATTTTTATACATTTATAAGTGTTTTTTTGAATAGCCAGAAGTATAATATTTTCATATAAAAAAAGCTCCAATCGGAGCTTCTCTAAGATGTCGAATCCCTTTTCGTCGCTTTTTTCTACATACATAAATATTCAATAAATTTTCTCTTTCTTCATTCTTTGTTTTCTCATTTCATAACGTTCTGGAGCAGATTCAAATAATGTCCTTTCCTCATCTGTTTCAGGAATAACTTGTGGCACAGGAACAGCCTTTCCATTTTCATCTACAGCAACAAAAGTTAAAAAAGAAGTCGCTGTTTTTTTAAATTCACCTGTTAATAAATCCTCAGATTGAACCTTAACATATACCTCCATTGAACTTCGATGTGTCCAAGTTACAAAAGCCTCTAAAACTAAAGCCTCACTTAGCTTTGCAGGAGCTAAAAAATCTAAAGTATCACTTGATGCTGTTACAATGGTTTTTCTACAATGCCTCATACTTGCTATAGAAGCAACTTTGTCGATGTATTGCATAACTAATCCCCCAAAAACAGTTCCATGATAATTAGTGTCCTGTGGGAAAATAAGCTCTGTCATATAAGTTCGAGATAAATGAACTGGTTTCGCATCCACTAAACAATCCTCCAATATTTTTTATGTATACTAATTCACTTTATCATTTAATGTATTTAATGATAAAATCACCTGATCGATTAAAACCTCTAAATCTGACAATTGATTTTCATTAATTTTTCTTTTGAAATCCAATTTAATCTCATTTTGAATCAAAACCCCTGATACCTCCTGATTGGATTCAAAACTAAACTTTTGTGTGATATGAGGTCTGTTATCCCATATTTTTTGTAATGTCTTTTCTATTATTTGCGCTTGATTACTTACTGCATCAATGGATTGACCAACAAAATCTATAACAAAATTAACCTCAAGTTTACATCCAGGCTGGTGCACATCATGTTCTAATATTTCCATACTTAAATCCTCTACACTTGTTGATAAACTACATTGAGCACTTATTTTTTTATTTTGTTTATTTGAAAATTGTATGGAATACATTCTAGACATGGAAGCTAAATCAACTTGATCTTTACGGTCTGTAATTTGAATTATTTCTTCAAGATCTAAGTCATACACAATCCCTTCCAATACTACTTTAATATTGTCAAAAATCGTTGGATCAAACAATTTCAATCCTCCTTACTATCGTCATCCTCAAATACCAATTATATACATCTTTTTTACCACAAAAACTACTGCTAAAGAAAACTCGATGATTGGCAAGTATTTAACGTAGTCAGAATCTCAAGTTGTCAGCTCATGGATGTGATTAAATACAAAAGAACCTTAAAGAAGTGTTTCCATCTCCCTTAAAGTAGAATTAGTACTTATCTAAATTTATCATAAAAGATATAAAATCACCACTTGTTGATTTATTTTAATCAGTATACATCGAATTTGTAGCTAGCTCGTTGACAAAATGATCTATTACGTTCTTATAATCTATTAGGCTGTATTCTGATATTTGACCCTCATTAATATTCTTTGTTGTAACAATCTTTGATATTACATTTAATTGATCTGTTAGTTCCTCATTTTGTAAACTGGGTTCATTTGATTTCAAATAAGCAATCACACCGGATACATAGGCAGCCGACATACTAGTACCAGATTTTTCAACATATCCTCCATTCAGATCAGCACTTCTAATGTTGATTCCTGGCGCTATATAGGATACCAATTCACCATAATTCCCAAATATCATTTTATTGTTCTGGTCATATCCTGAAATACTATATACTCCCGAATATTTTGCTGGGTAAAATACAGTTTCAATGCCCTGATTTCCCGAGGATGCTACAAAAATAACACCTTTTGATTGACCATATTTTATAGCTAAATCAGTTAGAAGACTATATGATTCAGCATAACTCATGTTTATGATATCGGCTCCATTCATAACAGCATAAATGATACCTAAATAAGTATTTTGTACTTCATCCTTATCTGATATTACACGAATTGGCAAAATTTTAACATTCGGAGCATTTGTAACTATAATCCCAGCCACATGTGTTCCATGACCCACTAAATCTTCAGGTTGTGAATCAAAATCTATGAAATCATATCCTTCCAGCATTTGAGTATTGATTAAAGGATGAGAATCGTCAACACCCGTATCTAAAATTGCAACAATGACTTCGTTCGTTCTATCAGTTGGAAATACAATATAAATAATAGGATACAAAATAAATGTTAAACTCAAAATTATGTTCTTGTATTTATTTCTCATGTGAGTACCCTCCTCTAGTAACATAAAAAAAAGTGCATAAATTTATATATTTACAGTATATTCTGACTTTGAGGATATTGTTTTAACATCAGTTTTACACTTTGTTTACATTGTATTTACAAACTTTTAAGCCATAATAACAACCGTATATGTTCTATATTCAGAGCTATGCAATCATGTTGAAATGTGAAAACATTAAAATTTGGAGCGGAGATAAATGAAAAAACGAACCGGATTTGATCGCACTAGTACGTCAAATATGTGAACTAAGCAGGGGTAAATGTAGAATTTGATAAAAAAGCTGCCAGATATGAATGACCTTCATGTCTGGCAGCTTATTTTAATATTTGATACAAATGATCTACTGAATTCATAGAATATTCTTTTTTAAACAATATTCTATTTTTAAATAAGAGTAAACATGGAACACTTGTAATTTCATAAGTGTTTGTTACATGTGGTAAATAGTTTATATTGCTTTTATAAATTGTTTTGTTTATGTTCATTTGAACTGTGATATTTAACATTCGTTCAGAGAGTTTACAGGTTCCACACATTGGCGTATAAATAAAAAGTGCAAATTCTCTTTGTTCATTCAATATATTTATAAATCGTTTTTCTGAGATTTCTTCCATTGATTACTCTATCCATTTAATATTACAACCAATACTTGGTATTTGGTTGCTATCCACTGATTCTCCAATTAAAATTTGATCTAATGCTTTTCGAATATCTACTCCTGTCACTGGTTTACCATTTCCAGGACGAGAATCATCTAGTTGACCTCTATATATACAAGTCAAGTTTCCATCATAAATGTAAAAATCAGGAGTACAAGCAGCTTCATACGATTTTGCTACTTCCTGCGTCTCATCATATAGATAAGGAAAAGGATATTGAAGTCGCTCAGCATCCTCCTTCATTTTTTCTGGTGAATCATCTGGATAATTCTCTACATCATTCGAACTGATTGCAATGAAAGAAATCCCCTTTGGAATGTAATCATTTGCTAAATTCACCAACTCATCCTGCACATGTTTAACAAACGGGCAATGGTTACAAATAAACATAATAACCGTTGCAGTATCCGACTTTAATTCTTCTAAAGTACGTTGATTACCAGTTAATGGTTCTAATAAACTAAAAGCTGGTGCATTTGATTTTAGTGGAATCATATTTGAAGGTGTTCTGGCCATTAAATCAATCCCTTTCATTTACATTTTGAAAAAGCTTTTAATCTAATCATAAACATAATCAACATGATTGTTCAAGTATATTTAAGATTACACTTTACTATACTCTATACCTTGATCGAAATTATGAAGAACCACATTATCTTATTTGTTTCAAAAAATTATAGTTCAAAACAAAGTAACATATGTATGATAGGTATATTATATATAAATTGTAATTATTTTTGGAATATTTAAATTATTTGAAAAATTTTCAAAATATTGTATAATTATGTACAGGCACAATTTGTTTTAGGGGAAAATCTATCATTTAGTCAAAGGAGGTTATAAACATGGATTTTGATTGGATTGAATTTTTTGTTAACTTTTTTAATTTCGTTATTTCAATTCTAGAATTACTAGGGTAATTATATTGGTATTTTTATTTTATACTTAAATTTTACAACCCCAACAAATTTATTGTGTTAAAACATACTAAACATAGACCAATATGAAAGTTCCCTCAAACCCCCAACAGACGCTTGTTGGGGGTTTGCATATATTTGTTTAAGTAATCATGATTCATCATAAAAAATCATGTGATGTTTTTCTTGCTTATAGTATTCCAATCTATCATTTAACGTTCCAGTATGAAATTCAAACTTATGTCCGTCTGGATCTGTAAAATAGATAGAACGTTTATCTTTTTCATCTCTTTCACGACCTGGAAGTATATGTACATTTAATTGTTTTAATCTATTTAAAGTTTCTTCAAAATCTTCTTCTTTTATTGAAAAAGCGATATGTGTATACGATTGTTGTATTTCATTTCTTGGAATATCTGATTCTTCATTTATAGCTAACCATAAACCATTCAAATCAAAATACGCAAGTTTTCTTCCCTTCACCAATGGTTTTGCACCAAATACGCTCTTATAAAAATCAATCGATTTATCTAAATTTGAAACCGAAAACAATAAATGATTAATTCCCGATATTTTCATAATAGTCCGTCCTTTACGATCTCTATAAACTTCTCTTTATGATCTGGATGGCAAGCAATAATGTAAGGTTCAGAATTCATACCCTCAAATGAATTCCCTTCAAAATCCATTATAATTGCCCCAGCTTCTTTTGCTAGAAGTAGACCTCCATAAAGATCGTCACCTTCGGAATTATAAAGAATAATACCATCAATATCTCCTCTAGCTAACATGGCCCAAAGTATGGATGGTGCCCACAAACTAAGCGTTCTTTTAAACTTTAAATCAAGGAACTGTTTTAATCTCATGGCTTCTGGATTATTTTGGACAACATGTCCTTGGATCCAACCCACCGTCATTTTTTCAATGGATGAAGAAGATTTAACATGAATAAATTTATCTTCACAAATGGCCCCTTTATTTATTTCAGCCATATATATCTTATCTACCATTGAATCATAAATAACCCCTAATACAGGTTCTTTTTTATACAATAGTGTAATGGCGACACCAAATATCGGCAAACCAATAGCGAAGTTGTTCGTACCATCAAGTGGATCTACTAACCATAACCACTCACCTTCAATACCTGACCACCCTTTTTCTTCACTTCTTATTTGATGGTTTGGAAAATGCTCTTGAATTTTATATAATATTACTTTTTCAGCTAAATAATCCACTTCGGTTACTACATCACCATTTGATCCTTTTTCTTCAACCATGACATCATCCCGATTGAATTTCTGACGAGCTACTCTTCCTGCGCTGAGAATTGCATCCACTGCAACCTTTTCAGCAATTTTCAAAACATCTTTCATGGGACACCTCATATTCATCTCTATTAAACTATGACTACCTTTTATAATAATAAACGATATTTGTTGGAGAAAGTTTCTATTTTTTTAAAGTAAAAAATTCACTTCTTCGTTAAATTATATTAATGTTAGTTCGGAACTATCTTTTTTTCTCAACCCCCATCAATCTGTTCAAAAAATGATTACCATTCCCATTCGGATCATATTTACGATTTCTTTCTTCAAAAAGCAATCTGCAACGAAGTCCTTCTTTCACAGCAGCGGCAAGAGTTAACCTACAATGGTTAGATTGAACAGCTCCAGTTGTTATCAAAGTATCTGCAAGTAAATCATCCCTTTTAACGTATATGACGCAATGGTTGAATCGGGGTTTTATATTCAGTATATATATTTCTAGGAAAACGATTTAGATTCATAACTCCTTCTCCTTTTCATGATTTCAATTTTTTTGTTTTTTGTGTATACTAAGGGTAATTTTAATCGTATCATTTGTAAAATTTATTATTTTTATATCTATAATGAGTAATATTAATGATAAAATGAAGGATGTGAAAAGTGTGGACCACCATTTGCATATTTTTATTGCTGTAGCTGAAAAGAAAAACTTTACCCGAGCAGCTGAAGAACTACATCTAACTCAATCTGCAGTAAGTATCCATGTAAAAACACTAGAAGAAAAATTCGGTATTAAATTATTTGAGCGTACAAATAAATTTGTCAGATTAACAAAAGCAGGTGAAATTTTATATTTTCATGCTAAGAGTATTATAAATCAATATGCTCACATTCAGAGACTAATGGATGATTTAAAACTTATCCCTAGCGGACCCCTTCATATTGGCTCTGGTTATACATTTGGAGAGTATCTCTTACCTAAAATCATTTCACGGTTCACTGAAAAACACGCGATGGTTATTCCTAATATTACAATAAAAAATTCACAAGATATCGTTAATCATGTTATCAACCATGAAATAGAACTTGGTATCGTAGAAGATCATATTGATTTTACTGAGTTAGAAACATTTACATTATCAAAAGATGAATTAGTTGTAATAGTATCTTCTAAACACCCATTAGCACATCAAAAGGAAGTTGAATTTGAACAGCTGCATAACGAACAATGGATTTTAAGAAAATCAGGTTCAGGGACTAGAAATACAGCAGATAAAGTATTTGCTTATTTTCAATACTCACCCAAATCAGTCATGGAATTCGGTACATCTCAAATCATAAAAGAATCAGTAGAAGCTGGATTAGGGATTTCGATTATTTCAAAATCAGCAATTCAAAAAGAAATCATTTTAAACACAATCACACCCATCCAACTCAAAAATTATCCTATTGAAAGAGAATTTATATGTATAACACACTCTACTAATTTGAAAACAAAATCAGCAGATTTATTTTTACAATTTTTACAAGAACAAAATTCAATTTAAATCATATACTGAAAGTTGGGCGTCTCGTGGAATGGATTATTTTAATTAGTATCGTATTTATTGCTACATCCTTACAAACAAGTACAGGCTTTGGTTTCTCTATTCTTGGTACACCTTTTTTATTTTTAATCTATCCTGTGCATACAGCAATACAAATCAATATCATTCTTTCTCTTTTTATCTCTATATTTATGATATATAAAGTAAGGAATGAGATAAATAAAACACTAGTAACAAGGTTAATCCTTGGGAGTTCGATAGGCATTATTCCAGGTCTATTCGTGTATTTAACCTTTAATGTAGAAACTTTTAAATTATTGATCGGGATTTTGATTCTAGTTTTAACGTTGCTTCTAATATTTAAATTCACTATGACACAAACTCGATTAAAGGACTTCTTTACAGGAGGTATTTCTGGTTTACTTACAACTAGTATCGGGGTACCAGGTCCTCCCTTGTTATTATACTTTTCTGGTGTAAAAACTGACAAAACAACATTGCGCAGTACAACATTAGGTTATTATTTGTTTATATATTTGATCAGTCTCATCATGCAAATGATTTTTGGAGGAACAAATCAAGTAGTTTGGAGTTCAGCATTAGCAGCAATCCCAGCAGTAATTGGAGGTATATTGTTTGGCCAGCTCTTATTTAAATGGATTGATCAAAGTACTTTTCGTATTATCACTTATGTGATCCTTTTAATTACTGGTAGTTATATGGTGATTTCGAGTTTGTAAATAACTAGAAAATTAAGCGGAGTGGTTCTTATGTTTTACGTTTATATATTAAAATGTTCAGACAATACCTTATACACTGGATATACTAATGATTTGAATAAGAGAGTTGAAGTTCACAATCAAGGAAAAGCTTCAAAATATACTAGAGCAAGGTTGCCAGTGAAGATGGTATATTTTGAACAATGTGATACTAAATCAGATGCATTAAAAAAAGAATATGCAATCAAAAAATTAACTAGAGTAGAAAAATTGAGGTTGATAAAACAAACCAATGAAGATCACACCACGTCCATTCGGTAATTTGAATACCAATACCAACCTTACCATACAAAATAACGGTAAATAGTGGTCTAATCGAAGATTTTAACTATTACAAAAAAATAGAGGACTTTCATGGTCTCACGAAATAAGACCGTTATTTCCCTCTATTTATAAAGTAAAAACTTGAAAGGATTATTGCTTTAAGTCACACACGACCTAGCTTAATCCATTTCGCCCAATCATCTCTGCCATTTTCTATTGCTCTTGCTGCCGCTGCATTCCAATTATAGGGTACTGCAAGATGTTCGATAGTCCACGGTCCTTTGTTTTTAGTTAAAACTATATAATTTGCATGGGGATTTCCAGACTCCATATGATGAGGATATGGTTGGTCATCTATGTATGCTGGCATCCCTACACTCCCAGGATTTAAAACAATTTGTCCAGTTGGTAAATAAACCGTTCTTGGCACATGGCTGTGAGCACAACAAATTATGGATTCCTTTATTTCTTTTACATCCTTCTCAATTTCTTCAGAATGTCTAAGAAAAACACCATGTTGTGCAACTTCCTCAAGTAAATGTGCTTCATCAGAAGTCGGAGTTCCATGACATAGAAAGATATCTTCACTCAATGTTAATGTTTCAGACTGTTGATCCAACCATAACAAGTCGTCTGAGGTTAACTGTTCTTTTACATATGTATAAGTACTAGATTCTATGAATTCTTTAGTAGGTTTCAAGATAAGTCTATCCTGATTGCCTTTAATAGATGTGATTTTATGCAATTGAAGTATTTCAGCAGTCCCACGAGGATCCAATGGACCAGTTAAGCTATCACCCAAGTTTACGATATTAGTGACGCCTCTTTTATTTATATCTTCTAATACAGCGTCTAAAGCCCATGAATTTCCATGAATATCTGCAATAATTGCTATTTTAACTTGGTTTATCATATGTATCTACTCCTTTTTTAATTTTAGGTTTCAGTATACGAATCACTTAGGTGTTATTGCAAATATACCATTTGAATTCACTTCAATTTCAATTTTCCCAAAAAAATTACTAGGCATAGCCTCATCATTAAAACTAAGGGCTTTGACATTATCAACTCGCATTGTTGGAGAAATATTTTCATTTGCAAGAGTTGAAAGTTTAGTTTCATTACTTTTTCAAACTACCTTTGACTTTTTTTATAGAGTGTATAAACCTACTTTTATCTTGTTTATTGATATCTTCTGCACCATATCTTACCCTCTTATAAACTTCTATGATTTCTTTTGATTCATTTTCATCTACTTTAATTCGTGTGAGCCAGTTATCTATGGTTTCGAACGGTTTCCTTCCTTTTCTATGCTTAGCTAAATCATGTTCCAGTCGATCCATTTTCTTTCGAATCAGTTTATTGTTGTGGGAAGAGTATTTTTGACTGACGTAATCTAATCTCTCTGGCCCCTCCTCACTATAAAAGTCAACTGGTAATAAGTAATTTCTAAGTTTTGGAGAGATCGATACATTTTTTAAACGTTTGTACAAATACGATAAAATGAATCCGATGATGATGATTGTTACGACATAACCGAGGATTACAAGTATTGAATTTGAATCCATAGCTTCCTGAGTAAACATAGGAATAGGTTCGTTACTTTCATCACCATGTGTTTTGGAAAATAATTCATTAACACTTCCATTTTGTGAAACGATTGATAAAAGCCATTCCATAATCCTTCCAAACACATGGACAATAATAAAAGAAGATAGGTAGATGAATCCTTTTAATAAAAATGGGAAAATCAAAAAAATACCGAAGGCAATAAAGAAGCAAAAGCTGACTAAGGACAAAAACACCCATAAATAACTATCTTTCCTCCCTTCTTTTGTTCTAATATTTTCTCTTCTAATCAATGGGAAACATATAATTTGTATAAAGAATAAATAAAAAACTTGTTCAATTGAAAAGTTAGCATTCAACAATAAACAGAGAGGTATGATAAAGATGGAAATGAATATCTGTTTTTCAAAGTTATCTATTCTTCCCTCTTTTACATGAAATGAAAATCTCCAGATCGATACGATTGCAATTAAAGTTGAAATAAAAATAGAAAAATCAAAAAGCATTGCAGTCATATATATAAATGGTACGGCAATCAATAGATGTAAATAAGTAACCGCCCCATTTTTCTTATAAATCATCCATCCCATAGGGATTGTTCCAATGAGATATGTAACAAGAAAAGGAATAAATAACGGTGCTTGATCTTCATACATGGAAAACACAATAAATACAAAATACACAAGAAAAGCCTCGTACAAGTAGTTTAACCAAGGAAGGCGGTGATTTTTAATGAAATTAAACAAATGAGCCCCTCCTTGCTTCAAATGGTTTTATATAAGCAGTTTCTTCTTGTTCCTCAACTTTAAAGATCGTACTCCCAGCTAGTAACCAAGAGTGCAAAAACTCTGTGGTTGCTCTTCCTTGTTCTCCAAAATAAATAATAATGGCATCTTCATCCAACCTTTTTTTCAAAGATGTATAAAAATGCTTTGGTTTGATGGTAATGTTTCCTATGGATATTCTTGCAAGCATCTCCATTGCCCTTAATAGATGTTTTTCTCCTTTTCCTGATTCTAAATGAAACGCTGTTTGCGTATGGTTCATAACAACATTTGCATACATTTCAAAAGGAATACCGTGTTTGTGTGCATACTGGCACATAAAAGTTATATAACTAATATCATTTTCCATGTTTAGTGAAAAGCTATTAACCGACGATGGATGATCTATCAATACATTTAAAATAAATGTCCATTTTATATAATTTGTATGATCAAATTCTTTGGTCATTAATATATTATTTTTGGCGGATAATCCCCAATGAATACGAGAGAATGGATCATTCGGTACATACTCTCTAGCACCTCGAATGAGAGAAGTATCCTCAAATAATGAATATCGAGTTATATGATCCCCACCCTTCATTTTCTCAAGAAAATGAACGTTAACGACGGGTTTTGGTTCTGGATAAACCAGTACTTCTGTTCGATAGTTAGATTGATAAAAAAGAAAAGCATAACCGATGTAAAATGGATCAAAAGCTTTTACTTCCATGTTTTGTAATCTTGCAATGCCACGTTTTTGTGCAATAATTTCAATCGGATAAGATTTTTTTGAGTTATATTGGTATGAAATTGAAAACTTATAGGTCGATTTGAAATCATCATCTAACAGTTTAGTTATATTTACACATTTTATAGAATTACTAGATTGAAATGAAATGTCTCCTTGTACAAAAGGAATAATCCCTCTATGTTTAATGCTGACTGGAATGGTAGCTACTTCATTAGGAAATAATTTAATCGTTTTTTTCTGATTCACAAGTTGAACATCATTCTGAACTTTATAAAGATAATGGTAAACTAATGTGTAAATACAAATTAAAAGTAGAATAGATAATATTAAAATAAACGATGAAACCAAAAAATATTCTAACACAAATAAGATAGGCAAAATATAAATTGAGCGCTTAAATATTTCTGGAATATGAACTTCTGTTCTCCACATCATGATAATGTAGACCCTGATTCAACAGGAACTTCAATAGATTGAACAATTTCTCGTATAATTTCGCTTTTAGTGCTTTTTAACATACCTTCAGTTGATAACATAAGGCGGTGGCTTAAAATATATGGTGCTAATTCTATCACATCTTCAGGCAAACAATAATTTCTTCCGTTCAAAAATGCCTTCGCTTGAATCGCTCGCATAAATGCTAACGTTCCTCGAGGACTAACTCCAGTTTCAATTAGTTCTGATTCACGAGTAGCATAAATAATCGCAAGCATATATGTTTCAATATCTTCTGTTATTTTTACATTCTTAATTTCATCTTGTAAACTAGTAATTTTCTCAATGTCTATCACAGCCTCAATTTCTGAGAGAGGGTCTTCCATACGATATCTGTTCATCATTTCTTTTTCTTGATCAAATGTAGGGTAACCTACTGGAATCACCATTAAAAATCGATCAAGCTGGGCATCTGGTAATGGAAAAGTTCCATGTGATTCTGATGGGTTTTGAGTTGCAAACACTATGTATGGTTCAGGAAGTTTAAAGGTTTGTCCATCAATCGTAACCTGCCTCTCCTCCATTGCTTCCAGTAAGCTAGATTGTGTTCTTGGTGTAGCTCTGTTTATTTCATCAGCTAACAAAATATTAGTATGAACAGGACCTAATCTTAATTGAAATTCCTGATCTTTTGGATTAAAAAATTGTATTCCTGTCACATCACTTGGAAGCACATCTGGTGTAAATTGAATGCGTTGGAATGAACCATTTATAAGAGTTGCAAATGTTTTAGCTAATTTTGTTTTCCCAGTCCCAGGGACATCTTCTAGTAATACGTGACCTTTACTTAATAATGATATTAGCAATAATTCAACCACTCTATCTTTACCAATTACTACTTTGCCTACTGAGTTTTGGAAATCGTTTAGAAAATTTGACATCCTAACAGCTCCTTCATTTTGAGTAAAATTTACATTGATTATTTGATAGTGAGAATCCAAAAGTTCAGTTTTCATCACCAATAAGGTTGTTCTCTTTTTGAACTTTTTAAACAACCTCTAATAGGTTACTAGTACTTTTAAAGGACTGATTGTCCCTACACTTAACTCTTCAAAACATTTTATAAGTTCTAGATATGTAATTTTGTGTTCAAAAATATCTTTTATGTAAGGTGAGTGGCATCAATATAAATTCTTCTTTATTACCATCAGAAAGGATACAAATCTCACCTTTGTGTTTTATCACTTTTTGTAAAACTCCAAATGCCTTGTTTCGTGCTGAACATTCGATCCCAAAATCATATATATTTCCAATAAATTCGGATGGTTTAAAAATGTTTGTTACCCCAAAAGATAGTGCATCTTTATGCCTGTATATGTCTGGTTCTACTATATCTACTTGCTTTACTTTATAATAGTTTTTCAAAAAATGAACGGCTAACAACCCCATTGTTCCCATCCCAGTAACCATCACTATATCACTTACTTTTGGTTTTAGTTTTAAAACCCCTTTTGCTGCATCACAAGAAAGAATAGTTAATAAGGCTTCTGAAGCTATTAAACTTCTTCCATTCTAATGATTTTTTACCATTTAATTCTAGTGATTGAAGTTTCAAGTCTAGTCCCTCATTTACTAATGTTAATATTATAGGTTGTATCTCCATTAAAACGTTCCCAAATTTAATACGATTTAATTGGTTGTTGGTTTCAACCTTTATTAAACCTACTTTTAATCGAAAAATAGATTACCTCCAATACTTGCCACCCATCACTTTTAATTAATACAAATTTAAATGGAAACGCATTGATTATAACTAAAGCATAGGAATACAAAACAAAAATGAGGAAAAAACCGTAACCTATAGAAAACGAAGACATCAATAATAAAACAATACTGGCACTTACTAAATTAAAAATAATTCCTCCAAGGTGAATTAAACTTATTTGAAAACCTTTTAGATGTTCCTTTTCTTCCCAATTACAATAACCACCTAAAAAGAAACCGAGTCTAATTGTTAATGTGCTCTTTCTATATATAATTGGTCCTGCCCCAATTGAAATTTCATTCACTTGAGCATTCAATAATTTTGCAAAAAAAGCATGACCAAGCTCGTGTAATAAGTGAACCAAAAATACTGAAAATAAAATGACAACAATAGAATTCATTGTATAATCTCCTGCAGTAGATAGATGTTATATAAAACTACATTATACTACATATGGTTGTGGTTTTTACAACGTTATCTAATTAAATAGGGATCTTACATTCTTTAGATTACCCCTTTACATACAGAGGTCAATGTTATATATTTGTGGTATGACCACAGATTCAAAGAGGACTGACCATAAACCGGAGAATAAATTTCAGAATATTTCAAAAATACTGGAGGCTTTTCATTTGGAAAAAAAACAAACCTTTGTTAACCCTGCTCAAATTATAGATCAACTATTAATGAAAGCGATTTTAAATGGTCAATATCCACCAGGAAGTACACTTCCACCAGAAAGAGAGCTATCATCCAAGTTAGGTATTGCTCGTACTACATTAAGAGAATCCCTACAAAGATTAGCACGAGATAAGTGGCTAACCATTCGTAAAGGACAACCCACACGAGTGAATCATTTCTGGCAGGAAGGCAATCTAAACACACTAGAGCATATTATCGCGAATACGGAACATCCAACTGAAAATTTTGTAGTTCACCTTCTTGAAGTTCGCTCTTCTTTAGCACCAGCATTTGTTCGCGACGCAGTTTTAAAAAACCCCGCGAAAGTCATTGCCATCCTTGCTAAAAGTGATGAACTAGAAGATGATCCCACCAGTTTCACATTATTTGATTGGGAACTGCAAAAACAATTAGCTGTTCTTTCTGAAAATCCAATCTATGTACTGTTAATTAATAGTTTTTCTCAAATTTATGAACATATGGGGCAACTATATTTTTCTCATCAACAAAACCGAGAAGCTACCCACTTGTTTTATACACGTCTATTATCAGCAGCAATGTCAAAGGACGCGACTCAAGCTGAACAAATTACAAAAGAAGATATGTTAAAAAGTATCACGTTATGGAAAAATGCTATCAACTCTACTGATCAGACATAGAGGCTAAAAAGATGATCTAGAAGTATTACAAAATAGATTTTGTAAGCGATTACTTTAATCATTTATATTTATTAACCAAGGGGGAATTAAATTGAGAAGATGGAATGGCTGGGGCGATGAATCTGTAAATGTTGAGTTGCCTGAATCAGCAAAAAAATTTTTAGAAAATGAATTAGGTCCTGGTAAAAAACCAAAAGATATATCATTAGAAAAAGCGCTTAACAATGTACCTGCATCACGTTTACCTGAACATCATCTTATAAACACGGATCCACTGGAAAGACTTCGTCATGCTGCTGGGCAAAGTTTTGGTGACTGGAATGCCATTCGAAGTGGCACAATACCAACTTATCCTGATGGTGTAGCGTTTCCTTTAAATGAACAAGAAGTGCGAGAGTTGCTTCAATTTGCAAAAAAAATAGATGCACATATTGTTCCTTATGGTGGAGGTACGAGTGTTGTAGGTCATTTAGCAGCACTCGAAGGAGACAAACCTACTATCACAGTAGATGTAAGTAGAATGAATAAATTACTTGATTTAGATGAAGACGGGTGCCTTGCTCAATTTCAAGCAGGTATTAAAGGACCTGATCTCGAGGCAGCATTACAAGCTAAAGGATTTACTTTAGGACACTTTCCTCAGTCATTTGAGTATTCCACTCTCGGGGGTTGGATTGTCACACGTTCAGCAGGACAACAATCATTAAAATATGGGAGAATTGAACAACTATTTGTTGGTGGAGAAATGGAAACACCCGTTGGTAGTTTAGAAATATCAAATTTACCAGCATCGGCCGCAGGACCTAATTTACGTGAATTTGTTTTAGGCTCTGAAGGTAGATTAGGCATAGTTACTAAAGCAACAGTTAAAATATCTCCCTTACCAGAAAAGGAACAGTTTTATTCAGCTTTCTTCCCAACTCCTGAGCAAGGCATGGCTGCCATTAGACAAATTGCACAATACGGTATTCCTCTTTCAATGATGCGCTTAAGCTTACCAGAAGAAACGATCTCTACTTTAACTATGGCAGGAGAAAGCAAAGTACTCGCTTTGTTAGATAAATGGTTGAAAATGAACGGTGTAAATGAACAAAAATGTATGCTTGTTTATGGGGTTACTGGAAGTAAAAAAAGTGTGAGATCCTCACTGATTCAAGCCCAAAGTATTATTAAAAAATACAAAGGTGTTCTTGTAGGTACCAAACCAGGGCATCAATGGGTGAAAAACCGCTTTCGTTCTCCATATTTACGCAACAGTTTATGGAACGAAGGTTATGCAGTAGATACATTAGAAACAGCAACAACATGGAATAGAGTGCCAGAAACGGTTCAATCCATAGAAAGTGCTTTAAGAGAAGGGTTACAAGATATGAATGAAAATGTATTTGCTTATACTCACCTCTCTCATATTTATCCACACGGCTCTAGCATTTATACGACCTATCTTTTCCGTGTAGGTAATAACCCCGCTGAAACGAAACGTCGCTGGGAAAAACTAAAAAAAGCTGCAAGTGAAGCGATCGTAAAACATGGTGGAACGATAAGTCATCAACACGGAGTTGGAGCTGATCATCGACAATACCTTGAAAATGAAAAAACGAAATTAGGCATGGAAATGATTCGTTCTCTTTGTCATACGCTTGATCCTGAACAAAGGATGAATAACGATAAGCTAATATAATAAGTCGAAAGGAGTGTTAATTATGAATAACCGCGAAGAAGTCTGGGATCAATTAAGTGAACCATGGGATGTCATCGTGATTGGTGGAGGAATTACTGGGGCCGGAATTTTGAGAAAAGCAGCTAGTCAAGGTCTCCGCTGTTTACTTTTAGAAAAAAAAGATTTTGCATGGGGAACATCCAGTCGTTCAGGTAAACTAGTACATGGTGGTTTACGTTATTTAAAACAAGGGCAATTGAAAACCACCTGGCATTCCGTTCATGAAAGAGAAAAGTTACTCAGTGAATGTGATGGTCTTGTAGAGCCTCTTGGAATTTTAATGCCTTTTTATGAGGAAAATCGATTTGACCCTATTTTGTTAAAAGCAGGATTAACCCTGTATGACATGATGGCACATCGAAAAAATCATCGTAGTTATGATCCTGAGAACATAAGCAAAATGGCGCCAGGAATTAAACAAACAGGTCTAAGCACAGGTTTACAATATTATGATGCAAGGACAGATGATGCAAGGCTCGTATTAAGAGTGTTAAAAGATGGAGAGTTACTAGGGGGCACTGCAATAAACTATTGCTCAGTGGAAGAACTATGTCGAGATCAAAATGGTCATGTGCGCGGAGTCACAGTGAAAGATATAATGTCAAATAAAACAAAAGAAGTATTTGGGAAAATAGTTGTGAATGCAACTGGGGTCTGGGTAGATCAACTCCGAGCTCAGGTAGGTGAGACACCAAAAATGCGTCCCTTACGTGGAAGTCACTTGATTATCCCGAATTGGCGTCTACCACTAGCGCAGGCTATCAGCTTCACGCATCCAGAAGATGGACGTTATATTTATGCACTACCATGGGAAGGTGTTACCTTAGTTGGAACAACAGATATTGATCATAAAGATTCTCTAAATGTAGAACCGAGTATAAGTTTTGAAGAAGGAAAATACTTGTTAGAAGCCCTTAATGATATGTTTCCTTCGTTTCAACTAAAAGCTGAAGATATTTTATCAACATTTGCTGGTGTAAGACCAGTCATTCATACAGGCAAAAAAGATCCCTCTAAAGAATCAAGAGATCATTGTATATGGGAAGAACACGGTTTGTTAACAGTAACAGGTGGGAAATTAACCACCTTCGATTTATTATCTCGTGAAGTCTTAGATAAAATAAAACCACAAATAACCCATATTAATGAATATCATAATAAAATCCAGGATACACAACAAAATATGACAGATCATACAATACTCCAGTCCCATTTAGGGGAATCTATGACACGTCGGTTATACGGACGTTACGGAAATAGATGGGATAGTTTTATAGAAGAAATTGAAGAAAATGGTTGTGAATTTATACCTAGTACGAATATATTATGGTCAGAGCTTCGATGGGCAGCACGACATGAATCTATTTCTCATTTAGATGATCTATTACTGCGAAGAGTACGTATTGGTATGTTATTACCTTCTGGAGGAAGAGAAATAATAAATCGTTTAAAAGAAGAGATTCAACCTGTGCTAAACTGGGATGAGGAACATTGGAATGATGAAATAACTCGTTACCATAAAATATGGAAAAATAACTACAGTCCTGATTTAATACTAAAATGACCTAATAAGTATGCCCACATAATTAAAAAGAGTTTATGTTACAATCTAGGGGTTATCCCTCTTCTATCACAGAGGAGGATTAGGGATATAAAAAAGGGGGATTCAATCCATGAATGAAAGCGTTTTAACAATAGATATTGGAACTCAAAGTGTACGAACACTTGTATTTGATGGGAAAGGTCATCTTATAGATTTTGCCAGAGTGATTTTCAGTCCTGCATATTTTTCTCCTGAATCTGGTTGGGCTGAGCAGCATCCAGAGTATTATTGGAAGTGTGTGGCTGAGTCCTCAGAAAAACTATTTAGTCAAGGTAAAGTAAAAAAAGACTCTATTGTTTCAGTAAGTATCACAACGCAAAGAGGAACAATGGTAAATCTTGATGCCGAAAAGAATCCTTTACGTTCTGCTATATTATGGTTAGATCAACGTAGATCGACAAAATTACCAAAAGTGGGTGGAGCTTGGCAACTCTTATTTCATCTAGCAGGTCTTAATAAAACATTACATTACCTTCAAGCAGAAGCGGAAGCCAATTGGCTCAAGGAATTTCAGCCAGAAATTTGGGAAAAAACTTCCCACTATTTGATGATTTCAGGATACATTAATTATAAATTAACAGATGAAATTGTTGATTCTATCGGAAGTCAAGTTGGATATCTTCCATTTGATTATAAAAAACTAGCTTGGTCTAAAAAATCACACTGGAAATGGAAGGCAATTCCTGTCAAGGAACAGATGTTGCCAAATCTAGTTCAACCAGGTGAGCAGCTAGGTGTGATTACGAAAGAAGCAGCTAAACAAACAGGTATACCTGAGGGACTACCTGTGATTGCAGGAGCTACAGATAAAGCATGTGAAGTACTTGGTACAGGTTGTTTGTTACCACACCAAGGAAGCATTGGTTATGGTACTACAGCAACCATCAATGTAAACTCGAAAAAGTACCTTGAACCTATTAAACTCATTCCCCCTTATCCAAGTGCATCACCAGGAGAATATAATCTTGAAGTACAAACCTTCCGTGGGTTTTGGATGGTTTCATGGTTCAAAGAACAATTTGCTAACGAGGAGTTACAACTAGCCAGTAATTTAGGAGTACCTGCAGAGGAAATACTAGATGATCTAGTCTCAGATATTCCGCCAGGATCTTTGGGACTGGTACTCCAACCATTCTGGTCACCTGGCATAAGATATCCTCGTCCTGATGCAAAAGGTGCTATCATTGGTTTCGGTGGAGTTCATACGAAAGGACACTTTTATAGAGCTCTTCTTGAAGGCTTAGCTTATTCGATACGTGAAGGTCGAGAAAGAATTGAAAAACGTACAAAAGTGCCCATGACAGAATTGATCGTATGCGGCGGGGGTTCAAACAGTGATAAAATGATGCAAATTACAGCAGACGTATTTCATTTACCTGCAATCAGACCAGCAATTAGTGAAGCATCTGGTTTAGGGGCAGCCATCTTAGCTGCAGCAGGAGCTGGACTTCATCCAAATATTGAAACAGCGGTGAAAGAAATGACAAAAAAGGCTCAGGTTTTTGAACCCATGAAGGAAAACGTGAAAATATACGACGAACTTTATAGCCAAGTTTATCAAAAGATGTATAAAAAATTAACTCCATTATATGAATCTATTCAAAAAATTACTGGATATCCTGAGCATTAACTTATTTAGATGGATTCAGAGATAAATTCTCTGTTTTGTTTTCAATCGGATTCGCCATCTGTATTATATTGATTTCATCCTTAAGTAAAAACTCTATGCAATCCATCATTATCTGTAGCATTATTTTTTTTGTTCCGATGATTTTATCCTCTTTTGGAATTAGTGCTTTAGAAAACTTCTTTCGGTATGGTTACATTTATATGATGCAAGTAGATCAGTTTTTCCTAGACTTTAAAGTCTTTAATATATTTGGGACATTTGTATTAGAACCTATTGTAGTTTCCATTGTATTTGTTTCTGTTACAATCATCTTCGCACTTTTATTGCATCCTATCCAAAAGAGAAAACAAGTGAGTTAATCAATCTACAATAAATATCGTTATTTTACATCTCACACTGTATCGTTTTATAGCTCAGTTTACTCTGAGCTTTTTTCCTATAATTCATCATTCTAATTTTCAATGACAATCACCTGCTCGACCTTTTCCCCCATTTCCACCCCCTCACTATCTCCATGATGCTTTAAAAAATTGGTCATTTTCACCATTTTTCACTTTAAAAGCTTTTAATAGGCGAAACAATTATACAAAGAGGACGTTCCTAACATATGATGGTGTATAGAGTTTGTTGGATCCTTGAGTATAATAATTTTTTATGGGTTCTATCTACAAATATAGATAACCAAACTAACAAAAAAAAACCATCGGTTCGGCAAACTCTTTTATGATTTTAAAAAGTAAATAATCTTGTCAAAAATATAGTTTAAGAATATACTTATACAAATTAATATAAATTTTAAACTTATATGTAGAAAAAGGTGAAGCAATGAACATTGAAAAAAGCAATATAACGATCGGATTTATTGGCATTGGCGTGATGGGAAAAAGCATGGCAGGTCATTTGTTGAAAGCTGGATATAACTTACATATTTATACTCGAACGAAAGATAAAGCAACTGATCTCATAACTCAAGGTGCAGTATGGAAAAACTCAGTGACAGAACTAGCTAAGCAAGCCAATGTGATAATCACAATGATTGGATATCCCCAAGATGTAGAATCCATTTATTTAGGTTCTAATGGAATTATTTCTAATGCTAATAAAGGAACTTATCTAATCGACATGACAACATCTACACCTACTTTAGCTCAAAAAATAGCTCAAATTGCTAAGGAAAAGGACATGTTTTCTTTAGATGCACCTGTTTCTGGCGGTGATATTGGAGCAAGAGAAGCTCGTTTAACCATTATGGTAGGAGGAGAATCTCAAGCCTTTGAAGTTTGTAAACCGATACTTGAAAAATTGGGAGTAAACATTACCCTTCAAGGAGAAGCAGGAGCAGGACAACATACAAAAATGTGTAATCAAATTGCTATTGCCACTAATATGATTGGGATTTGTGAATCAGTTGCATATGCGCAAACTGCTGGACTTGATCCTGAAAAAGTATTGCAAAGTATTTCTGCTGGAGCAGCAGGGAGTTGGTCACTAAGCAATCTAGCTCCAAGAATCATCAAAGAGGATTTTGAACCTGGTTTTTTTGTAAAACATTTTATTAAAGATATGGGGATTGCACTAGAGGAAGCATCGTCTATGGGAATGGAAATGCCGGGGCTCGAACTAGCAAAAAAATTATACGATAAGCTAGCTAATCAAGGAGAAGAAGATCGAGGTACTCAAGCGTTATATAAACTATGGGAACAAAAAACATAATAAATAATTTTGAGCCCCCGTAACCTTAATAATGAATGAACAAAGGGGCTTTTTTTCACCATTAAATTCTCATTTAAACAAGAAATCTTTTCGATATTTCAATCATACGTTTTCGATTCACGCCCATATCAGAATAGCCAGTTCGTGAAGCTGAACGGTAGTGAATCACCTTCTCGTGTTCATCAAGGTAGAATTCAACATCGTCTACAAAACGAAATAATTTTGTTGTGAAGGTTACATGTAAGTAAATATTATCCTCACTAACTATATTCGTTCTAGGCATTTCTTTTATTACTTTTTTCATTTTTTCCATTGCTTTTTCATTTGAAATTGTATATGGAATTGGCTCCATTTTCTTGGATTCATCCACTGTCTGAGTCGACACACAATTCGGAGATTTTGGACACTCTGCTAGTTTTCCCTCTGTTATTCCAAGTTGAACTTTAGGCATTACAAATCACCTCGTTTAATTTATAAAAATAACAATACACACATCATCATAGTCTTTATTTTTATACTAATTCATCCTTTTTTAATTCATGTTATTAAGTATCCATTTTGTTTAATCTTTCCTGTAACCAGGATCTTATATCATGAGTCACTTCATCAAAATTCAATTCATTCAATAATTCATGTCTGGCATCTTTATATAATTTATAAGAAATATCTTTTACACCTGAATTTTGATATAAACTAACCACTTTTTTTATATCCTTGCCAAAGTTACCCACTGGATCCTTATCACCACTTAGAAAATATATTGGCAAATTCTTAGGAGTCTTTTGAATATTCTCCAACTTATGCAATTCTTGCACTCCGGATAACATATCATAATAAAAACTGGCTGTACATACACCACCTGTGAAAGGGTCTTCAACGTATTTATCAACTTCATTTTCATCTCTTGAAATCCAATCAAATTCTGTCCGATTTGGATGAAAGTTTTTATTAAATTTGCCAAAAATTAGTTTATTCATTCTTGGGCTTCTTCCGCGTGCTCCCTTTCTTTTCACCTCATATTTAACAATATGCACTCCTAGTTTACCTAATAATCCTCCATCTCCCCCACTTCCAGACAAAATTACTCCATCTAATTCTTCACCGTACAGTTGAATATATCTTCTAGTTAAAAAAGAACCCATACTATGTCCAAAAATAAAAACAGGTAAGTCCGGATATTTTTCTTTAATCATCAAATTTAAAGAATACATATCTTCTACTACGAGCTTCCATCCATCTTTCTCAGCAAAAAATCCTAGATCTTCTTTTGTAACTGCTGTTTTTCCATGACCTCGATGATCATTCCCAAAAACAGCATAGCCTTCATTAACCAGTGTTTTAGCAAAACGATCATACCTGTCAATGTGTTCGGCCATCCCATGAGAAATTTGAACTACTGCTTTTGGTTCTTCATCAGGTAACCAGCATTTCACATGAAAAAATGAACCCTTTGATTGAAGTGACAAAATCTCTGTCTTCATTTCTCTGAACTCCTTCCTAATTGATCCTTTTTTAATAAAATAAATAGTACTTATTACTTTTTTTCAAAATCCTGAATTGAAATCTATAATATGTATATTGATTCTATATTTTACAAGTTAGTTGCAACTTCATTTTACTATTACGCATGTTATACTAGTTATATAGTTAAACATACATAAAGATTGATTTATAACCTTATCATATTCAATTACATAACAATTTAGCGAGATATCACCGAATCGGAAACCTATATCATCTTGGTATATTTTGATAATATCATTTTGAGATGAACAAAGATACATTATCTAATCAAATATTATGTATGTTCCTATAATAAAAACATGAATAGGAGTTTACAAGATGATTAAAAAGTTTAAGTTTGTACTCATAATATTATTATTGTCTTCATTAATCATGCCTTCGTCTTCACTTGCAGCCACGAATATCTCAGTCGTTGTAGATGGGGAAAAAGTGAATTTTCCAGATTCAGAACCTATTATTGATGGGAATAGAGTATTAATTCCACTTCGAGGTGTTTTTGAAAAAATAGGAGCAAAAGTAGATTGGGATAACAATTCGGAAACCATCACTTCAACATTACATAGAGGAAATGAACAAAAACAAGTGATTATGAAAATTGATTCTAAATTTGTTCATCAAATGGATCAAAACTCTGGGTCAAAGAGTAAAATTTCTAAAATTGATACAACGGCTAAATCAATAGGCAGTCGAACTTTGATACCTTTAAGAGCAGCGGGAGAAGCATTTGGTTATGAGGTTTTGTGGGATGAGAATCTTTCAACAGTCATCATGGAAAAGGGTGAAAGCTTAACATCGAAAGAATCCAGCTTCCAACAATATGAATATATTCAAAGTGATACATATATTCCAGATGAATTTGAATTTGAAGTATTTTTTTTAACAAATGAACAAAGAGTAAATAACAGATTAACACCATTAGCTTTAAATGCCAATATAAGTAATGTTGCTAATATTAAATCTAAGGATATGTTGATTAATCAATATTTTGATCATACTTCCCCAACTTACGGATCACCATTTGATATGATGAAATCCTTTGGTTTGAATTATCGTGCAGCAGCAGAAAACATTGCTGCTGGGCAAAACACTCCAAAACAGGTAGTGAATGGATGGATGAACAGTTCTGGTCACAGAGCAAATATATTATCAAGCAACTATACTCAAATCGGTGTTGGGTATTATTATGGCTCAAATAGCAACTACAGACATTATTGGACTCAACAATTTTTATCTCCTGTCTCTTCATAAACTAAGACTAAGATATTAACGATCAAGTCGTCCACTTTGGACGGCTTTTTTGGATAGTAAAATTAAATTTTGTCATACTTTCTTACTCATAAAAATCTACCGTTATAGAGGGACTCGAAAATCATCAACGAAAGATTTTCTTATACTTATGATTGAAAAACACTTGCTTTTTTATGCATTTCATATATCATTTTATATAAAAATACTTATGAACATGGGTGAGAACGTGAAAATAGCGGAAAAAAATTTAATTGAAATGTTTGAAACAGCAAAATCTAATTCTGAATATGATTTTGTTAGTGAGCAAATGAAAGAAAAAGGATATTCCGGTTTTAGTCATTTTTTATATTGGATGAAAGAGCAGCTTAAAACTTATGATGACACAAATGTTTCTGAAGCTACAGAATTGCTTAATAAAGCAAAGTCCATATTCCCGAATCCGAAAGAGTATAGTCCTTCTTGGGTGAACATCTGGACTCAGCTAGAACAAATTATGCAATATAAAAATGAAGTATTGAAACAGATTCCATTAAAGAGTCGTACTGGAGAATGGCAAGTGATAATGGATAATCCTTATACACATGAAGCTATAGTTTGTTATCCTGGACTTTCTTTTATAGAAGCAGCCTACCTTTATGGTTTCTTCCGATTAGATTTAAAACATAATGAGTACATTCGTTTACAAAGAGTTGAGAGCCTTGTTGTATTTAAAAGGGAAGAGTAATTATTTAAGACTTTTTCAGGAAAAGGAATATTAGGTTTAAATGTTTCAGTTGTTAGTTGGACTGGACTGGTTAAATAAATAGGCGGAGTATTTACATCAATGTAAATACTCCGCCTATATGTTTCTAAATATTAACTTCCTGTACTATCGACTTCCTAGTTCGTAAGGTTTACCTAAAGCAGATGGTGCATCTGCACGTCCAATTAATCCTGCTAAGACTAATATCGTAAGAACATAAGGAAGTATAAGTATAAAATCAACTGGAACATAGTCTGTAACACCCGATTGCTGCAGCACTGATCTTAATGCTGTTGCCATTCCAAAAAATAATGCAGCAAACATCGTTTTCGTTGGATGCCACTTACCAAAAATGAGCGCAGCTAATGCGATAAAACCTTGTCCAGATATCGTACTATGAGTAAAGTTATTTGTTGTAGTTAATACAAGAGTTGCACCACCCATCGCTGCTAAAGCTCCGCTAATCATCACCGCAATATAACGAGTGCGGAAAACATTAATCCCCATCGTATCAGCAGCTTTAGGATGCTCACCAACAGCTCTCAATCTCAAACCAAATGGTGTTTTAAATAAAACCACATAAGAGATAATAACAACGAATAACATAATGATGCTGGTAGGGTAAGCTCTAAAAAGTGCGCCTACGGCTGGGAGATCTGCAAGAAATGGTATCTCCCATTTATCAAAAGAAGCTTTTAAAGTTTTAGTTTGCGCAGAACCATTAAATAAAACTTTAGTAAAGTAAATAGCTACTCCAATTGCTAAAAAGTTCAGTGCAATACCGCTAACAACTTGATCTGCACGATATCTGATAGATGCAACCGCATGTGGCAAGGAAAAGATAATACCCGCAACTATCGCACTAATAAAACCGATCCATGGTGAGATAATGCTACCTCCTAAGGCTTGATCCACAAAAAAGGTAACCACTGCACCTGTAAAAGCTCCTATGATCATAAGCCCTTCTAACGCAATGTTAACTACTCCGGAACGTTCAGAAAACATGCCTCCTATGGCTGCAAATACTAAAGCCGTAGAAAAAACTATAGTATTGTGCGTAAGATCAACAATCAATTTTAGCCATTCCATGTTATTGTTCCTCCTGTTTATTCACATTCAATGCATTCATTAGCTTTTTAAAAATTAACCTTGCCGCTACAAAGTAAATGACAAGCGCAATGACAATATTGATTATTTCAAATGGTACGCCAGCTCCAAGTTTCATCCCAGTAGCTCCAAAGGTTAAAGTCCCTAATAAAAATGCACCGACGACTGAACCAAACGCAGCGTTCCCACCTAATAATGCGACAGCAATTCCATCAAAACCATAACCCTGGAAGGCTGGCAATATAATCACACTATGAGTCACACCAAGTACTTCTACAGCACCGCCTAGTCCTGCGAACATTCCGCTAATAACCATTGCCTTCATGATATTCCCTTTTACATTAATTCCTGCATATTCGGCTGCATGTGGATTTAGACCTACAGAACGCAGCTCGTATCCCTGTTTCATTTTCTGTAATATCACATAAAACACAACCGCACAAAGAAGTGCAATTAAAAATCCAAAATGTACACGTGCATTATTAAACATGTCAGTCAAAAATGAAAAAGATAACCAAGAACTTTGAGCAAGTGTTTCTGATTTCTGTTGACCTTTTTCTAACAAATGTACACGAATTAAATAATTTGATAAATATAAAGCAATCCAGTTCAACATAATGGTAGTGATAACTTCATGAACTCCTCTAGAGGCTTTCAGAAAACCAGCAATGCCTCCCCATAAACCACCAACGATACCTCCGACAATAACGGCTAACGGCATATGAATGATCGCTGGAAGATCAAGCATAATGCCTACGTATGCTGCAGCGAGAGAACCCATAATAAACTGTCCCTCTGCACCTATATTGAAAAGTCCAGTCCTAAATGCAAAAGCAACAGCTAGTCCAGTAAATATAAGCGGAGTGATCGTTCGAATTGTCTCCCCAATTCCATAAACATTACCAAATGCTTTATTAAATAAAGCTTGATAAGCTTCAAACGGGTTATAACCACCAAATAACATAATAATGGCCCCTATTATAAGCCCAGCAAACACTGAAATAAGAGGAATGATAATCGACTCTTTTAATAACCAACGTGATAATGTTTTCATTGTTCTTTACCTCTTTGGTTTATTTTTCCTCCTGACATCATCAATCCTAGTTCTTGTTCATTCGTTTCTTTTGGATCTACGATGCCAACGATGTTTCCTTCATAAATAACTGCAATTCGATCAGATACATTTAATAATTCATCTAATTCCAATGAGATTAACAAAACAGCTTTTCCATTATCGCGTTGTTCGATTAACTTTTTATGAATAAATTCAATCGCACCTACGTCTAACCCTCTTGTTGGTTGACCCGCAATCAATAAATCTGGATCACTGTCAATTTCCCGTGCAATAATTGCCTTTTGTTGATTACCACCGGACAACGCCCTTGCTGGCGTTTTATGACTCGGTGTACGAACGTCAAACTGTTCAATTAAATCAATTGAATACTGATCAATTTCATCAAATTTAAGGAATCCATTTTTATTAAATCGAGGATGATAATAATTTTTCAATACCATATTTTCACTCATAGAAAAATCAAGCACTAAACCTCTTTTATGACGATCCTCAGGAATATGTCCGACTTTTTCCTCCGATATTTGTCTCGGATTAAGCGTTTGCAGACTGGAACCATGTAACGTAATTTCTCCAGAAGTTACTTTTCTTAATCCAGTTAATACTTCTATCAACTCACTTTGACCATTGCCGTCAACACCTGCAATCCCTAGTATTTCACCAGCATGAATTTCCAAAGAAAGTTCATTTAAAGCTGGTAAGCCCCTGGTATTCTTAGCATTAACTTTTTCTACGGAGAGAATCTTATCTTTAATCTGAGCCTGGTTTTTTTCTACTGAAAAACTTACCTTACGTCCAACCATTTTTGCAGCAAGTTCATCTGGGTTTGTAGTTTCAACGGATACGCTATCGATAACCTTCCCTCGTCTAATAATCGTCACATTATCAGCAACTTCCATGATCTCTTTCAGTTTATGAGTGATTAAAATAATCGTTTTTCCCTCTTTAATTAGATTTCTAAAAATATTCATTAACTCCACAATTTCTTGAGGTGTTAAAACAGCTGATGGTTCATCAAAGATTAAAATATCTGCTCCGCGATATAACGTTTTCAATATCTCAACTCTCTGCTGCATACCTACTGAAATATCTTTGATCTTAGCATGAGGGTCAACGTCTAAGCCATATTGTTCTGATATTTCATTTATTTTCTTAATTGCTTTACTTTGATTAATGATAAGACCATTTTTGGGTTCGATGCCTAAAATTATATTTTGAGCAACTGTAAATGGTTCAACCAGCATAAAATGCTGGTGAACCATTCCTATACCCAATTCATTTGCCATATTAGGGTTTGTTATTACAACTTTGTTGCCGTTGATTAATATATCTCCCTCTTCTGGCTGATAAAGGCCAAATAAAACATTCATCAAAGTAGATTTTCCCGCACCATTTTCTCCAAGTAGAGCATGGATTTCACCATGTTTCACTTTAAAGCTAATGGAATCATTTGCTACGATACCAGGAAATCTTTTGGTAATCCCTCTCATTTCTACTGCTATGTTTTCTTTATTCACCTTCATCACCTAAATCAAATATTTTTTATTCAATACCAGAAGGGACTACAATCTCACCATTAATGATTTTTTCTTTATAATCATTTACTGCATTCATAATTTCTTCAGAGATATTTGGATTTTCAGATGGTAAACCAACACCATTTTCCGCTAAACCAAGCTCTCTAATTCCACCTTCGAAATTCCCCTCAGAATAATCTCTAGATACTTGATATACAGCTTGATCCACATATTTCATCATTGAAGTTAATGTAACTTCATTACCAAAAGTAATGGATTGGTCTTTATCTACTCCAATTACCCAAACACCAGAACGTTCATTTGCTTCACCAAATACTCCGTCACCTACGCCACCTGCTGCGTGGAATATAACATCAACGTCATTGTCATACATCGTAGCTGCTGATGCTTTTCCTAAACCAGCATCCGTAAATGAACCTGTATATTCAACTACAACTTCAAGATCTGGGTTAACAGCTTTTACACCTTCAACGAAACCAGTTTCAAACTTCTTGATTACTGGAATGTCCATTCCACCTACGAAACCAATTTTGTTCGTTTTTGTTGTCATTGCTGCAACAACACCCACTAGGAAAGAACCTTCATGTTCTTTAAAAACAGTAGACACTACATTTGGAGCATCAACTACTGCATCAATGATACCAAAATTAGATTCAGGATTTTGCTCTGCAATCGCTCCAATAGCATCACCCATTAAAAATCCAATACCCCAAGTTAGATCCCATCCGCCGTTTACGAATTCATTTAAGTTTGGCTCAAAATCCCCTTCGCCTTGGCTTTCTATATAGTTTACTTCAGCTCCAGCTTCTCCTAAGCGTTCTAAACCTTCCCAAGCACTTTGGTTAAAGGAATTGTCATTAACCCCACCAACATCAGTTACCATACCAACTCTTACTTCATTCTCTAATGGTTCATCTGCTACAGGTTCCTCTTTTGGTTCCTTTGTTGGTTCTGACTCTTGAGCACACCCAATTAGTGCCATAGAGAACACTAGAATCAAAATTAGTGACTTCAACATAAAATTCTTTTTCATTTCTTTTTATCCCCCTTCTTTTTTTCGCCTGACAAAGTAGTATGTATTTATTCGCCAGAATAGAAACCCCTTTTTTATTTTATACCATGATCAGTACAACATAAGGTATCTAAGAATATATATAGCATAGTTTATTGTAATCTCCAAGCTAATTTTAGTTAATTACAGTGGCATTGCGTTAAATAATTACCAATAATAAACTTTTTATACAATTATCACTTACATCTACCACCCCTTGTAGGGTAAATAGTCTAATAAAATAGCTAATAAAATAGCTAATAAAATAGGTTTTATACCTAAGTGTGTCAAATTTAAGGATTTTCATAGTCATGCAAACTTCTATTGTAGCGTTCGCAATTATCAATTTTTTATACTGTTTCAAAACCTATTCGTCCTTTTTATTTTTTACATATGGCGAATTTGATTTTTCATCAATAAATAGTAAGTTAGAGCTGTTGTTATTTAATTTTACATTAAAGACTTTCAATTTCTGCTCACTTGCTTCTAACACTTTCCATAGTTCAGAATCATTTACTTGATGTTGTTCTAGAAATGTAGGAGCTTCCTCTTCTGCTTCTTTGAACGTATCCCAAAATTTTGTACCGTAATAAGGAAGCTGATAAATATTAATTAAATTGCAGGTGAAAATCTGTGAACTCTCCCTATGTTTTAATACAAAAGGCATATCCCATTCCTCCTAAATTTATAACTAATGAACTTCTAAATCGAATGTAAAAGAGCACAATCTTTATTATGATTGTGCCCTGAAGA
Organism: Chengkuizengella sediminis; assembly: GCF_010078385.1. Classification (NCBI taxonomy): domain Bacteria; kingdom Bacillati; phylum Bacillota; class Bacilli; order Caryophanales; family Paenibacillaceae; genus Chengkuizengella; species Chengkuizengella sediminis. Next base: position 204,952 of record NZ_SIJC01000005.1, read on the forward strand.
ATATTTATTTCCAAAACCCTATTATACCTCTTAAACTACTGTGTGATCATAATCACAGTTATGAAACAATGAATTTGTTTATAAATAAGGGTTTTCGTGTTTAGCTTTAAGTTTCTGCCAACGGCGATCAACTTCATCTTCAAAGGATTTATATGCAGTTTCGTATTCTGGTTTTGTCATATGTTTCGTTTTACCCATAGTTTTTAACCAATCAGACAATGGAATCCGTTTGTTTTTTGCTTCGGGATCGAACGTAATTGTTGTGATGCCTCTCTCAATCTCGTACAGAGGAAAGAAACATGAACCGACTGCTGCATCTATGATGGTTGCTCCTTCTTTTTCCTCAGACAACCAGTTTAATGGACAAGTAATTAATATTTTACCATAAACTAACCCTTCATTTTGAGCATACCACTGTGCTTTTGCAGCTTTCTTTACCAAGTCTTGAGGATAAGCTTCTGATCCAGTAAACACATAAGGAATATTTGTAGCTGCCATAATTTGAGCAGTATCTTTGTGGTGGAATAATTTACCACCTTGATGTTTACCTACGTTTGAAGTAGATGTTCTATGCCCTAAAGGAGTAGAATAAGATAATTGCGCTCCAGTATTCATATAACCTTCATTATCATACTCTAAAATAATCATTTTATGATTACGTAATGCGGCACCAATCGCTGGTCCCATACCAATATCCATACCACCGTCACCAGTGATCATTACAAAGGTGAAATCATCTTGTAAACCTAAATGATCAAGTTCTCCTCTACGTTTACGCTCCCAGAACATCTCAACAACACCTGATAACGTTGCAGCCCCATTTTGGAATAGATTATGAATGTAAGTTGCTTTATGAGCTGAATAAGGATATCCAGTCGTTACAACCATCGCACAACCTGTATGGAACAATGCAACGATGTCCCCTTCAATTCCTTTAAAGAATAATTCTAATCCAGAGAATATACCACAGCCAGGACATGCTCCATGGCCAGAAGCAATTCGTTTTGGTTTTTTTGTTAATTGACGTAATGGTGGAATTCGAACCTTTAACTTACCAGCTTCCTCATCCTCCGTTACCTTAATAAGACCTGTATTTAAATCCTCATATTTCATAGGCTCGAGTACACGTTTAGGTGCTTTATCTGGATTTCCAGGTGTATGACCATGATAATCAAAAGGTACTTCTACTTTATCTTTTTCTACAGCATCAATCGCAAGCTGGAAGAATTCGTGCCCATCTTCAGCATAAAAATCTTTTCCGCCTAATCCATAAATACGACTGATCACTTTAGTTGTTGTATTCCCATAAGTAAATAATGCCGCTTTAATTTCCATTACCATATTACCACCGTGTGCTCCATAAGAGTCCGCGCGGTCACCAACTGTGATTGCTTTCACATTTTTTAATGCCTCTGCAATTTGTTTTTGCGGAAATGGTCTAATTATATTAGGTGCAATAGAACCTGCTTTGATTCCTTTTTCACGTAATTGGTCAACTACATCTTTTACAATTTCAGATGAGGAGTTCATAAGAAATACAGCTACTTCTGCATCTTCCATACGATATAAGTTTAATATAGGATATTCACGACCCGTTAATTCAGAATATTCTTTTTGAATGCGGTCAAAGACATCTTCAGCTCTATAAATCGCTTCGGATTGCTGATAACAGTTATTAATATAATCTGGCTCATTCATGTATGGTCCTACGGTAATAGGATTATTACGATCCAAGGTATCTGGATATCCTTCTGGAGGGTTTTCTCCAACAAAATCAAGCACATCTGAACGATCTTTCATCGTCATTACACGACGTTTTTGATGTGAAGTGAAGAAACCATCCTGTGCAACTATAACGGGTAAACGCACTTCAGGGTCTTCAGCAAGTTTTAGAGCAATGATATTCATATCATAAACGGCTTGAGGATCACTACACATTAAAATTGGCCAACCTGTATTTAAAGCATAATATAGATCCGAATGATCTCCATGAATATTAAGTGGTCCTGAAACAGAACGACAGACTAAATTCAAAACCATTGGTAGTCGGGTTCCAGATTGCACTGGCATTTGCTCCAACATATATAAATATCCGTTCGCACTCGTTGCGTTAAATACACGTCCTCCAGCTGTAGAAGCTCCGTAACATACACCTGCTGAACCATGTTCACCATCCGCTGGAATTAGAACGATGTCATGCTGTCCACTTGTTTTCATTAAGTCTAAATATTGCGCAACCTCCGTTGATGGGGAGATTGGGAAGTATCCCATGATATGATAATTAATCTGGTGTGCAGCATAGGCTGCCATCTCGTTACCAGATTCGTACACCACTCGTTGTTCTACTTTTCCTTTTGTTTTTTCATTACTCATTTCTATCGCCATTTGAATCTCACCTCTTCACTATTCAAATTTATTTAGCAAGGTTAAACACATGAGGGACTCTATGTTTATCAGAATAACCCTCTTCTTCACGAGCAGAAGATAATGCTTCCGTCGGGCATGCAGTTACACATTTTAAACACCCTTTGCAATATTGGTAATCTATACCTTGTAAAAACATTTGAGGTCTTCCTTTTTTGTCAGGCTGCTCATCCCATACAAAACAATAATCAGGACAGACATTATCACAAGATGCACAATGAATACATGTATTTTCGTCAAAATGTGGTAACATACCTGATCTCGAAATACTTAAATCCTTCAAAATGCTATTCCCAGGGTTCGTGATCATACCACCCATTGGTTGAGTTTCATACCCTAAAACCGATTCATCACTTCGTTTAAACTCAGGCATTTTCTCGCCTTCAGCTAATTTAATAGTTTTGAACTTCACCTCATTATAACCACGATCAAAAGTACGGATAGCTGGTGCAACTGCCTGTGGGTACTTTTTACCCAAGGATTTTTCGATGACATCACGCATGATTTGTGGGTCAAGAAACTCACATAACCTGAATAATCCACCAAGCATAGCCATATTTACTCGATTTTTCTCTTCAAGTGCTATCCCTGTTGCATCAATCACAGCTATAGTTCCGCCTAACATATTCATGTTTTCTTTTAACTGATCAGGTGCTTTATTGGAATTAACTAAGACAATGCTGTCTTTATAAATACCACTGGTTACGTTAATTGTTTTGGAAAGAGCTTCGTGAAATACACCTACAACATGTGGTCTCTCAACTGGTGTAGTATCACGAATATTTGCATTTATATCGCAAAAGCGAATGTGGGCTTTTACAGGTGAACCCTTTTTCTCTGATCCATAAGATGAAAAGCTTACTCCATTAAAACCAGCACCAACAACGCCTGCTTCTGCTAGCATTTTTCCTGCTAAGTTAGCACCTAATCCCCCTATGGACTCCAAACGAATTTCAAAAAAACCTAATTCGTTAACTTTTGGAAGTGAACTCATCCATTTATCCCCTTTCTCTTATATCATCATGTTCATCATTTTCAATGATTAGTTATCGATCAAATAAATAAATATGCATCTATTAATTTTATAATAACAGGACGTTGAAATTATGGCAACAATTATGTTTTATATATAAAAAAACAGTCTTTATACTGTATCATTGCCACATGTCTTGATATATAACAGATTATAACGTGTAGTATAACAGGATAAATATAAGTTGTTTTTTATGAATAAACCCTTATAATGTAAGCACTTTCATCATTTAAAGATAGACTTTTTAACTTACATGAAAAAGAAAAAAGTTACTTTGTTTTCAAAAAAATTTGAAAAAATATATATAAATGGATTAGGGCAAAAATAAAAATTCACTACAAATAAATAAATATTTATCTATCTGGGTTGATACTTTTTAAGAATTCAAACTTGTAAAACCTTACCATTAAACAAAAAGTGACATCTATCACATTTTGAGAGTATTTGCATAAATATACACTTATATATTGATGTTTGTATAAATATAAAAGCACCCGTTAGGGTGCTTTTATATTATTTTATATATTTTCTATATTTTCTATATTTTTCCGTTCGCGTTTCTAACCTATCTCCATAACTGCTTTAGGGAAAATAGTTATATATCCCTGCGCATGGCTTTTAATACATCTACTGATGTTGCTTTTTTCGCAGGTCTCCATCCTGAGAAAACGGCTACTAGAATACTAATTGAAGCTGAAATCACAACTAAGGACAATGGGATGTATGAGAACATCAATCCTTCAGGTGAAGTTTCTTCTGACATCGTTTCAATAAGAAATGGTAATCCTAAGTTAACTGCCTTACTTAAAACAAATGCACTAACAGTACCTATCAATGCACCTAAAATTCCTATATAACTGCTCTCAATTAAGAAGATCTGTCTGATTGTAGAGGGATGAGCTCCTATCGCTTTCATGATCCCTATATCTGATGATCTTTCGGTGACTGCCATAGTCATCGTATTAAATATTCCGATGGATGCAATAATCAAAGCAATCGTACCTACAAAAATTAAACCTATTTTCATGACTAAAAATAATGCATTAATCTCTTGAATTTGATCAGTTACAGAAGTATTAATATATCCCTTTTCTCTTATTTCTTCACTTACGCCTTTCACTTGCTCTACATTTTGTGTATAAACAGAAACTCTATCATATAGTCTCTCTCCATTTAATTGTACACCCACTAAATAATCTTCTTCATATTCTATTTCTTGAAATAAAACTTCTCCTTTTTTCGTTTGTGTGAACTCTTCAATTTGCTGGAATAGAGCATCAGATATTGTGATATTTGTATCCTTATCAAACTCATTTGCCAACTTTTCTTTAATACCCACAACTTTTAGGGGAATTGTTTTGTATTCAATATTCCCTGTCTGATCAAATTTTCTTATTTTTAATTGTAAGTTTTGTCCTATTAATTCTTCTTCATAACTTACCTTAGGTTCATTAGTATCCTCTGAGGGTTTCTCCAAATATTCTTTAAAATTATAACCCACAAGTATTTCATTATCAGTGGAAGGGAGCCTTCCTTCACTTAATTCCATTCCCATTTCAACTTCTGCTGGAAAATAAGAAACAGCTACTCTTGGTTGAATTTTGTAATCTTCTATACTTACAACCGCTTCTTGACTGTAATGTAAATATTGTAATCTTGTAACAGCCTTTACATCATCAATAGATTCAAAGTACTCTATATCTTCATCGTTCATAAATGACTTATTCTCAGTGCTTTGATCTTCTTTTCCATGAATATAAATTTCATTTAAAACTTTACCTTCCGTAAGATCTGTAATGATACTTTTTTGCAAACCAAACCCTACAGATGCTAACATAATTAAAAATGCACACCCAATTGCAGTAGCCAAAACGGTCATAAAAACACGCATTCGATTTTTCTTCATATTTTGTCTTACAAAACGAATTTTATCTATGAACTTCATAAGCTTTTTCCTCCTGTAGTTTTCCATCTTTGATGAGAAGCGTGCGATGTCCAATGGCTGCCACCTGATCGTCATGTGTAATAATTAAAAATGTAATGTTTAAATCTTGATTAAGTTTTTGAATGAAATTTAATAATTCCTGTTCATTTTCACTATCTAAACTACCTGTAGGTTCATCAGCTAAAATAATAGGTGGTTTTACGATTAATGCTCTAGCAATGCTAACACGTTGCTGCTGACCACCTGATAACTCACTTGGATAAAAATCAGCATAATCAGATAAGCCAACCATCGCTAACATGTCCAATGTTTGCTGTTTCCTTGCAACCTTACTAGCCCCTTTTAAAATCAAAGGAAGTTCGATATTTTGATAAGCTGTCATACTCGGAATCAGTTGGAAACTTTGAAAAATAAACCCTAAATTCTGAATTCGAAAATCAGCCCACTCTCCTTCACTCAACCCAGTGACGTTTTGATCTTTAATAAAGATTTCTCCATTAGTCGGTCGGATATATCCACTTAATAAATTTAATAAAGTTGATTTTCCAGACCCACTCTTCCCTACAATCGTTACGATTTCTCCTTGTTTAATATGAAAGTTAACATTGTTTAAAACAGGTACAATTGTTTTTCTTTTCTTTTTTCCTATTTTAAATTGATGATTAATTTGTTTCACTTGAATCACGAAAATCCCCTCCACTATCTTGATGTATAAATTCTTTATCTGCTGCTGATTTTCAAATTCACATTATATAATTTCCTAGTTAAATAATAAGATAAAATCCCAAATCCAATAAATCCAAAGATATAAAACAAACTATCTAAATAATTTAAGCGATATGGAACAAATGCTGTTCCAATTATCCCTCCTAATAACGCAAAACAAATAACGATGCCAAACATAAAGAATTTATTTAATTGTGGAAACAATAAAAATTTTCCATTATTCTCTACTTTGTTTCGCTCATATAGAAATACACTTAATGGTAATAAAATCAGTGTATAAAAAACTGGAATAAGCAAGAAGTAATAATAAACCTGATAGTCATATGAAATAAAAGAATAAAAGCCATCTTCTACAACATTGTTTTGATGAATTACATTAAAAAACAAGTTTTTAATAGAATTTGTATCGAAATAATTTCCCAAAAACAATATATCCATTTCGTAAAAGAAATCGTATAAATCCCTTTTTAGTACATTTTCAAAGAAACTTCCCAATAAGAAATAAATACCTAAAGGAAATATAAAAAAAATAAAAGTTAACGCAGCTTGATATATGAAACCACCTGTAATCGTGCCAAAAAATAAGGCAAAAACATAAAGTGCCACAAAAGCAATAAAAGGATAAATAAAATATATAAACGACCATTCAAAATTTAACATGTTTTGATATTCAGAAAAATAAATAATAACTTGAGTGAATATAAAATTTAATATAAACGCTGAAACAATAAATGTAGTTCCTATCATCCATTTTGATAAAAATATTTGTTTACGTGAAAAAGGAAGTGAAAATGTAAAATCATTTGTTTTATTTCCTCTTTCAGACCCGATTAATAGGCTTGCCAATATAAAAATTAAGATTAATAACACAACATAGATGGAAGTGAAATTAAGAACATTATCATAAAAGTAGTCTGTATGGATTTTGAAATCTGGATTGATAGAAAGTTCGTTTTTTTCATATTCCGTAAGATTTTGCAATCGTGTAATCACCTGAATTGGCATTCCCAAAAATAATACTATCCACATAGACCATAAGATGAACTTTGCTTGTTTATACTCTTTATTCCATAGTGCTTTATTAAACATGTTCCTCACCTCCTAGTTTGGCTACAAAGATATCCTCTAACGTTATCGGGAGTTCTTCGAAAAGTAATGGTTTTTCCTTTTTTATCAATTGAGATATATCATCTGTTTTTTCTTCAAGTAACAAAGTGTATACACGTCCTATTTGATTAAGCTGCTTTACCTGACCTAATACTTCAATCCATTCTGGTAAATGCTCTTTAAAAACAACCTGGATTTTTTTATATTCCCTCTTCATATCCATGAGTTCATTATGGGACTCAATCCTTCCCTCTTTCATTACCATGATTGTATCTGCAATTTGTTCTAATTCTTCTAAGCGATGGGATGAAATCAAAATCGATGTATTCCCTTCAGACACTTCTTCTAAGATATATCGTATAATTTGTTTTTTTATAATGACATCTAAACCATCCGTTGGTTCATCAAGAATGATCAGTTTTGCCTTTGTTGAGAAAGCAAGCACAAGAGAAAATAAAGCCTTCATCCCCTTAGAGTACTTTCCTATCTTCTTCCCCTGATTTAATGAGAATTTTTGTAATAAACTATAAAAATAATTTCGATCAAAATCGGGATATATCAATTCATAAAGTTTCACAATCTCTGATATTGAATAATTTTTTAAAGCCTCAGGAGAATCAGGAACAAACACCATATGTTGTTTCATGTTTGGATTTGTGTAAACACTTTGACCTTCAAAACTTGTATCTCCATTATTGGGGGTTAATATCCCTACTATCGTTCTTAATAATGTTGTTTTTCCAACACCATTTCTACCTACTAAACCTATGATTTTTCCAGGTTCAATCTCAAAGGATATATTGTCTAGAATTTTATTATCTTGAATTTTTTTACTTAATTTTTCAACTCTTAACATCTGTTTCGCCCCCTAACTCCTTATCCAATTCATCAAGCCATTCTGTTATTTGATTTTTTGATATCCCATAATACCTTGCTTCAATTAAAACTTGCTTTAACGTATTTTTTAACTCTTCCATTTTTTTTGAATCTAAATTAGAAACAGGTTGATCGGAAATGAAAGTCCCTTTTCCTCGAAGTGTGACTATCACCTCTTGCCGTTCCAATTCCTGATAAGCCTTACTTACAGTATTAGGATTGACCAATAGATTGGAAGATAATTCTCTAACAGAAGGCAGTTTCTCATTCACTTGAAGAATTCCTTTCACTTTAAGTTCTTTAATCTGTTTAATAATCTGTTCATAAATGGGAGTTTGACTTTTTTGATCGATATGTACTAACATATGATTTCCTCCCTTATCTGTATTAAGTGTATCACATCAAATAGTACACTTAATACAATACTGGATTTTCTTATTCAAGTCAACGATTTATGATATACAATTGTTTCCAAAATTAAATATGATTATGATAAATAGCTATCCAAACATAAAAAGGAAGACTCTCAAGGAGAATCTTCCAATATTAAACATATTCAGTTCAGTATTTCTTGAAGGTGATTTTAAATAATTTCATTTAATCTTTTTTTGAACTTCTCACGTAAAGAAGCTTTTAATTCCACAACTTCTACAACTCTTTTTAACAAATCTACATTTTTTTGATCAGAATAATGCAATTTATTCACATCAGAAATGGAAACTTGTTTGGGGTGTCGTTGGATAAGACTTAAAGTTTGTCCTGGTTCAATATATCCTTCTTTTAACACACGAAAATAAAAACCGGTATAACCGCTGTCACTAACCTTCTTTGCAAATTGATCATTATTAAATTTCTTTGCTAAAACTCTACATGGTTGTCTAGGCAAACTAACTTGTAGCCTGGTTTCCCCTAGTTCAAAAATATCACCAATACATACGTCGTCCTCGGAGATATTCTTTACAGTCAGATTTTCACCAAAAGAGGGAATATCTACTTTATGATTCAATTCCTGCTCCCAATGTTCGTAGTGATCATAAGAATATACACACAAGACCTGGTCTTCTCCACCATGGTGTTTCAAATCAGCTTGTTCATCTCCAATAATAATTGTTGAAGATACATATACCTTTTCTGTTATTGGGAATTTATTGATGGCGGAATTTAAACCTTCTTCAATTTGTTTTGACTTCCCAATATTAATTGATTTCACTTCATAATTCATGAGCTCTCCCCACTTCCTTATGTATGTTATATAAGATAATAATAAACCTATCTTAACAAGGAAGGGTTTACTTTACAATGCATAAATAACCCACAATTGTAACGTGATTCAAGATCAAAAAAAGTGTTTAAAGAGCTCAATATATTATTGAAATGATTATTTTTAAAAAAAGATATGCAAGGAAGTCCAGTAAGAGCTTCCTGCATATCTTTTCCCAACAAAAGATAAATTATTATTGTAATCCTTTTTCAATGGCCGTCCATAAACCATCATTTGTCAAACCAATTTCCCAAACTGATACACCTGCTAAACCATATTGATCAATTAATTCGACTTTATCTATTATACTTTCACTGTCTTCATACCAAACGATATGTTCTTGTCCATCAGCATCCGTATATGTTAGATACGGAGAATTTGCAGCTTCATCACGGTACATTTCTGTACTTTCATTATTGGTCATAATATTAGAGAGTTCACTCCATAATATCGTTTTATTTTTTGAAGCATCATTTAAATTCCAATCATAACCATAAGAAGGGATTCCTATTAATATTTTATCAGAATCTATTTCAGATACTGCATATTTCACTACGTCTTCTACCCAATTTAATCCTGAAACTGGACCTGCAGAACCCCAAGGACCATTTTGATCATAAGACATTAATTGTATATAATCTACAATTTCTCCTAATGCATCGTAATCAAAGGCTCCACTCCAAGCCGCATTTGGATTGTCAGATGATTTTGCTGAAACTGAAACGATAACTTCATATCCTTTAGGTTGTAATTGATCAGCTAGTTTTTGCACAAACTGAGTATATACTTGTCTATCCTCAGGGTGCATATTTTCAATATCCAAATTAACTCCATCATAATCATATTCTTTCAATAACTTTTCAATATTATTAATGGTTTTCTCGCTTAATTTTGTATCGTTTAATATAAGGCTTGCCAAATCTGGATCAAAACCATCTCCATTGTTTATTGCAGCATAGGTTGAAATGTTATTTCCATTTGCAAAATCCACACCTTCGCTTGCAAATAAGCCATCGATTTCCCCTGATTCAGTTAGAGAAAATGTAGATGTAGCAATTGAATTTATAGATTTTTCATATAAAATTAATGAATCATATGATGACACGTCTTGCGGATTATATTTCGTATAAAATGCAAGTACTTTTTTATCTTCTATTTTAGATATTAAACCTTGTTCTTTTGCTATACCGTATACTGAATAGGCTGACTCTACTAAAAACTTACGATTGGCAGAAATAGTATAATCCTCATGAGTTTCTATAAAGTTCCAATCTAGGGCAGCTGCAATATAATCTACAGCCCAAGTACTCACATTACCTTTAACAGTTTGGTTTTTTGCAATTTTTTCATCGGTTAATTTTTCATATCCAACGGTTAACATTTTGGCAAACTGCTCATAAGTAACAGTTTCTTTAGGTGCAAACTTACCATCACCCATTCCATTAATAATTCCAATTTCAGCTGCAGCTTCTATATATTTATAAGACCAAGTACTCATTGGAACATCAGAAAAAGTTGGACTCTCGGAAATATTTGATAAATCTAAATCAAACAAAAGTGCGATAATTTTTGCTGCTTGCTCTCGGTTCATTTTATCTTCTAAATGAGGTAATCCATCATCATACCCACTAAAAATTCTTTCTTCTTTTAATTCATCAAACTTCTGTTCTGTAGTTTTTGCTTCAACAGTAGTGAATGTAGTCATCAATGCAAATACCATGGCTGATGTAAGTAACATAGATAAACTTTTCTTCATGGTAAAATCTCCTTCATATATTTATTTTAATCAAAAGATGAATATCATATGAAATACATATTACTCTATTACAGTAATCTAAAATATTGAAAAATACAGTTAATATGATAACAACTATTATTTTATATTTCTACCAGCAAATGTTTCCACGAATATGAAGTAATTATAGTTGCAAAAAAAATAGCCTTTCGGCTATTTTTAGTTAACTTTTAATTCTATCATTTAGTTATTTTCTAAACCTTTTTCGATGGCTTTCCAAAAATTCTCGTTACCATAGTCAATTTCCCATACGGAAACACCAGCAAAATTATAATCATTAACTAAATCTACTTTTTCACTAATACTTATATCATCATCATACCAAACGACATGTTGATTCCCTACATTATCTTTATATTCATAATATGGTGTTCTTGAATTTGAATCTCTCTTTACTGTAATGCCTCCTTCAGAAAATCTTCTAGTTACTTCTTTTTGACTTATTGCTTTATTATCAGAAGTACCAGATAAATCCCAATCAATTGCGTAGCCAGGGATTCCAATTATTATTTTTTCTGATGGGATCTGTGAATCTGCATAATTAAATACATTTTGCAGCCAATCATAACCTGAAACTGGACCAGGTACGCCCCAGGTTCCATGTTGATCATAGGACATTAGTTGTACATAATCTACAATTTCACCAAGTGCAGCGTAATCAAAAGCTCCACTCCAAGCCGCATCTAGATCGTCATATGTTTTTGCTGTAACTGAGACGATCACTTCATATCCCTGAGGTTGTAATCTTTTGGAAAGTTCATCTACAAATTGAGTATAAATTGCTCTATCGTAATAATACATATTTTCAAAATCTAGGTTAACACCTGAAAAGTTATAATCTTTCACCAAAGCTTCAATATTGTTAATCGTTTTGAGCCTCAATTCACTTTTGTTTAAAACTTCATTTGCTAGATCACGGCTAAAAAATCCGTCCTCATCATGATTCCCAATGGCTGCATAGGTTTTAATATTGTTATTTTTAGAAAAATCTAACGCAACTGTTGGATAATCTCCTTCTATTTCACCTAAATTGGTAATACCAAATGTTGCAGTAGATATAGAATTCATATAATTGTGATACGTTTTTAATGCTTGCAGTGAGGTACTGTCTTGAGAACCATATTGAGTATAATACGCTAAAACCATTGGTTCTGATCCGTCACCTGCATCTGGTTCTGATCCGTCACCTGCATCTGGTTCTGATCCGCCACCTGCATCTGGTTCTGATCCGCCACCTGCATCTGGTTCTGATCCGCTACCTGCATCTGGTTCTGATCCGCCACCTGCATCTGGTTCTGATCCGCCACCTGCATCTGGTTCTGATCCGCCACCTGCATCTGGTTCTGATCCGCCACCTGCATCTGGTTCTGATCCGCCACCTGCATCTGGTTCTGATCCGTCACTTGTGCTCGTTTCTGTTTTATCACTAGTATTTGAACCACTATCATTTCCTTCAGATGGGGAAACTACTGGTTCTACTTCTACTATAACGTTATCCAATAATTTCTTTTCTGTTATATAAGCTGCCTCTACCAAAAATGTACGATTAGCAAAACTTCTATAATTTTCAGTTTCTTCGATTAATCCCCAATTTAATGCGGATGAAACATACTTTTTAGCCCATTTACTCACATGATTTTCATCTGCTAGTTTATCTTCAACAACTTCTTCATTTGTAACTTGAATATATCCAATACTTAACATCTTTGCAAACTGTTCATAAGTAACTTGATCAGTTGGAGCAAATTCATTGTTTCCTATTCCATTAACTATCCCGTAATTTACAGCAGCTTCAATATATTGATGAGACCACCGCTCTATAGGAACATCAGAAAACGTCTGTTCACCTGAAGATTCAGAAATGTTTAAACTAAAAAGAAGGGTAATAATTTTTGCTGCTTGTTCACGAGTCATTTGATCTTCTAAATGTGGCAATCCGTCTTGATATCCACTAAATATGTTTTTTTCCTTTAATGAATCAAACTTTTCTTCAGCACTTAACGCACTGACTATACTCAAAGAAGTGAATAACAAAAACACCATGGACGTTGTAAGTATTAACAATAAGATTTTCTTCATGGTTTCCCCTCTACTAATCTATTTTTTTAATATTCATTTACATAGATACGTACGAATTAAAATACATATAGATTATTCCTGCTCAAGCTATATCATTTTTCATTATAAAATATTGATATAAAAGTATATTCATATAATATATGTATTGCTAAATTCCTAATGATCATATCACCTATTTTTTTAATAGACTACTAGTAAATCATGCCAATTCTTGAGCAAAGAAAAAAACCACCGTTATCGGTGGCTTATAATTTTAAGTACTCCATTTTTATATAGAAACTTTAAAATCTTTTACAAAAACAGCAGTACCATATATTCCAACTTCATAACCCTCAGAAGTTTGATCTACTTGGACTGATACTCTGCCATCCCTATCTATTTCTTGACCTTGTTCAACTAAAATTGATAATTTGTTCGAATCTCGTTCATTATTAATATATTTTGCAAAATACGCGCCCATTACGCCAGATGCCGTACCTGTCACTGCATCCTCAGTTGTTCCTGAGTAAGATGAAGAAAAATGCCTACCATGCATATCGGCTAATTCGTCGTATGTTTCTAAGCAAAAAGGATGTACAGATGACTTTGGCATTTCATTTAAAACTTTTGGAAGAAATTGATTATTAGGTTTCATTTTTTGAAAAGATTCTAGTTTTTTAATAGGTATCAATAACGTCCAAACCCCTGTATTGCCATATACAATTGGATATTGCAAGTCTATTTCATGTTTGGTTAACCCTATAGATTCAGCTAACTTGCTTATTGGAGATTTAAAAGGTAAAAACTGAGCAGGTTTTTGTTGCATGAATATACTTAATTGTTTTCCTTCTTCATAAACACGAATAGGTAAATGACCTACATTCGTTTCAATTGTAATGGAATCTTGAGTTATTTGTTTATTTGTTCGAAGCGCATAAATGCTTGCTATCGTTGCGTGACCACATAAATCTATTTCATGTCCAGGAGTAAAATATCTTATACGTACATCTGAGTTATCAGACTTAAGAATAAATGCTGTTTCATTAAATCCAGCTAATTTTGCAATTCTTTGCATTTGATGTTCATTTAAATGGTCTGCATTTAATACGATACCAGCAGGATTTCCTTTGTTAGCAATTTCACTGAAAGCATCGATATGTAAAACCTTAATTTCATTCATGGTGTCTATCCCCTTGTTTGTTTTTCATTTACCTCATATAACAACCGTTATTAATATCAAATACAGAACCAGTAAAATTACGAGCAGAGTCCGATAGAAGAAAAGCAACCGTGTTGGCTACATCTTCAGGTTGTAATCTTTCATTTAATAGTTCCTTTTCTCTGTATTCATTCATCCGCCATTCCGGAATATCCTCTAACATACTTGTTTCAACTAATCCAGGTGTTACGGCATTGACACGAATATTAGGAGAAAAATTAAGTGCACAACTTTTTGTTAACCCAATAAGTGCAGCTTTCGTTAACCCATACACCGCATCCGTACTACCTTCTTGCCCAGATACAGATGAGATATTCACAATAGAACCCTTGTCTTTACGCTGTAACAATAATTCCCCAAAAAGTTGTGAAAAGTAGGTAGAGCCCTTTATATTTACGTTTATGACCTTATCCATTAGTTCTGGAGTATAATCTAGTAAATCTCTTCCTAAATAAATTCCAGCATTGTTTACAAGACCATCAATTTTAGAAAATTTCATATTAATAAGTGAAAAAAATTGCTTAACGTCCTTATGATCCGAAACATCTACCGGAAAAACAAAAAGTGGATTATCGTAATATCTATACTTCAATTTTTCAAGTTTTTTTAATTGTTTATTATTAAGGTCACAGGCAATTACGGTCGCACCTTGCTCTAAACATTTAATTGTGATTGCTTCTCCTATTCCCCCAGCAGCTCCCGTTACGATCATCGTTTTGTTTGTTAATTCGTTCATGCTCATCACCTTATGTATGTAATATATTCTAATTTTACCAAACTTCTTGTAAAGTCTCTAAAAATATTTTATCTAATATATCATCGTTATTCCATACGACTTTAGAAACATTTTGAGTATATTGTTCATAATATTGTATTGTTTCCTCTATAAACAGGTGAATTTCATTGATTTTAGGTTCCTTATCTAGTTCCTCACTTGCTTTTTTTCGATTTAACAAGTCAAAAATCTGACCTTGTAATTGCCCTTTTGGAACTAGAGATGACACTAATAATTCAAAATTCAATGGGGGAGGAGTTTGCTTTATCTCCATCCATTTACAAGCTAATAATGGTCTTAGAACATAAAAGTATTTTTTGATTCTCAGTTCGTTTCCTTGTAAATAGTCTCTGAAGTTGCCTTTTGCCATATTTAAATAATGGTGTAAACATGATTTTGGAGAAAACAATACAGGACTTAGATTTCTAATTTTTTGAGCTGTTGTAAAGGGTTCTGAATACACAATATCGGATTGTAACCATTCTAATAAAGGAGGATTTGACTTTTTAAACAGTTTTAATGCTTTTTGTAAGTCCCATCCATTTATATCTAACAAATCATCAATGGGTAATTCAATGACATCTCTCTTTTCTTTAATGGACAAATACCAATCTTTAGGATGGATATAAATAAACCTTACATCGTAATCACTGTCCTGTGATGGAAACCCCCACGCCCTGCTCCCTGATTCACAAGCATATAAAATTTTTACTTGATGTTCTTTTTCAACCCTAACAAGTTCCTGTTTAATTTTATTTCTCACAGTGACCTACTCCTTTAGAGCTTTCTCTTATCGTTTTTCATATTCCTTTTTTAAAAGCGAGTACATCTTTACATCTTCATAATTCTCTTTAATATATATTTGTTCTCTTAAAATCCCTTCATAAGTCATCCCTAACTTTTGCATGACCCTTTCAGAACCTACATTTTCAACATTACATCTCGCTTCAACTCTGTTGACCTTCATTTTATCAAAAGCAAATTTGATCAAGGCTTGTGAAGCTTCTGTTATTAGTCCTTGATTCCAGTAAGACCTGGATATAGAATATCCTATCTCCGTTCGTCCATGATCAGGATTCCAATAAACAAATCCACATCCTCCTATTAATTTTTGATCTTGTTTATGTTCAATTCCCCATGTACTAATTTCTTTATTTTCATATTTCTCCAATGTCATTTGTATAAATTGTTTTGAATCTTCAACCGTCTTATGAGTATCCCAAGAAGTATATTTTGTCATCTCAGGGTCAGAAGCATATTCAAACATATCCACTGCATCTTCAAGCCTCATTTTTCTTAATAGTAATCTTTCAGTCTCTATTTCGGGTATGTTTGTAAAAACATCTTCTATATTTATTTTATCATTCATTTTTTCCACCCCATCTTCATTTATAACTCAATTCCATCGATTTTTTGAAGCTATTTTTAAAAATGATGCATGTTCACCCGTTCCACAAGCTTCATCTAAAATTGAACTTACCATTTATACTACTGCATATATTAATGAATCGTAACATATGTAATTTGAATGTAATAAGAGATTTTACTCTGTTTAGTAAATGTTGTCAACAAAAATTTAATACGGTTATTCCTTATTTCACCTTTCAAAAAATTGTAATCATCAGTTGCCAAACGATTGTAATTTGTTATAATACTCCAATAGTGAAAAGAGGGAAATTATGAATAAACATTTATTTCTATTCGGAGGAGGACCTCCATTTACAAAAAAAATGGCAAAGAAATTTGTACAGGAAACTTCAAAAAAGAACTCACCTATATCTTTTCTAGTAGTGGAACGTGTTGGATGGAAACAATACATACCCAATTACACGAGTAGTTTAAAAGAACTTGGCGTTGAAGATATTCAAATTCTTCCCCTACCATCTACTCCTACCAACAAAGTAATAAAATGTTTAAATGATAGTTCAGGTATCATCATAGGTGGTGGAGATACCAATGTATATGCAGATTACATTGTAGATACACCCATATCAAAAGTAATAAAGGAAAAATATGAGGATGGAACTCCTGTAGCGGGTTTTTCAGCTGGAGCGTTAATAAGCCCAGAGCATTGTATAATTTCAGCTAAAGATAATGTACATAAAGAATTCCAGCAACGAAGTGGAATAGGGCTTGTCTCGAATGTTTTACTTGCTGTACATTTCACAGAATGGAATGATCAGAATCATTTAAGAGAAGCAGTGAATAGATATGGTGAACAAACCAATTATGGAATTAATGAAGATACGTGTGTTTATTTACTGAATGGTGAGCTTCACGATACAGAAGGGAATGGAGTTTATTCTATTGAAAAAGGTATTTTAAAGAGAAATCATTGATAACAAATTATAATCCAATCAATCGCTAGATTCTATCGTTATTCAATGATATTTTATTGTAAACTATTTTTTAGGAGGAATAATTATTTTATTTCATTTTAGTGAAAATCCAAACATCAACAAATTTGAACCACGAAAAAGCAATGCATTTCCAGAACTTCCATCAGTAGTATGGTCTATAGACAAAAACAATGCACCTCTATATTATTTTCCGCGAGAATGCCCTCGAATTGGGTTTTGGCCAAAACCTGATTCCAAAACAGTTGATTTAGAAGTGTTTCAAAAGTCTACAATTGCAGAAAAAGTAATAGCAATTGAATCTAGATGGTTGCAGTGTATTAAAGAAACAAGATTATATGTATATCATTTTTCAAATGAATTATTTACCTGTTTCGATGAGAGCGCTGGATATTATATTTCAACTGAAACCATCGTTCCATTACAAGTTGAACCCGTAGGTGATTTAATTGAACGTTTAGTGGAAGCCAATATTGAATTAAGATTAACTCCTTCACTATTGCCTTTAAAAATTTCGCTGATTTCTTCTACTTTACATTTTTCAATGATTCGAATGAGGAATGCACAATTATAAGTATTAATCTATAAAATCATTTCATATTCTCATTTTTATGACTCAACAACCATTCATAAATTTCTTCATTCTCATATGTTCTCGTCCATGAGTCATGACCCAAATGAGGGTAAATTGTAAACTTAACTTTTCCACCAACTTGATGTAAAGCTTTGACCATTTCTTCTGAATGTTGGATGGGAACCGCATCATCTTCAGCACCGTGAAATACCCAAATCGGTGTCTTGCTTAACTGATTTATTCCACCCCTAAATTTAATTAAAGGTAACGACACACCACAAATTGGAATTAATGCAGCAAACAACGATGGGTATTTTTCAGCTAAACACCAAACTCCATACCCACCCATGCTAATACCTGTCAAATAAATACGTGAAATGTCCACTTTATAGTTTTGCACAACATCCTGAATTAAAAAAAATAACACATCCAATTCTCTATCCCACACCGAGTCAACTGGACATTGTGGTGAAATTGTAATAAAAGGAAAATCATCTTTTTCTCCAACTATTTTGGGGATGCCATGTTTTTTAATGATTTCAAGATCATCTCCCCTTTCACCTACTCCATGAAGAAAAAGAATCAGTGGTCTCTTTTCATTTGTTTTATGATATCTTTTAGGCAAAGATAATAAATAATTTAATGAGGATTCTTGAGATGTCGTTGTAGTATAATTGAATTTAATTTGTTTCACAAATAGACCCCCAGTAAAAAAATGTATTTTAAAATTACTTAAGTATTCTCGTTCATCATACGTTTATTAAATTCTTTAGATTTTCCTTTTGGAACACTTAAGGAGTCCCATGAACTTGAAAGTTGTTTTGATAAATATACGATTTGACCAATATGATAGGAATAATGAGAGAGCTGTCTTTGGATGGCTTGCATTACACTAAGAGGTTGATTTCGAATCGTAATGGTTTTATTCAGATCATCTTCATTTAAACCTCGAATAGCACTAAATACAAATTCCCAACCTTCATTCCAGATAGATAACAACTCTTCTTTAGTGTTAATAAGTCCTTCAAATTCACTATCACGGTCTCTTCCAACAGATTCTCCATCAACAAATAAAAAGTTCTCCCACCTTGATTTCATATTCCCATGTAAGTGTTTTACAATTATTGCCACACTGTTTGAATCTTCATTTTCAGCAAAATTGATTTGACTTTCATTTACTTGTGCAATCGATTTTTCACCTAATGATTTCAATCCTTCAAAGTTATGTTCGACGGTTTCCAAGTAATGTTTTCCTATGTTGTTCAAATTAATACCCTCCTTGATTATTCTACTTATTTCTATGTCCCTCTATCTTTTATGCAAGTTGTTTTAACTTAATGAATATTAGTTTAATATATCGGATCCAATTCCTGTTAAGACTAACTGATGAAACATCTCATCTACTTCAATAGCAGATACTTGTATATGTTTTTCCCCATCCAACCACCAATGAATAAGGCTCATCAAGGTATTCACTACAAACTCTACCGCTACGTCTTGAGGAATTTTTAACGAGCTAGAAGAGTTCGATATGGTTATTTCTTCACGTATCAAGTCAGAAATTACTCGTTTGATGTGATGAAGAACAAACAAGCCACTTGGTGCAACAGTTGCCTTCCACAAATGTTTACTATCTTGTGCATGTTGCAGAAAACTTAAACTAAATTCGAAACGAAATACTTCCGTTTTTTTAGTTTCAATTTTAACCATCTGCTCTTTTATTAACTCACTTAATATATTAACATTTTCAACAAGCAACTCTTCCTTATCCACAAAATGAGAATAAAATGTCGATCGACCGATATTTGCTCGATCAATTAAATCTTGGACAGTAATCGCTTCGTAACCTTTTTCTACCATAAGATCCTGAAGTGCCTCGTGTAATAAATTTCTCGTTCTTTGAACTCTCCTGTCTTTTTTTTGTTCTTTCAAGAAAATTCCCCCTATTTTAATGAATAATTTAAATGAATCTGTTTCTTTTTGAACAATACAAACTATTTTGATTATTGTTTAATCTCTTTATGTACATTATAGTCGATAATGAACACATTGTTCAATATTTATTTTTATTATATTAAGGAGGTTCACAATGGTAAAACTTAATCATCTCATTTCTCTTAAAAAGGTAAGTAAAGTATATACTTCATCATCAGAAACCTTTACAGCTCTAAAAGAAATTGATCTACAAGTAAACAAGGGTGAATTCGTAGCATTTGTCGGTCAATCTGGGAGTGGGAAATCTACGCTAATCAATATGATAACTGGAATCGATACCCCTTCCTCTGGAGAAGTATATGTTGCTTCAAAAGGTATTCATTCTCTCAATCAAGAACAAATGGCGGTTTGGCGTGGGAAAAATATCGGAGTCATCTTTCAATCCTATCAATTACTTCCCACACTTACTGTTGTAGAAAATATAATGCTGCCCATGGATTTTTGCAAAACGTATCCGAGAAAGGAAAGACGTAAGCGAGCCATTCATCTGTTAAGCAAGATGGGCATTGCGGAAAAGGCCAACAATTTACCGTCTGATTTATCTGGCGGTCAACAACAACGTGCTGCTATTGCTAGAGCGTTAGCTAACGATCCTCCCATACTAGTTGCTGATGAACCGACTGGTAATCTTGATTCTGCAACCACAAACATCGTAATGAATCTCTTTACAGATCTCATTAGCGAAGGGAAAACAATTGTGATGGTTACACACGAAAGAGATTTAAGCCATTTTTTCACAAGATCGGTATTATTGTCTGATGGTGAAATCGTATCTGAAACAAGTAGGGAGAAGATACACCATGTTTAGCCCAAGATGGAAAAAAGCACTAGCTGATCTACGTAATGCAAAAGGCCGAGTGGTCATGATGGTGATCGCCATTGCAGTCGGTATTTTTGGAATTGCAAGTATGTTAAGTTCCTATTCTATTCTCACCCGTGAACTAAATCTAAATTATATGAGCACTAATCCGGCTTCCGCCTATATTGAATTGGAAAGTATTGATTTAAAAAATAGTGATAAAAATTTCCTTGAAAAAGTTAGAAAACAACCTGGGATAGAAGGTGTGGAAGCCACAGTCTGGGTAAATGCTAGAATTGAAATGCAACCTAATGAATGGCAAGAGATCATGTTATTTGGCATTGATGATTTTGAAAATATGAACATCGGAACATTCGAACCAGAGTCTGGTGTTTACCCTCCTCCAGATGGTTCAATTTTAATGGAGAGATCTGCACTTATATTTTTAGAGGCGAATATTGGGGATGCTCTTTATATTCAAACTTCTAATGGAGAGAAGAAGCAAATATCCATCTCAGGTACCGTACATGATCCAAGTTTGTCTCCAGCAGAACAAGATCAAAGAGCGTTTGGATATATTTCTGAATCCACCCTGCAACAACTTGGTGAGACTGAGTCTTTCCACATTCTAAAAGTACTATTCCAAGATCAAACATTGAATAAAGAAAAAGTTGAACAAAATGTTGGAAAACTAGCAGAATGGATTCAACAACAGGGGCTTACTATTGAAGAGATTCGAATCCCGCCCCCTGGTCAACATCCACATCAATCCCAACTTACATCCATTGTAATTATGTTACTTTTGTTCAGTCTAATGGCATTGATTCTAAGTGCTATTCTAATTGCCACAATGATTAACGGGATGCTAGCTGGACAGATTCAACAAATTGGTGTTATGAAAGCAATCGGTGCAAGTACTAGGCAAATTGCTGGTGTTTATTTGCTGATGATCATTGTTTTGAGCATCGTAGCTGTTCTTATTGGTTTACCTGCAGGTATCGCATTTGGACGACTTTTTGCAGAGATGATTGCAGTGATCTTGAATTTTACGATTTACAGTGATGTCATTCCTTTGTGGAATTACATTGTTCTGTTGTTAGCAGGCATTCTAATACCTGTTTTAACAGCACTCATTCCTATCTTAAGAGCAACTCGAATTACTGTTCGAGAAACCCTCAGCGAATTCGGAGTAAGTAGAAAATCACTTCGTACTAGTCGACTTGAGACATTTCTCGGAAAAATAAAAGGATTAGATCGAACGCTGATCCTAGCTTTAAGAAATACATTTCGTAAAAGAGGGCGTCTTATTCTCACTATCAGCTTATTATCAGTTGCAGGTAGTATGTTCCTAACAGGTTTAAATGTTAAAGCAGGTTGGGAAAAGATTATATCTGATGCCGCTTCACAACGTCATTATGATTTGGAAATCAAGTTAAATGATGCTGAACCGAAGCAACGAATGAAACAAATCCTTAAAGACATTCCTGGTGTAGAAAAAGTAGAAGTTTGGAATACAGAAGAAACTGCACCGGTTCGATCAGATGATTTAAATATCGTTCAAACGTATCCAGACGGTGGACATGGAAGCTTCTCACTTCGCTCTGTTCCAATAAATAGTTCTATGGTGGATTTGCTATTAATAGAAGGGCGTTGGCTCAAAGAAACAGATAACAACAATGCTATTGTACTAAACCATAATGCCAAAACATTATTCCCAGATTTACACGTAGGGGATTCCCTGCCACTATTGATTCGTGGAAATTCAGTGCAATTTGAATTGGTCGGCATTGTGAGAGAAGACTTAGCTAAAAATACTGTTTATATATCTTCAGAAGGATATGGTGAAGTTACAGATCAATTAGAGCTATCAAACAAATTGCGTGTAGCTTTAAAAAATTCAGAATCTATAGTTACCATGAAAAATGAGATTGAAAATGTGCTAGCAAAAGAAAACGTCAATGTAGAATCCATCATGTCAGAGATTATGTTAGCCGAAGCATTAACTGGTCATATCTCCCTTCTTATTTTTGCCGTAATTATGATGTCAATGATTATGGCAGTCGTTGGTGGACTCGGTCTTATTTCATCCATGAGTACGAACGTAATTGAGCGTACCCGAGAATTTGGGATTATGCGTACGATTGGTGGAAGGTCTGGAACAATTTTACGAAATGTGGTCAGTGAGGGCATTTTCATCGGTATCATAAGTTGGATCATTGCTCTTCCCATTTCATTACCATTGTCTGCTAGTATTGGAAGGCTGATTGGAAACATGACTTTTAATGTTCCACTGCCGCTCGTTTTATCGCCCATGGCTATTTTCATTTGGCTTATTTTTATCTTGCTAGGGTCCACAGCTGCAAGTTTCTATCCTGCATGGAAAGCTTCACAATTAACTATTCGAGATACACTTGATCACATATAGAAAGGAATGAATCACGAATGAAAAAAAAGGGAATTATTACACTTATTATTTTTGCAGCAATCATTACTGGGTTAGGTATAGTTGCTCATGAGATTGATTTTAAGCAAGTTATATTAGATCTGCATGGATAATCTCTCAAAGATTTATAAATGAAATGAAGAACGGTTTTGATTATGTGATACATTCTAAAAAGTACCACCATTGTTTTCCATAGAACAATGGTGGTACTTTAATTAATTATTAATCAATTCAATTACATCTCCAGGTTTCAATACTTCTTTATTCTCAACATTAAACTTTCTAATATTCTCTACATTATAAAATCCGTCTTCACCAGTGCTAATAGGAATCACTTTTTCAGCATTAATAATTTTTGCTACTTCAGTTGCTTCTTCTGGGTCCATATTATATACCCCATCAACTGGCAATAAAGCATAGGTTATATTTAAATTTGATAATAACTTCATTTCCTCTATATTGGATGTATCTCCAGCATGATATAACAAGACATCTCCTAACTCTAAAATGTAACCAAAGGATTCTTCTTTTTCATGAAACTCATTATAAGCTGCAACAGCATTTATTTTTATTCCCGCTATCTTAATAGAATAACCAGGAAATTCACTAGGGATGCTTTTCCCCTCAAAATCAAAGTATGGAGTAATATATACAGTACTTTTTTTTGTTTCTACTTTTTCAATGTCAGCGTGATCATAATGGAAATGAGTGATTAACACAATATCTGCTGGTTCATCATAGTTCTCACCAGCCCAAGGATCAATATAAATGACTCTACCTTGATCTGTAACAATTTTTATACTGGAGTGTCCTAAATATTCAAGTGTAGTATGTCCTAAGTTAGAATTACTAGTGATACTACATCCAGTTAAAAAAAAGATAGAAATAGTGATAACCAGAAAAATTGACATCGATTTCATTGATTCAACAAAATTCACTATAAATCTCCTCTCACATAAAAGTAAAATACACATCAAATATTACTTTCCGATATGCCAAGTTGATTTATTAAAATTAGCTCATATATTTTAAGAAGATTATTATATTTGTTATAAAAAACATTTTTTGTATATTTATTATATTTTTATAAAATATCTTAGATTTAGATTAACATATTTTAAACCATTTTGTAACGCTTACAAGCAAAAAGTTTAAATTTTTTCATATTTAAAATATGAAAAAAAACTTAAAAGGTCACTTGGAATTCATAATTATACAATTATTTCTAAAATTATTCATGCATAATATTCCTACATTTCTATATTATTCAAAATCTTAGTTGATTACGATGAATTTCATATCAACCGAAATGAAACGAACGTGGTCATTATGTTTTAATGTATATGTTTTATAAGGGATTAGTTTTTCATCATTTAAAAAACTTCCATTTTTAGATCCAAGATCCTTGATCTCGTATTGCCCTTCATTAGCTTTTATAATTTCTAAATGAGCTCTTGAAACCCCCACTTTGTTTAATACATGATTCACTATCGTTGGATCTCTTCCTATCAAAAAATGTTCAATATTCACATCTACTCTTTCAATTTCATCATTTCCTGCATTTGAAATATTCAAATACACCTCGGTTTTTTTTACTTCATTTAATTCAAGTGGATTCCCATTTCCTAATAAAACGGTTTGATCTGATGGAGTTAATATCTTCGTGTGATTGGGTAACTGTTGGAAGTATGTTTCATCTTGTGATTGTTCAAAAATCTCCATTAAATTCACATCTTCTTTTAATGAATTAGATTGATTGGCTACTCCTGCTTCATTTTCTTTATTATTTTGATCATGCTTTTTTCCAATCCAAAATATGAAAAGATTTAAAACAATCATAAAAATGGATATTCCCAGAGCTATAATGTAAAAAGCTGATGTTGCGTATGCTAAATAAAGCCTCCATACCATGGCTACGATCAAAACTGATATCGTTATTATAATCGCGCGATTTTTTCCATGGATAATATCTAAGGGCTTAGCTAATGGAGCTGACCTTATGATTTTATCATTATAAACTTCTTTTAAAGGATGCATGCTGTCATCTAATTTAGGTATGTTTGTTTCATTCATGTCATTCAAATCATTTAATTCATTCAATTCATTTATTTCAATTTCATGATCTTCTTCAAACCCATCTTTTAACCATTGCAAAACTTCATCTTTTATCGTTTGTAAAGAAACATTCTCTTCACTTAATAATGTGAGTGTTTTTTGCAATTCATTTCCTTTCATATCTTGAACATATTCAGTTAATGTTAAAACTAGTTGTTTTACTTGTACAATAACAGGTTCCTTATCATTTAATTGTTTTATTGGTACATAAGTTAAGTAAATATCTGTAACATCCCTGCCAATAAAAATAAAATCAGGATGTATTATATAATTTAATTCATTTAATAACATAGCTTTAAGTTTATGAATGATAGTCACAACTTGGAGTATAATTTTATAAAATTCTTTTATAGTAATTTGTTTGATTTTTAATTGTTGAGTTAGCATTCTTTTATTTGTATATTCGAATAAAAGTCGAACGTTTAAATTAAGTTCATCTATTTGTATAGGCAATATTTGATGTGGCAAATTACCCTCTATCATTTTGAGTTGTAAATTGGATAACATATCTCTTTTAAGGTTAGGTTTTGACAATGCAATATAAAATCCATCCTGTTGTATATAATCAAAATGGAAGTCAACTATTTTACCTACAGAATTATCACTGATCATCTCTTATATCACACCTTTCAATAAAAATAAATGGAAATAAGCGGCAACAACCCCAGGTAATACTGCAATCATAAATGGAAATTGTAAATTATCATTTGCAAACGCTTTTAGTAACTTAATATCTCGATATATAAAAATATTAAAAATGTTTAAATGAACAGCTTTGATACGACTCCAATTCTCTTTTTTAAATAATAAGATACACATTCCGATCAAAGCTGAAAATAATATTGAATACATAAGAATATATAACGATACTTTTAAACCAGTCCATGCTCCTATAGCTCCGAATAGCTTCACATCACCTGCAGCTACTGCTCTAATTGAATACAATAAAACCATAAGAAGCATTACAACAAATAAACCTATCAATGAAAACCATAATCCATTAAAACCATTTTTAATAATATGATAAAACCATCCTGTAACTATAGCTGTCATCGTAATCACGTTTGGTATTTTATGAGTAGTTATATCTGTAAGAAAAGCTAACAAAATAAAAATCATTAAAATGTAATATTGAATCAGTTGAGATCAACCTCCAATCCATACTCGTTCGAGTGATTTTTTCTGAATAGTAACCTCACGTTCAATAAATGGAAGTAATAAGTTTATAGAATAACTAGCTTCTATCCCGAAATACGCATTTTGTCTATCTTGTAGATTTGGTAAAATCACTTTTATCACTTGAACCTGATCCTTTTGTAATATATCCTCATCGATAAATAACATCAGATACGGTAAAAAAATTACGTTTAAAATTTCATCCGTGATATGATTTATATTTTCTTTTTGTAACTCTACTAAAAAATCCAATTCCTCAGGGATCATGTTAGTAATATCATTTTGAAAACTTTGAATTGATTGATGATTTTTTAGTACATATATAGGATATACATGGGTCACAGTCAATTTCGTTGCTTCATTCACTGCTTGATGCAGAGCCATTTCTGCCAGAGCAATTTGTAAAAATGAAATAAGAGCTAGAAAAGCCGATATAAATATGGGTAATACTATACTTGCTTCTAACACCAGACTACCTCGTTTATTTTTTAACATATCTAATCTCACTTCCAATGTGAACATGATAATTTCTAATAGGTAAGAAATATAGTTTTATTCATGATTACTTCATCACCTTGTACATCTTGACTCAACATTTCCATCGTTCTTGGAATAAACCATAATCGAATCGAAGTTTCAACAGATGCTTCAACACTGACTTGTTTTAATGTTAAATCTTGATCAGTATTTAATTCAATTAAAGACAACATACGCCTGAGCATGTTGGAATCATTACTATGTACAAACAGGAAAACTCTTAAATAATCCTTATATTCTAGACTTATACTTTTAGATAACTTTTTAGATAGATTCACATCTTCACCTGAAATAAGTTTCTCCATATCTTTATATGCTTCAGCTGTTCCTTCAGCTAATGCCCATAAAAATGATAACAATGGAGAGCCCACCTTAAGGATAGATTGTTCAGGATCACTTAAAGTCTCCATTGTCCTAATCGCTAAACGAAGTAAAAAAATTTCAGAAAAGGCAGAGGTTTGATTCAATTGACAATGATTAAAGCCATAGAGGATATATTCAACTTCTTGATTAAATAATCTGTGATGATCAGGATCTGATAATTCATTTGAATCTTCTAATGTCCTGTAATTAAATTTTGTAAGTGCATATTCATTGATATACACTTCATCTCTTACACTTAATAGTGCAGCTGAAATCTTATCTATTATTGACATTGCTTGTTTGCCAACATCCTCTACACCATTCAGATCAATGGAAGGAATCGATGTTTCCTTTACTTTATTTTGATTAAATTGATCATATTTTTCCTTATAATCTTCTAGCTCCCAATATATCGGCTGATCTGTACCATTACAGGAATGTAATAATTCAGCAACTTGTTTTAATTGATTTTCCGTTTTTTTAAGTTGTTCATTTTTTTGATCTTTTATTTTGTCGTTGTTATTCATTCGTTTATTTTCAATAATAGATTGTTTGTTATAATATGCTGATCCGTAATTCAGCACTTTTTCATTGGCATCTATCAAATTTTGATGCCTTTTTATGTAATCTGATCCTATAAGCAACTTTGTGGAATTGAATTGTGATTTCATTCCACTAAACAAACTTATGATAACTCCTATTTCACTTTCTATCTTTCTAAAATAAGTTCGATCATAAGTACTGATATAGTCTCCCCCCATTATTTTTTCTTTTTCTAGTTTATCAACTAATTCATCATTTACTTTTTGTGCTTTTTGTATTTTTGAAATTATCCATGTTTGTGCATCTAGTAGCTGCTCATAGTCCTTATCTAATTGCAATTCAGTAATTAAAATCGTTTCTACATATTGTTCTATCTTTTTGACTAAAGTTTCAAGATCGGAAATTCGATCTTTTATTTCATTCATCGATTTTTTATACTTATTTATTTTTGATTGCAAACTAACCTTTTCTGCCTCTGTTTCACTATTTTGTTTTTTTTCATTGAGATCGTCTACCTTATGTCGATAGTTATCTACATCTTCTTGGAAACTCTTAATCTCCTGTCTAATTTCATCCACTTGTTTTAGTCCAATTTCTCCTGCTAGATTATGGATCTCATTAAATTGCTGATCATAATAATGATAGTATCTTCTGATCATTCCTTGAACCCCTAACATCTGTTGCATTTGTAACCAAGCAGAATCCAAGTTTTCCTCTCTTTCACGAATTAATTTTTCGATTTCTTCTGCTTGCTTTGAAAATGTAGAAGTCCCCTTTAAATCAGCGGATAAACCATCTTTCTGAAATGGTTCTAACACGCTTAACACAAATTCAATCGGACCTCTATATTTCATTTCCTCTAGTATTTGTCGCTGAAATATGTCTTCATTTGCTAAAAAATCTATTCCTGAAATTTCGATTGAATCCTGATTTAAAGCTAACGAACTTAAGTTTGTAATATCTCCTACTTTTGAATAAGACAAATTCTGCTCATACACTTCTTGAAAGATTTGCAAAGCATCCTCTTCACTTGTAAGGGCATATAAACCATAAGGTTGTAAACGTTTATCATAACTAGACAAAACAGATCGAATGGAAGATCTCATGATTTTTTCAGCCTGCAAATCTGCTATTCTGATTCTAGCAAAGTCAATCAAAACAGTATTAAACAGAAAAATGCCAATAAATATAATCATAAAATAGATCGAAATAGACCCTTGATTTGATTTTAATAAATCCATCAATTTTTACCCTCCATTAAAACTAATCATGGATGATTACTACTATCCCTTTACTTTCTAACTCAGATATAAATGCTTTAGAAGGACCTACCCTAATTGTTTGATTATGTTTTCTAAAAAAATGCCAAATGACTCCCTTTACATCTTCTCCATGATTTAATAACTCAACATCCTTTACCATTTGCGAGCGAAGTTGATTCTCATTAAATGTTAAATAAGCTTGATGAGCAACACCATTTCTATCTAGTGCATCTATTTTTCTTTTTCCAAAACTTGTATCAAATTTATTCTTACTTCCCTGCACTAGTTTCTCTAAATAAATAGCTGCATCACCATGATTTGCAAAGGAAGTAGGACTCTCAAAATCAAAAAACTGATCAAAAGCATCCCTCACTTTGCCCTCACTTATCTTGCGTTGTTTTAACTCTTGTACATACGTTCGAAGTAAGTCAATATTGCGGATAAATTCTACAGGTTCAGTTATAGATGATTCAACATATGAATAAACATGATTATTCATTTTCATTATTTCTGGAATTTGAATGAATCGGTTTAACTCAACTGTCACTTTACGTGAAACTAAATGGTTAGAATAAGCTATTTTACCGATGAAAGAGTCAGGCAACAGCTGAGCAGCATTGTGCATTTTTTTTAAAACACCACTATAACCATTCATATTGTTTTGTACAGGTAGTTCTAAAATGACTTTTCCATCATCTGCTCCAAGTAAAAAAATTTGAGAGATCGAATCCTGAAATGCTCTCCAATAAAGTTCGTCCCCCACCTCAGATGAAACCCTTCCAGTGATGGGGTCTTTGAAACTGTTATCCCAAGTAAAAGAAGTTCTTTCTGCTGTTAATGAGGATGAGGAATATAAAATCACCTTCTGATAATAAAATAAAGATGAGAAAAGAGTAGATAATGTAATCATAAAGAGAATAGGAAATATCAAGGTGGATTCAATAGTGAAGTTCCCTCGTTGTTCTTTTAAAATAGAAAGAGACTTCATAATGATATTCATTATTTTAATTTCCTGATGTTGTAGGTTCTTTAATACTATCCAAATTTGTTTTCATTTCATTTTGTGTTTCATCAAACAAAGTATTTACCCATGAAATAATCCATTTACGAAAAACGATAGCAATGGCTACTAACACACCAATAATTAGTAATATTTCTAATGTTCCAAGCCCCTTTTCGTCTTTCCATAGTTTTTTTAACTGAACCAGTGCATTTTTTTTCATTTTCTTTCCCTCACTTCATCATTAATATTGCAGGAGCTGCAACTACTAAAATAACGACCATAAAAACAAGGATCATTGGAAATATCAATTTACTGGAGGCTTCCTCACCTAAGGTTCTAGCAATTGTTTTACGTGTAGTCCATAATTGATGAGACAACGTTCTTAAAGATAAACTTAACTGTTCTCCCCCACGCCGATAATTCATTAAAATTGTATTTGTAAAAATAGATACTTCATGAATTGCCACTCTTTGACTTAATTCTTCTAAAGCTTGCTGAAATGAAACATTATTTTTCAATTGCATACAAACCTTTTGAAATTCAACATAAAGGGGGTGAACTTGATTTCTTTTCTCACTTTCCACAGATGTTATCAGTGCTTTTTGTATTTGTTCACCTGCATTAACTAACAAGGCAATCTTATTTAACAAAATGGGCAACTCCATTAAAATTTCTCTTTTCTTCCTTTTTACTTTCTCATTCAGCTCTCTATACAATAAAAAAGGCAACATAATGAGAAGAAGTAATCCTATGAACATGAATTCAGTACTCATCCCTCCGAAGAGTAATACTCCAATGGAAAAGGTTATCATACAAAATGATGCAGAGATTAATTGTGCCATATACATTTTTTTATAAGGGATCACTTTTTCAGAACCATATAAAAACTGGAGTTTCAAATGTAATGTCACCATCTTATTCGAAAAATGCTCCATTAAGTTCAGTCTATCAATCAAATATAGTGAGATGGGGTTTAGTATATTAAGTTGAAATGGTTCACCAAACTCTCGTACAAATGTAAAATAATTCTCCTTCATCATTTACACCTGTATCTTCATAAATTTTTGACTGATTACGAAACTGAGAATCAATAAGATTAGAGCTATGAACATTACGATAACACCTTTACCTTGATATAATGGAGACATGTATTCTGGAGAACTATATCGCAAAAATACTATGAATATAAAAGGAATAATATTTAATACTCTTGTTTCGAACTTTTTATTAGAGATGAGGACATTAATCTCTTGTCCAATCTCAATTTTATCTCTGATCATATTTGTAGTTGTACGAATCACCTCGACTAAATTTCCGCCTGTTCTTTTGCAGATTTTAAACACTTCAACAAAATTTGTAATATCTTCGATTTTCGTACGGTCGCTAAAGTTTTGAAATACATTTTCAACTGTAGATCCATTTCTAATTTGTACATTCATCATTTTAAACTCTTGAATAATATACGTATTTTCATTGGGGTATATTGTTCTTAAATCTTCCAACGTATAAACAAGTGCCTTTTCAATTGATCTCCCTGCTGATAAAGAAGATGACAAACTAGTTAGAGCTTGTTTAAACTGTAAAATCAACTCTTCTCTCCTCTTTATGTTTAACTGCTGTGCTCTATATTTAGGAGTAAATAAAGCACATATTGAAAGAAGAATGCTTATAATGAAATTCATAAAAAACACATAGGTTACTAGAAAAAATAGACATCCCGCAATGAACACTGTCAAAATATATTGTTTTTTTGTCAAAGAATAATGAGTATAATCAACCATAATATCACCACCACTATACTAATATCCTGCCATTTTTAACTTACACCGATTTTTCAAAGTACTTCCTGTTGGGTGTAACCCTCCAGTTATCATTCCATCTTTTTCACCTTCTTCTACAAAATGATATATTTGATTTAATTGAACTTCTCCATCCTTCACACCTTTCACCTCACAAATTTCAATTACCTTTCGTGACCGATCTCTCATTCGTGATAAATGAACCATAATATCAATCGCTGAACTAATTTGTTTTCTAACGACTTCTACAGGCAAAGTAGTCCCACTTAAAACCATTGTCTCTAATCTACTTAACATATCCTTCGAAGAATTTGCATGTCCTGTTGATAAAGAACCGTCATGTCCAGTATTCATCGCTTGAAGCATATCCAATGCTTCTTCACCACGAACCTCTCCTACAATAATACGATTTGGCCTCATTCTTAACGAGGATCGGATTAAATCACGAATGGAAACTTCTCCTTTTCTCTCTGTATTCACTGTCCTAGTTTCCATGCTTACTAAATTAGGAATGTTTCGAATTTGTAATTCTGCAGAATCCTCAATTGTAATGATTCTTTCATCACTAGGAATAAAATCGCTAAGTACATTCAAAAAAGTTGTTTTCCCTGAGCCAGTACCACCTCCAATAAAAATGTTGTATTTTGCAATGACCAATTGTTGTAAAAAGTCAGCTGCTTCTTGAGAGATAGAATCATTAGAAATAAGCCGCTTAATAGATAGAGGTTTTTCGGGAAATTTTCTAATGGTCATTGTTGGTCCTTTTAATGCGATAGGCGGTAATACTACATTCACCCTAGATCCATCCTTTAATCTAGCATCAACTATAGGTGAGGATTCATTCACTGCCCGATCTACCTTTGAAACTATGGTCTGAATCACATTTTCAAGTTTTTCTTGGCTTTCAAATTGCCCGTCATAGGGGGTTACTTTACCATCCTTCTCAATAAAAATTTCATCATAGTTGTTAATCATAATTTCTGTTATAGAAGGATCTTCTACAATCGGTTGTAATATATCTAATCCTCGAAAAGAATGAAATAAACGCATAACATAATCATATTTTTGCTTGGAGGTTAAATAATATTGTTCGGAAAATTGAAATACGATTTCTTCAATCATTTGTTTTAATTGCTTATCAGAAATATCATCAGCTACATTAAGTTGAGTTATGACCTGCTTCTTTATTGTGTTTAATAGTTTTAAATCAATCATCTGATTTCCCTCCAAGCTAGCCAGTCAATTGTTTATATATTTGAATCACTTTCTCATTGAACACATCTTCAGTTAATAACTGATCAATATGCTGTACAGATTTCCATTGTGGAATGTATGGTAAATGGAATTGGACATAAAAACCATGTTCATCAAAATTATTTTTACATTCATTTGTATATTTGTTCAAAATATATTTATTTTTTGAAGAGAAAACTTCACTCAAGCTCACTCCGTACAAAACGTTAGATTCCTGTAACATCTGCTTCATTTTCAAAATACATTTGTTATCATCTAAAAGTATATTAAATATGAAATCACTTTGTTGTAGAGTCCCTATAATTCTTTCATGTAATGAACTCGAACAATCTATAATTATGGCATTATATTTTTTCGTTTCCTTTATCAATTGAATGAATGTTTTTATATCATTCAATTGAAGATCTATGATGTCATTAATTTGTGAAGACGGATTGATATAATCACAATGCAATACTGGGTGGTAACTGAAAAAATCATCCAAATGAGTCTGCAAAAATTCTGGATTAGTCTTTAAATAATAAAGCAGTTTTGAAAATTGGTTTGTATGATCATCGTTTTGAATATAAAAATGAAATGGATATATTGTTTCAAGATTCAAATAAAATACATCTTCATTGATCATGGTTAATTGTTTTATTAAGTTAATAGAAACAACGGATTTACCACTACCACCCACCGGTGAAAATACAGATATAACTTTCGTTTTCTGATCCTGATCATTTTTATTTTCAGAAACAAAATTCTCCGTTCCAAGGTAACTCATTTTTACAGAAGTTAGTAATTCATTCATAGATTGATATTTAAAATGAAATTTGTGATTGGAACCTTCTAAACTCTCATGGGATTCAGATAATACTTGAATGTTTATGTGTGTATCTATTTCAACTGGCATCCAAGTTTCGTCAATAAGTAATACATTGGCTACTACATTGTTTTGCAAATGCTCCTGTAGCAGTTGTTGATCTGTAAAAAAAGTAATAGAATACTCTTTCCTTAATTTTGAGGTTCTTATATAGTTCGAAAATCCTTCTATATATTCCCCATCATTTGTTGCAACAATGAGAAAGATTTTATCCATCCAATTCTCCTTTCAATAAAGAAAAGTGCAAAAAAACCACAGATATCGACTGAAGTCGATGATCTGCGGTGCTTCCGCAATATTATACTCTTTTAATAAAATACATATTAAATTATTAATTTTGTATTTGAAACCATTTCCTTAACCTGTTCATTTTATTATCTTGGCGCTCCAACATACTTTTAGGGACAATTTGACTAATGAAAGGATACAACCCTTCTATTAATTTTCCTTTAATATTCTTTTCGTCTTGAACCATCTTCCCTTTCCAGATATGTTCATGAACGTTCTCAAATGGAAAATTTGGTATATAACAACTAGGATACCAAGGTAATGTGTTATTCCAAAGTTTTCTGATCATTGCATTTACATCTCGATTCACTATAAAATGAACGTTTTTCCCAGATTGTTTTAATTGCATTGCAATTTTTAAATTATCCTGCGATATTCCAGCACTAAACTTTGTTGGAATGGAATCAACAACATAACATATTTCATCAGCATTATTACACAACTGTTGAACGCTTGGATGTGACCAACCATTTGAAATATCCACGATCATAATTGGTTTTCTAATTTTAAATAGTAAAGGATCAATTTCTGTATGTGACCCATTTTTAATGAGTTGAGTATTATTTAATAGTGGCAAAGGGTACCATGTCGTATATCCTGTAGTCCATTCTAATTTATTTGAAATCCAGCGCTCAGAATTATACTTATCATATAAAAACTCATACTGTTTAGGTTTGGTTTTTTCTCCATTTAATAATGTATACAATTCAGATACATTGGTAGGGTATTCAACAAGAGCATTCTTTATTTTATAATGATGAAACACTCTTGCTAGAGCAATGGAGGTAAATGTAGATCCTGCCCCTTGATACATATTTCCTACTACGATTACTTTATGTTCAAATTGAAGGCTTACTTCTAAGCTAGTATTATTGGGAGAATCCAAACTTTGTTCAGTGATCTGTAACTTTTCTAAATCTCTTTTTACTTGCAGCGTGTCCTGATATCGATCTTCAGGATTAAATTGTAGTAATCTTTGAATCACTTGAATCATTGGGAAGGGAATATTCTGAAGCTGCAGCGATTTTGAACTAGTATAATAATGGCCTCTTGTTAAAAAATAATACAACATTGCACCTAAATTAAATAAATCAGTCCGATGATCCGTTTGCTTATCTTCAAATTGCTCAGGTGCGGCAAATCCTACTGTTCCTAGATGAACAGTATCCTTCTGTTTGTGGTGCCCAAACCTACGTGAAATACCAAAATCTATAAGTCTTACATTGTCTTGTTGGTCTATCATCACGTTAGAAGGTTTCAAATCTCTATAAATGATTGGGTTTTTCGAATGGTGGTGTAAATAATGAAGGAGTTCACATATTTGAATAGCATATTTTATCACTTTTTCAAATGGAAGCCGATTTCCCATATTTTTAAATTTCTGAGCCAGGTTTTGACCATGAATATAATCCATTACTAAGTAACTCAGTCCTTTTTCATTCGGGGGGAAATAATCAACAATATTAGGCAAATAAGGATGATTTAATTGGATTAGAGTTTCTGCTTCCTTTTTAAAATTCTTAACCTGTCCATTTTCCTTGGATTCCTTAATTGCCCAATGTTTTCCTCTTAGTTTTAAATCCTCTGCTAAATAGACAGCGCCCATACCGCCATGTCCTATAATGGATAAAATCCGGTATCGGTTACCTAAGCAGTCCTTTGGGTTTAAATGATTTTGATTCATTTTGGAACACCTACTAATGAAAATATTAATTAGATCCCTCTTAATTCCATTACAAGTAAATAATAATATATACATTAAGTATTTTCCATAGGACGTACGTTCCATTTTTTATAGTAATCTCTTAAATTAACTCTGATGTAAAGGAAGGAATCTCTCCATCTATATCTGTAATGATATACGCTTTATAGCCTGAGAAATTTTCTTTTGAAACAGTGATTTTAATAATATCAGATGCTCCTGATTTCAATGTGTATTTGATATCGAAGCTTGTTTCAAATTCACTAATTTTTTGCTTAGTCAAAACCGTTAGTTCTGCTATCTGACGATTAGACATCCCTATACCACCCAATGGTAAAATGGTGATTTCTTCTTTTAATGCTTCATCTAAATATATTCTAGCTAAAGCACCACTTCTTAAGATTAAAGCTTCTTCAAATCGATCTATTAATTCTTCTTCTGATTCAATCTGTACTAATAATGCTTCCTGAACATATTTTAACTCTTTTATCTCAGAATTTTCCTCAACTTTCGATATGCCTGAACTTATTGCGGTTTCTGAATTTGAATCTTCAATTGCAGCTTCAATACCAGATTCATCTATTCCACAGCTTGTTGTAGCTAAAAGTAGCAAAGAACCTAAAGTAAAGGAGAGGAATTTACTTTTGTTTATGTAATCAAACATAGGGGAACATCACATCCTTATCTGACATTATTTCGGTCTACCATAGGTCAATTATATCCTATTTTTACCTATAAAACATCAAACTTTTATTGGAGTTCTATTCTTTGTGAATGTAACTATCTTATTGATGATTTTTCAATACTATTCAACTCGATTTATACTCTTCTCACACTCAAAACCGTTTGGATACCTCTTTTCTAGTTTTGTTATATTCCCTTTTGCGATTTCTTCCAATGAAATCCCTAAAGCTTCTGCTCCTGCAGCTAAATACCACAAAACATCACCCAGTTCCTTTTCTAACTTCTTTCTATCAAGTTCATGACCCTGAAAAATATGTTTCTTTAAATGATCTGCAACCTCCCCACTTTCACCACATAACCCCAAAGCGGTATTCAATAACAATTTTTCTGAATCAGATCCTGCTGCAGTTCGCATTGCTTTCATTTGATATTCATTAAAATCCATTACACTTTCTCCTTTCACTTTTCATAAACAATTCAATAATATAAACTATCTAGTATACTTAATAATGTTACAAAATCCTATATAACAAAATCCAGCTCTATCCAAAATTTTTCCAAATAACTTGGATGGCCATGAAAAAACATACAGTAATCACGACTGGTTTTATTAATGAAGCTCCTTTTTCTAATACCATCCTCGCTCCAATTAATGAACCTATGATTTGACCAAACATCATAATGATTCCAACAACCCAAGCAATTTGACCGAATATTACAAAGTATAATAAAGCAGCAATATTACTTGTAAAGTTCAATATTTTAGCATGAGCAGTTGCTTTTGAAGCACCATACCCACATAACGCAATAAACGACAATGCCATTAGGCTACCAGTACCTGGACCAAAAAAACCATCATATAAACCAAGAAGAGGGGCTACCGTAAATGAAAAAAGCGATAATCTCATTTTCATTTTTCGATCTTTATTTTCTATATTTGGTGAAAATAAAAAATAAAGCCCAATAAAAACAAGTAAAAAAGGTAATATCATTTCGAGATATTCTGCACGTATTTGCAGCATAAACCAGCCGCCAATGACAGCTCCCAAAAAAGTCATAAAAATTGACAACCTTATCTCTTTAAGATCTATAGACCCCTTTTTTATGAAAAACATCGTAGCAATGAATGTGCCGCTGCTACCTTGAAGTTTATTGGTTGCTACTGCCGTTGCAGGGGGCAAACCAGCCAACATCATCGCCGGTATAGTAAGCAATCCTCCTCCACCAG
The DNA here is from genome assembly GCF_010078385.1 of Chengkuizengella sediminis. NCBI lineage: Bacteria > Bacillati > Bacillota > Bacilli > Caryophanales > Paenibacillaceae > Chengkuizengella > Chengkuizengella sediminis. Next base: position 243,158 of record NZ_SIJC01000005.1, read on the forward strand.
CAATGGTATCCACCCACCCTGCGAGGATAGCCACAAAAAATAATATGATAATGACTTCTATACTAAAATGCATGTAATGATTCTCTCCCAAATATAATTTCATTTCATAAACCCAAGTAAATATAAAACGAGAAATAAACAAATGAATGTACGACTAATAAATGCTAAAACAGATAGATGATTAATTTGAACACTCCCACCACTTAACGCTTTTCGTTTGAAGTTAGGGCGTCTTCTGCAAGGAATAGATAAAAATAATATCATATTTCGCAACAAAAATAATTAAAACCACCTAATGGTGACTTTTTAATGAACTCAAAAAATTACTTTAACAAACGTATGATATAAAAAATTAAAGAAACCGCTACACTGATTAAGATACAAGTTGTAATAGGAAAGTAAAATTTAAAGTTTTCTTTCTCTATAAAGATATCACCTGGGAGTTTTCCTAATTGCAGAAATCGTCCACCAACTTGCCATACAACTCCTACCAATATAAGAGCCGCACCAATTATAATCAATATTTTTGCTACTGGGTTCACTTTTTACACCCCTCAATTCCTTCGTTCAAAAATATCTTTAGCAATGACCTTACCATGAAATCGCCCATTCTCTATAAAAATGGCATTAGCATTATTACCTGCTGCTAAAACACCAGCAACATACAAACCTTTGACATTCGTTTCCATCGTATCCTCACTAAACGTTGGTGCTCCTGTTCCTTTATTAAATTTCACACCCATCGACTCAATAAATAAATGATCTGGATGATATCCTGTCATCGCAAAAACAAAATCATTTTCATATTCATGAATAGTACCATCCTGCTCTATCACAATAGACTGTTCTTTTATCTCTTTCACTTCTGAATTCCAAAGCATGTTTATTTTTCCTTTTTCGATTAAGCTTTCAAACAAAGGGCGTACCCACTTTTTTACACTGTCTGATATATAATCTTGCCTATGAATAACAGTTACTTCTGCTCGACATCTTTGGAGCTCCATCGCAGCATCAACAGCTGAATTTTTTAAACCTATGACAGCAACTTTTCTACCTTGATAAGGATGGGCTTCTTTGAAATAATGGCTTACTTTTGATAAATTCTCACCTGGTATATTTAATAGATTCGGATTGTCATAATAACCTGTTGCAATAACTACATTTTTCGCTTCATACTGATGGTGTTTACCATTACGATCTTCCGTTGAAACACTAAAATAATCCTCATGATTTATTACTGTTGTCACTTTTTCATAAGTTTGAATCCTTAGTTTTTTCCTTTCAGCGATCAAACGATAGTAGTTCAATCCTTCGTGCCGACTGGGTTTGTCTTTAATGGTTGTAAAAGGAACATCACCTATTTCTATTAATTCAGGTGTACTAAAAAACTGCATAAAAGTAGGAAAATGATAAATGGAATTCACTACACAGCCTTTATCTATAATTAAGGGATGTATATTATATTTCTGCAACTCACATGCAGCAGATAATCCACAAGGACCTGCGCCAATAATGATGACTTGTTCCATAAACTACGCCTCCAACCTAGATTAACAGTCCGATTGAACCTCCAATACAGAAAGTTCACGCACTGTTATATGCTAAATATTTCTCATCATTCATTGTTAGGCTATATCACTTGTATCCAAGGACGACCATTGATCCATTCAATCTGAACAGGAATTTGGAATGTATGATGAATCCTTTCATTAGTTAATATATCTTTTTTCTTACCTGATGCCATAATCTCTCCATTATTCAATAACATCACATTGGAAAATAAAGGAACAATCTCTTCAACATGATGCGTTATATAAATTAAACTTATACCATTTGTATTAAATCTTTCAAGTTCTACTAATAGTTTTTCTCTTTCATATAAATCCAAACCAGCACAAGGCTCATCCATAATAATAATTTCTGGTTCAGTTATTAATGCCCTTGCCAATAACACTTTTTTTCGTTCACCTTGTGACAATAAACCGAGGGGTTGATCTTTTACATAAGATAAGTTCATTTGAGCCAACATCTCATTCGCATGCTTTTTAACCTCATCTGGAATCTCTTGATAAAATCTAAGAAAACCAAATAAACCTGTTGCAACAACTTCCCAAACTGGATCACTGAAGTTCAATTTTTCTAACAAGGATTGACTGATATAACCAATACTTTTACGAACTTCCCTTACATCACAACTCCCATATCGATTTCCAAGTACTTCAATAGTACCTTGACTAGGAAAAAGATAACCGTTTAACATCTCTAGAATTGTTGTTTTCCCTGAGCCATTTTTGCCAAGAATTACCCAATGTTCACCTTTATTCATTTCGATATTAATATCTGATAATATCTCTCGAGAATCTCTTCTAAAATAAACATGGTCTAGTTTAATCATCTGCTCACCTGTTTCAACAAATTCTACATATATTGCTCTAATAATTCATATGGCATCGGACCATTATGCAATACTACATCATTTGGTTTGTGCTGATGTAACAACTGATACATTTCCATTCTACCATTTGAATCTGAAGTGTGCAGATATATTTCCTTTGCGAAGCATTTTTTTTCCACCATCATTTTTGTTAAATCATATCCCGTGGGTTCATTCCAACCTAAGTCAAAATCTAGGGATAATATATTCACATCACTTTCTTGTAATAAAACAATACACTCTTCAATATTTTTAGCTAATACAAAACCTTTAGGACAAGGTCGTAAATCATCTAGATAAACATTAATCATCTTCTAACTCCCTTTATGAATTAATCTATTTATAATTTCCAACTCTTGTTGATAAGAAAAATATTCAGAAGTTGGTGTTTCTAATATAATCGGAATCGCTTTCAACCAATCTGACTTTAAAAACAATTCAAATCTTTCTTCTCCTATAGTACCATACCCAATATTCTCATGACGGTCACGGTAAGATCCACTGGGATATTTGGAGTCATTTAGATGTACTGCCTTCACATGTGAAAAAAACCCAAGTTCTTCACCATGACGGCAAAATTCATTCCAATTCGTTTCATTCCATAACCCGCTTGCATAAGCATGACAGGTGTCAAAACAAAAACCAATTTTTTCTGAAAAGTGCGCTAGATTGCGAATCTGTAGCATTTCCTCAAAAGTCATTCCCATTTTGGTACCCATACCTGCTTGATTTTCTAATAAAATTAATGTTTTTCCATGCCATTGAGAAAGTACTTCATTTAAACATTGTAATATATTTTTATATCCTTGTAACGTGTTTTTTTCACTATATTTACCAAAATGAACAACTAATCCCAATGATCCACAAGCATTTGCGATCTCTAGGTCATTTAAAATTGATGTCACCATCGGATTTCTTAGGTTCTCATCCACAGCTAAATTTGTTGGATATGGTGTATGTGCAATCGATACCAGTTTTTTTTCTTTACACCATTTATCGCAAGCTTGAGCATCTAATTCATTTAACTTTTTTATTTTTAAGCTTCGTGGGTTTTTTGGGAAATACTGGAAGGCGCTTACTCCAAGTTGTGTTGCAGTCTTAGCCGCATTTAGAAATCCGTGTCGAATACTGACATGGCATCCAAGATACATTTATTAATCACCCTTCACTCTCCTCCATAATGAAAGAAAGGTTCACTTTATTTTAACGTGAAATTGAGTAAAATCAAGCGGTGTCTATTCACATTGTTGTCTATTCTATGACAAGTTAATCAAAAACTCTTGTATCTATGACGATTACTTCTTTTTTTCTAGAAATGAGTTCATTAAGTTATTCATTTTTTTGTGCAAAGCATCTAACTTGTTATCCTCTCCTTCCAGATTTGATAATATGTCGTTCATTTTTTTCATCTGTTTTTCAAGCACAACTCGATTCTGATCAATTTTACCATTGATCTGGTCATTGCCTTGAAACTGTTTTACTTGATTTAATCGTTGATTCATTACTTCTTGTAAACTTTTAAAATAGTCTTCTTGTAATTTAATCTGACTACTTCCTCCATTACTTCCTTGGATACGTGATATTTGTTGTTCTAACATTTTTTTAGCTTGATTGATTTGATTTTTTAAAAAAAGATTATCCATTCTGTTCACTCTCCTATCAGTTGATTACTTCAATTTATGCATCTAATTTCTTTCTTGTCTGATTCAAATGCCTATTTCAATAGCCTATCTTTTTTATAATCTGATCTGTGAAAAATTACGTAATTTATAAAATTAAGTACATCTGTCTAGTCCCTTTGTTCTTGTGGTTCATATAATAAATTAATATCCACTATTAGAAAGGACAGAAGCAATATGACCGTACGAAAAGTCCCAACTACTGAATTTCCTACAATTAATGATGCACTCGCAGTATCTGATCCATACGACACTATCAGAGTTAAGGAAGGTAATTTTCCTGAAACTCTTACCATTAATGTAGAAGGCCTTCGCCTCATCGGAGCAGGCAAAGGAAAAACGATCATTGTTGGGAAAACCTTAGGTGTTACTGATGGCATTACATTAAATGATAATTTAATCACCATCGAAGATTTAACAGTACAAAACTTCAATGGAGCAGGAATTTTTGTGAATTTTCAGGATAACATTATCCAAAAGGTACAAGTCATAAACAATGTAAATGGAATTGATCTAAACAATGGTAGAAGAAATATGGTATTCGAATGTGATATTAAAGGAAATACGGGAAATGGAATTGTTTCAAGAAGAGGCAACAATTATATTATGCATAGTAAAATGATAGGAAATAAATCTAATGGTCTATTAATAGAGGACAATGTTAGTAAGAATTTAATATTATGTTGTTTATCTAAACAAAACACACAAAATGGATTTCAGATAGAGGGAAATGAATGTTATATCTTCTCTTGTGCCGCTAAAAAAAACAAAAGTAACGGTTTTAGTGACACTAATACATCAAACGAAAATTTATACCTATTTAACAAATCATTCGAAAACAAGAAAAATGGATTTGTAGTAGGTAATGAAGCAACATTATTTGAAAATGTCAGTAAAAACAATGTTTTAAATGGCATTTTAGCGATAGATGGTGAAACAAGAATCTTAAAAAATCAAGTAATGAATAATAAAGGCAATGGAATTCAGGTGGAAAATGATGAGAATGTGATTGATCAAAATATCGCAAAAAACAACGAATTTGCAGGAATCAACATTGCAGGAAATGAGACTGCCGTTCGTTCTAATTGTCTAAGAGGCAATAATCCGGATATCTTTGTAGAAGCAATGATACTGGGTTGTACCTTTGCAGACAACGATTGTGAAACAAGTATACCGCTAGAGCTTTGTGAAAAAAATGATGCAGTAAATGTACCAGGAGATTTTGATACTATAAACGAAGCAATAAATGATGCAAATACGTTATCTGGTTTTCAAATCAACATTGGAGAAGGAATTTTTAACGAGCAAGTTATTGTTAATAGTAAAGAACGTCTCAGAATAATAGGGTCTGACGTGTGTAGTACCATCATTGACGGTACAAATATGGGAGGAGATGGCATTACAATTAAAAGTCGCCTCAACTCATTAGAAAATCTAACAGTGCAAAAATTTGAATCCAGCGGAGTAAGTATAGATGAAAAGCTTAATACTGTAAAAAAAGTTCAATCAAAAAATAACATGGAAGATGGATTTATCATCACTGATAATCAAAATCTTTTCATTCAGTGTGATTCTAAAATGAACAGGAGAAATGGATTTAATGGTGATGATGTTAATTACTTTCTCCAATGTAAAACAATTGAAAATCAAGGTCATGGTTTCATAGTTGTCGATTGTAATATATTTTTGTTTAACGAGGCAAAAAATAATCGTTCAAATGGTTTTTCATTCAATGATGAACATATTTGCATTGGAAATTGTGCTTTAAATAATAGCAGCAACGGATTTATCTCACGATTTGATGATAATTTATGGTTTCAGAATAAAGCGATCGAAAATTCATTAAATGGTATTGAAGTAAATGAGATTACTCATATCATTTGGGGCAATGTTTGCAACAGAAATGGTAATAATGGTATTAAATTAACTGACCAAAGTAATCGAGTTAAAAAGAATGTATGTCAAATGAATAAAGGCAATGGAATACAAGTGATTGAAACTTTTGTCTCAGAAGTCCAAGCCATCATAGATCATAATTGCATAGAAAACAATCTAAAAGCTGGCATTATCATAGAAGATCCTACTATTGATTTCTTTGGAATCCGTTCTAACTGTTTATCCGGAAATAATCCAGACATCCAGAATAATTCACTGGAAGAAGATAATATCGCCATCGATGAAAACAAATGTAATTCTAGCATTCCGGCTGGGCTTTGTGAAAGGCCAACTGGTCGAAAAAATCCTTTCAAATCAAAAACATTATAATCATCCATACCCTAAATCCTCATGATTCATATTCCTGTATTAAATTAAAAATTAGGAAGGAATGAAAACAGATATGGCAGTACGTAAAGTCCCATCTGCAGAATTTCCTACAATTAATGCTGCACTGACTACTTCTAATCCATTTGATACCATCAGAGTAGCTGAAGGTATATTTCCTGAAACCCTTATCATTGATAAGGAAGGCATTCGAATCATCGGTGCAGGTAAAGGAAAAACAATCATTGACGGTGATTCACTAGGTCCAGCAACATCTGGAATTACAATAGAAGCAAGCTTAGTCACCATCGAAAACTTAACAGTTCAGAACTTTAAAACCTCTGGCATTTTTGTTGAAAGTGAATCTAATATTCTTCATAAAGTTCAAGTTTTAAACAATAAAATGCATGGAATTGAAGTAGTCGCTGATAAAAATATACTGGTGAAATGTGAGACCAATGGAAATGAGCAAAACGGGATTCTTTTAACACAAAGAATTAAGAATAATATTATTATCCTTTGTAAAATGATCTGTAACAAAAGAAATGGGATTTTGTTAGAAAGAATACCGTTTGTTATTCTAGAAAACAATCTAATATACTGTTGTTTTGCCCAAAAGAACTCAATGGATGGATTTAATGTGTCTGGACGGATAAATTATATCATCTCCAGTGTTGCTATAAATAATGATGGTAACGGATTCGGTGGAAATGGTGATGGTAATATATTTCTATCCAATAAATCAATAAATAACAAGAAAAATGGATTTATGAACGGTATTTTCACAACCCTTATTCATAATTTGAGCAAAAACAATGGCTTAAATGGGATATATATCCCAGATTCTTTAGGAAAAATGATTAACAATAAGATCATAAATAATAAACAAAATGGAGTATTAATATTAGAATTTGAATATATAATTGATCGAAATGTAATAAAAAACAATCAACTTGCTGGAATAGAGATACAACAAGGAGGAAATGCAGCTATTCGGAGTAATTGTTTGATGAACAATAATCCAGATTTATTAGAAAGTTTCGTGGGTCTTCCCAATGCTTATGCAGATAACAAATGTACTACGAGTATGCCACCAGGGTTATGTGATCGAAATGACGTTGTAAATGTACCAGGTGACTTTGACACAATCAATGATGCTATTCATGATGCCGATACGCTTTCAGGGTTTACGATCAACATTGAAGAGGGAATATTTCATGAACAAGTTAATATTCCGCTAAATAAAAACCGCCTTAGAATCATAGGAGCAGATCAGTGTAAAACAATCATTGATGGTACTAATATCGAAGGTGATGGAATTACGATTGAAAGTGATACCAATTCAATAGAAAACTTAACGGTTCAAAATTTTAAATCCAATGGAGTGTTTATTAATGGAATAAACGCTTTTTTTAATACTATTAAGGGAGTGAAGAGTATAAAGAATGCTTTAGATGGATTTCTTTTCTCGACCAAAAATTTAGATTTTAGTTTTATATACTTATGTCAGGCAAAGATGAATAAAAGAAATGGATATAACGGAGCAGATAGTGATGTAAATTACTTCATTAAAAATCATGCGAATAAAAATAATGTTGATGGTTTTCATCTTAATAATCAAAACCTGTTATTATTAAACGAAACGAAAGAGAATGGCAATCATGGTTTTGAGTTTTTTGATGACAATAAGTGTGTCGGGAATTGTGCATTAAAAAATAACGGTAACGGCTTTTTTATAGATGATGTCGAAAACTTATTGTTTAATAATAGAGCCATTGAAAATAAAAAGAATGGATTACAAAATGACTCTGGAAGCTCCGATAACATCATTTGGGGCAATGTATGTAACAAAAATGATGGTGATGGAATTTTAGTAAAAGATGAAGATAATGGAGTCATAAAGAATATTTGTCAAATGAATAAAGGAAATGGAATTCAAATTAATGAAGATACAGATGTAGATAACATCATAGACAATAACTGTGTAGAAAACAATGTGAAAGCTGGAATTATCATTGAACAAGCAAATGCTGACAACTTTGGAATCCGTTCTAACTGTTTATCTGGCAACAATCCAGATATCCAGAATAATTCACTGGAAGAAGATAATATCGCTATCGATGAAAACAAATGTAATTCTAGTATTCCAGAAGGACTATGTGAAGGGTCGTGTACTAACAAAAACTCCTCAAAATGGGTTCCCTAATAGTTCTCTTTGGTATATGATATTGTAGGATGAACTTGAGAGGAGAAATCAAATGGCACAGCTTTTTTTCAGATACGGTTCTATGAATAGTGGAAAATCAATTGATATATTAAAAGTAGCACATAATTACGAGGAACACGGTAAAGAAGTATTAATCTTCACTTCGGGTATAGATGACCGAGATGAAGTCGGTTACATTTCTTCAAGAATTGGATTTAAAAGAAAAGCCATTCCTATATACAATGATACGAATTTAATAGATATTGTAAAAGAACATTCAAACATCGCATGTATTCTAGTAGATGAAGTACAGTTTCTAAAAAAAGATCAAGTATTGCAATTTGCTAAAATCGTGGATGACTTTCATATTCCTGTTATCGGATATGGACTCAAAAATGATTTCCGTAATGAATTATTTGAAGGCAGTCAATACATGTTACTTTATGCTGATAAAATCGAAGAAATTAAAACGATCTGTTCCTTTTGCAGTCGTAAAGCAACGATGGTACTACGATTCGAAGATGGTAAACCTGTTTATGCAGGAGAACAGATCCAAATAGGCGGGAATGAATCATACCATTCTGTATGCCGAAAATGTTATGAGGGTAAAAAAACAGAATAATGTAATAAAGCTACCTCTCTCTCAAATCTAAAATGTAACGTTGTGGAAAATATTAATTTTACGCTCCTCTTATTGAGGAGTGTTATACATTCATCTCAACTTGACATAATTTTAAACTATTTTTGACGGCTTCTTTCTTTTTAGACTTTATTTTGTTTTCCAACCTAGTTTTCCGTTTTTGAATTTCCTGCAGCACTTCAGTATATTTTTGATCCCTTTTTGATAGAGAGACTTTATTATACACTCTTTTCTCCGCTTCTTTTGTGTAGTAAATCGCCTGTCTATAATCCTTTTTACGATGTTCATAGTATTTTGCCAATTCTATATACGGTTCTGTATTTACCATACGTGGCTGTCCCTGCAATTCAATAAATCTCTTCCATAAAAAAACAGACGTTTCAATTTTCTTTTTTTTCTTAAAGATCATAGCTAAGGGAACAAAATAATTCGGATCTTCCTCTGTGGCTCTAGAAGTGAGCAATTCATAAACATGCTGAAACTGTTCTCTTAATTCCATTTTGTTGAACCAAAGACACAAGCGATATAACTCATCCAATTCTAAACTATTATATAAATCCGTATTCTCAAATAAAGTTGTAAAATAAATACTCAGAACAGCTAAGGTCACAATATCTACTTCATTATGACGAAACACATCCGCTACAATGTTAGGATCTTTTTCCGCTAAATATTTAAAATACAACGTAGGTGCCATTGAACCTGGCACATCATCCACACGATGAATTCCTAACCTTTGGTGTTCCACATGACTTAACTTACAGGAGGTTAACGTGTTTCTCCACAAACTTCTAGCTAGATATAATAAATCCAGATGTTCCAAATGTTCTCCTTCATAAGCCAATCGATGAAGTATGAATCTATTTTTGAGTAAAGGTAAGTCAAACGTTTTACCATTATAAGTAACTAGATGAGTAAAGTGTTGGAACTTCTCATTCATAAAAGCCAGCATCGCTAATTCTTCACTCGGATTGCGAATAAATAATTGCTCTACGATAAATACGTCTTCCGTATAGAAACCAATCCCTAACATAAACGGTACGTTCCCAGCACCAATCCCCAAACCAGTTGTTTCCGTATCAAAAAATAACATTTTATCGTGTTTAATATTTGATTCTACTGATTGCAAATTGGATAACACATCAGCACTACCTACCAATTCAGATAATGGATAGAAACCAACCTTTTGATGCAATGGAATCTTTATTTTCCTTTTCACAAAAGAACCGTATGCATTCGTTTCAGTAACTGCTCCTAACCCGTCCCATTCATCCACCCCTTTCGAATGAGAAGGGGGTTCTATCTCTTTAGCACTTGCTGAAGTTTGAGTTTTTTTCAATCTATTTAACCTGCTTTTTAGTTGGCTCAACCTTATCCCTCCACAACTCATTTAGATTTCATTGGAACATACTTCACTATTAGATAAAAATACTTAGCTGTTATTGTAATTTAGCATCCTTTTCCTCAATCAAAACACTCAATAGCTCAAGAGCTAACTCTTTCCCAGTTAACCCAACCTCTTCGATTGGTCCTACACAAGCAGGACATCCGCTTAAACAAGTACAACCTTGAATTAATTCTTTTGCTTGTCGTAACAGTGCATGATGCACTTCATATAAATGTTCACTTAACCCTACTCCTCCAGGGTAGCGATCATAAAAGAAGATCGTTGGTAATTTGGTATGAATGGCTTTGACTTGTGGCACCACACGAATATCCATCGGATCACACATTAAATATAGCGGTGCAATATGAACTAATACGTTTGAAAGACCGAGTAAAGCATATTGTAGATCATTTTTGCTTCGATTTTCTAAGATATTCTCAGCAAATGAAAACCAATACGAGCTGGTGTGCAATTCTTCTTCTGGTAAATGAATCGGACCAGACCCAATGTTTTCATGTGTTTTATATTTGATTTTTTTGAAAAACGTTGCTTTAGCGTTAACGGTTACTTCCCCATATTGAAGATCATGTGTTTTGGTTTCACTCTGTTTATCTACTTGAAGTACTTTCAATTGAACGGCTAGGTTTGCATCAGTAAAATAGTCTACATCCACTTTCCTTACAAACGCTTTTTTCTCCTCAAAATCCAACTTTTCTACTTGGAACTGTATACCTTCATGAATGTAAATTGCCTCTTCGTGAATTAAAGTTGGTGCACTGAAACGATCGACTTCGCCAATGACCCGGCTTCCTTCTGTCATATCTATAATAATAAAGTTTTCTTGTGCAGCAGAACGCAAAGAAATATTATGGGCGGGGAACGATTGTTCCATCCAATACCAACGATCTTGCACTTGATGCAGTACCTTTTCTTCAGTTAAAAATTCCAATACTTCAAGTAATGTCTCTCCTCCAAATGTTTCTCCTTTTTCAAACGGTAATTCATAAGCAGCACATTTAATATGATCAATTAAAATTAATAAATTATCTGCTTCAATCCTTGCTTCCTCTGGTGTTGCTTCAAAGAAGAATTTCGGATTCTGAATAATATATTGGTCTAAAGGATTACTGCTTGCAACCATAAAAGTGAGTGAGCTTTCCTGTCTCCTACCTGCTCTGCCTGATTGCTGCCATGTACTTGCAATGCTACCTGGATATCCGTTCATCACACAGGCTTGCAACTGGCCAATATCAATCCCTAATTCCAGCGCATTCGTAGAAACGACACCACGAATTTCCCCATTTCTTAATCCTCGTTCAATTTCTCTTCTTTGTTTTGGTAAATATCCTCCACGATAGCCACGAATAGATTTTGTACCAAATTCATTTTTGGTTTGCTCTTGTAAATAAGTTAATAAAATTTCAACACGCACTCTACTTCTAGCAAACACAATCGTTTGAATACCATTTTCCAATAATAAACTTGCTAGTTTTTGAGATTCTAACACACTGCTTCTACGTATACCTAATTGTTGATTCACAACAGGGGGATTATAAAATACAACATGTTTTTCACCCGCGGGTGCCCCATTTTTATCAATTAAGGATACTTTTTGTTCTAGTAATCGTTCTGCATGTTCCTTCGGATTCGCAATAGTTGCTGAAGTACAAATAAATTGAGGGTTTGAGCCATAAAACTGACAAATTCGTTTTAATCGTCTTAATACGTTGGCAACATGACTACCAAATACCCCTCGATACGTATGTAATTCATCGATAACAATGAATTGTAGGTTCTCAAACAACTTTACCCATTTCGTATGATGTGGAAGAATAGCGGAATGTAACATATCTGGATTTGTCACTACGATATGTCCTGCATTACGTATCGCTTGCCTTGCCGTTGGTGCCGTATCTCCATCGTAGGTGTAAGCCTTTATGTCCATTTCTAATAAATTGACAATTTCATTCACTTCTGCCACTTGATCCTGGGCTAATGCTTTTGTAGGAAACATATATAAGGCTCTGGCACTGTCATCCTCCAACAAACGTTGTAATACAGGCAAGTTATAACATAACGTTTTCCCAGAAGCCGTAGGGGTCACTGTTACGACATGATTTCCCTTATGTATTTCTTGAAAAGACTCCGCTTGGTGTGTATACAAACTTGAAATGCCTCGGTCCAAAAAAACCTGCTTCAAGTTTTCATGTATTTGTTCAGGGAATTCTGCGTAATGTGCTTCTTTAGCTGGAATCGTATGCCAATGCGTAATTTGTGGTTTGAACTGGGACATGTTTTTAATTTCTGTGATCAGCTCATGAAGGGAATTAAATTTACCGGTTATTTTGTTCATTCATATTAAACTCCTTGTTTTCATCCGTATCTCTCTTTGTCACTTGCCACTACACATATTATATCTTCCATTTTACAGAATATATGTTCTAGGAGCAACGTTAATTTATTCAAGTCCAGTTAACAATAAGGATGTATAACTCAATTTCTCAATATGAAGAAAGGACAAAATGTAGAAATAGAACATCTTGGTCCACCCTTTGCAAATCTTATTTTAGGTACTGTGCTAGATGTTGGAGAAGGGATTGTTTTGATTAATCAAGGGATGGTAGATAATGACGTGGCTATATCCTCTTGTGCAATAACAAGAGTGGTTCCGAATGTTTATAAGTTGAACATAACAAAAGCAGAGATACATTATTTTCTTTTCTGTAACTCTGCTTAATTTTATTTTTTCTAAAAATTCTATCCTTTAACTAATTCCTTCTTATTCTCTCCTGTAGTCTTTCTAATTTCCAAATTAGGCATCAATACAACACGTTGTTTAGTAGTTTTTTCCTCTTTAATCTCCTTTACTAACAACTCTACAACTTGTTTACCCATATCTTGAATAGGTTGTGCGATCGTAGTTAAAGGAGGGGCACTTATTGAAGCTAAGATTGTATTATCGAATCCAACAATGGATAAGTCTTTTGGTATTTGAATCCCTTTTTCACGAGCCGCTTGAATAGCTCCCATTGCAAGTAAATCATTACATGCGAAAATAGCAGTAGCGGGATTGTTTTCAGATAGGATTTTAGATGCCACTTCTCTTCCGCCCTCAATCGTAAAATCACTTACGTGTAATTGACGTTCATCATATGTTAATCCATGATCCTCTAACGCTTGACAGTAACCTCGAATACGCTCTTTACTGCTCATCACTGTTAAATCTTCAGCAATAATAGAAATTTTTTGATGCCCCAATTTAATTAAGTGTGAAGTAGCTTCGTAGCCTCCCATATAATCATCTACTAATACAGTATCTACTGGAAGTGAAGGCATATCCCTTGCAATTAATGCAATCGGTACTTTTTTCTTTAATAGATTTTGCAAAATCGTCGTATTTTGAGTTCCTGTAGCCAGTATGATTCCATCCACTCTTTTTTGCTCTAATAATGAAATATATTTGGATTCTTTGTCTATGTTATTATCCGTGCTGCACATCATCACACTAAAACCTAATTCATTCCCCATATCTTCTACACTTCGAGCGATTTCAGCAAAAAAAGGGTTTGCGATATCTGGAATGAGGAGACCAATCGTATGTGTTCTCTTTCCCGTTAATGCCGAAGCAACAATACTTGGGTGATAATCAAGATCCTTCATGACCTTCATGACCTTTTGCTTGGTTTTATCCCCGATCCTACCTGTATTATTAATCACTTTTGATACAGTTGCTATCGATACACCAGCTTCACGTGCAATGTCGTAAATCGTAGGTTTCATGATATAAAAACTCCTTCTAGCTTATTTCGTTCACCTTTTTCAATCATTATACTCCAAATATAGAAAAAAAACTTATTTCGTATAGTGTAACTATGAATTCCATATATAACATGAAGAACAAGAACCGCCAGAGGCGGTTCTTCAGTTATTGTTTATATCGAAAAATCCTTACTAAAAGATATACATTTGATTACGTCCAACGAGCTGTCATCATTTTTCTTCTCGTATAAAATTCTACACCATCTGTACCATTGGCATGTAAATCACCATAAAAAGAGTTTTTCCAACCTGAAAATGGGAAGAATGCCATTGGAGCAGGAACTCCTAAGTTAATTCCTAACATACCAGATTCTATGTTCTCTCTAAAATAACGGACACTGCTTCCATCTTGAGTAAATAAACAGGCACCATTACCAAAATCAGATTTATTGGAAATTTCCACTGCTTCCTCTAAATTTTCCACTCGAACGATGGATAATACCGGAGCAAAAATTTCATCCTTCCAAATCTTCATTTCAGATGTTACATTATCAAAGATTGTGGGTCCAATATAATATCCTTTTTCGCTCACAAATTCATCCTTACGACCGTCACGTATTAATTCTGCACCTTCTTTAACTCCAATTTCGATATAATTTGCTGTTCTCTCTTTATGTTCAGCTCGAATAACAGGACCTAAAAAGACGTCTTCATCTAATCCGTTCCCCATTTTAATGTCATCTGCTTTTTCTTTTATTTTTTCTATTAATGTGTCTGCAACATCATCCACTGCAACAACAACAGAACATGCCATACACCTTTCACCTGCTGAACCATAAGCAGCTGTAACGATTTGATCAACAGCTTCATCTATTTTAGCATCAGGCATGACAATACTATGGTTTTTCGCACCTGCTAACGCTTGAACACGTTTTCCATTCGCTGCCCCAGTTTTATAAATATATTCTGCAACAGGTTGAGAACCAACAAATGATATAGCAGGTACATCTGGGTGTTCTAATAAACCATTTACTACATCATGTGCGCCATGAACGATATTGAATACGCCATCTGGTAAACCAGCTTCTGTGAAAAGCTCTGCTAAACGATTTGCCAGTAAAGGCGTTCTTTCAGACGGTTTTAATACAAATGTATTTCCACAAGCAATCGCTAAAGGGAACATCCAACAAGGTACCATCATAGGGAAGTTAAATGGTGTAATTCCACCTACAACACCTACTGGATAACGATACATTCCTGATTCTAAGTTTGTTGCAATATCAGGTAATTGTTTACCCATCATTAATGAAGGAGCACCTGCCGCAAATTCTACACATTCAATTCCACGCTGTACTTCTCCGTAAGCTTCTTTAAAGCTTTTACCGTTCTCTAGTGTTATTAACTTAGCAAGTTCATCCCAATGGTCTACTAGTAATTGCTGATATTTAAACAATATACGTGCTCTTCTCGGTACAGCCGTTTTGCTCCATGTTTTAAAAGCTTCTTTTGCTACTTTAACAGCTTTAGCTACATCTTCTTTAGTAGAAAGTGGTACTTCTGCGATATGTTCCTCTGTTGCTGGATTTGGCACTACGATCGTATTTGTAGCAGTAGAATTTACCCATTGTCCACCAATGAAGTTACTTAATGTTTCAACTTGTGTTTTCTTGGTCATGATTTATTCCCCTCCATGTTTTTCTATTACACTACTAATCTGCTGATAAGTCGGCATTGCATCCGAACAACTATGGCTTGATATAACAATGGATGCAGCTGCACTCCCAAACTCCATGGCTTTATCAACTTCCCAACCATTCATTAATCCATAAATAAACCCTGCTGCATAAGAGTCCCCTGCTCCAAATGTCTTAACTATTTTTGCCGGGAATATAGATCCTGTATATGATTTTCCGTCCTTAGCATATGCAATGGATCCATCAGCTCCATGTTTAATAACTACAATTTTGGCATTATAATCAAACCATTTTTTAGCGGTAACCCAATCATCACTTTTTTCATAGTTTTCCATTTTCTCCATCATATCAAATTCTTCACGAGTTCCAATGATGACATCACATTTCTCAGCTGCTAAATTATAATAAGTCGCTGTCTCTTGTACGGATTCCCAAGTATAAGGTCTATAATCAATATCGAAAAATACTACAACACCATGTTTTTTAGCATATTGTAAAGCGAGGAATACTGCTTCTCTTGACGGGCTTTTTGCAAGCGCAGTACCAGAGATTAAAATGGCTTTGGATTGTTTGATATAATCTTCTGATACATCATTTGGCTCTAATTTTAAATCTGCTACATTATCACGATACATAAGAATGCTGCAATCGGTTGGACTTTTGATTTCTGTAAAAGCTAATCCTGTAACAGTACCAGATTTGTCTGTGATCACATTGGATGTATCAATGTTGTTATTTTTCAAATATTGCTCAATGAATCGACCCATTTGGTCATCTGCTATTCGTCCGATAAAACCAGAATTCATGTCTAATCTGGACATCCCAATCGTTATATTCGCTGGAGAACCGCCTACATATTTCGTAAATGTCATTGTTTCTTCCATCGGTCTATGAATTTCATTTGCATTTAAGTCGACACATAATCTACCTACACCTATAAAGTCTAGTTTTTTATTTTGATCAAAGTTTAATAGATTCATATCATTTCACCTGACTTCCATATGCTTTCATTCTACTCATTAGCCATTCATGGTTTGGATCATTTTTAAATGCCCAAGTACGAACAGGACCTGCCATCACATTGAGGTAATAAACCTCATAACCTGGAGGAGCCGATACAGGATGATATCCTTTAGGTACAAGTACTGCGTCCCCATTTTTCACAGTTAATGTTTCATCTAACGAAAGATCATCCGTATAAACACGCTGAATGGCAAAACCATGTTCAGGATTCACTCTATGATAATAGGTTTCTTCTAAATAAGACTCCTCAGGAAGATTATTCTGATCATGTTTGTGAGGTGGATAACTAGACCAGTGACCTTCTGGAGTAAATACTTCTACAACTAACAAACTATCTGCTTCAGCTTGTTCTGGCAATATATTATGAATGCTGCGTTCCATGTTACCAGAACCTCTTAACTCCACACCAACGTCCTCTGGAGAAATTAATCGGGCTGGAAACGATCCTTTTCCAGGGGCAGCACAAACAGCTAGTTGAAGATCAGTTAGTGCTAACACCTCATAAAAATCACCTGATGGAATATAAACCGAATACGGTGGTATTTTTTCAAATATATCCATTCGCTTTCCGATATTCTCCCATTTCTCTAACTTTGAATTTACAGAAGCTCTACCACTTAGCAAAACGATACAAGTCTCTTTATCTCCGGTTACTTTTTTAAGTGATTGCCCTTCATTTAAGGAGAAAACTTCAAACCCCACATATTCCCAACCTGCTGACTCAGGAGTAATAGAAATCACTTGTCCTTTATCATCTGGTTGTTTAGTTGGTACTATGAATTCTGACATTTTATCGTTCCTTTCTATATAGTTTCTTCGATCAAACATTCAATTTATGATCTAAATCAATAAATAAATTTTGAATATACTCCATTGACTTTTGTGCGTGCATCACTGGATTTTTCACGGCTGGATCTTGTTCTGCTTCAAGAATAGCCCAACCTGTGTAATTATGTTTTAATAAATACTCGAAGATAGGACGAAAATCTATGACACCGTCACCAGGAACAGTAAACACATTTTTTGCTATTGAGTTTTTAAAACTAATTTTCTTTTCTCTTACTTCGTCCAAAACATCTTTTCTGATATCTTTAAAATGAAGATGTTTAACACGGTCATAATGTTTATTAAGTACCTTATAAGGATCTGCACCACCATAATAGGCATGCCCACTATCAAAGGTTAAGGAAACTAGTTCTGGATTTGTGGTTTCCATTAATCTATCAATTTCTTCTGGTTTTTCAACATTTGTTCCCATATGATGGTGATAAACTAATGTCATCCCGTTATCTTTGCAAATTTGACCTGCCTTTTCCAGCCCTTCTACCATGTTGCCCCACTCTACATCCGTCAATGGCTTCACTTCAGTTACATTTGCTTCTCTTCTTGGATCGCCAATTGTTGAACCTCCAAGCTCACATGTCACAACGACTTTACAACCCATGGCTTTTAAAAAAAGTACGTGCTCTTTGTATGCTTCCAGTTCACTCTCATGTTTTGATTTATCTGCAAACAATACACCCTTCCACTGGGTAACAAGCTGCATTCCTTTTTCGGATAATACGGTTTTCAATTCTCTAACTTCACTAGGAAATTTACTGTGCATTTCTGTGCCTACAAATCCTAGTGATTTCATTTCACTTAAAATCGTTTCACTTGTGTAGTGTTCTCCTAGTTCTTTCACATCTTCGTTTGACCAGTTTATTGGCGAAATCCCTAGATTAAAAGGGTAGATACTCATTGATGATCTCCTCCGTCATTAATATTGCTTAGTTAACTTGATGTCTTGCTCCATTTGTTTGTGAGCTTGTTGTACTTTTTCACTCTCAGATACTTCTGCTACACCTACACGCCACCATGATTCATATCCATCTGTATTTGTACCTGGAAGAACTTTAATATCTATTAAAGTTGATACGGTATCTTGTTTAGATTGTTCAAGGGCATCTTTTAATTCATTTAAAGTATGAACCTTGTAAGTTTTTACTCCTAACGCACCGGCATAAGCTGCAAAATCTATCGGAACATAATCAGCTGTTAATCGATTTGTTTCTTTGGAGCGATAGCGGAATTCATTGCCGAATCCATCACTACCTTGTCCTCTTTGCAAGTTTTGGATACATTGAAATCCGTGATTATCCAATAAAATAACATTAATTTTCTGACCTTCTTGTATACTTGTCAAAAGCTCGGAATGTAACATTAAAAAACTTCCATCTCCGCACATTGCGTATACTTCTTGATTTGGTTCGGCCATTTTCACGCCCAGGGCACCTGAAACTTCATATCCCATACAAGAGAAACCATATTCCAAATGGTAGGTTTTAGGCTGAGTTGTTCGCCATACACGATGTAAATCTCCTGGTAAACTTCCAGCTGCGCCTACGATCACATCTTTTTCATCAATGAATTGATTGATTTCACCTAATACTCTTGTTTGTGTTAAACCTTGATCACTTTCTAAAGCAAATAATCGGTCTACCTCTGTATCCCATTCCTTATTCAAGCTGGATAAATGACTTCGATCATATTCTGTTTGATATCCTTCTTGACTTAACACTTGTTTTAGTGATGTTAATGCCTCTTTCGCATCTGCTACAATGCTTAATCCATTCATTTTTAGAGCGTCAAATGAACTAACATTGATGCTAATGATTTCTACTTGTGGGTTTTGAAAAGCTTGTTTTGATGATGTAGGGAAATCAGCTAATCTAGTGCCTACGGCAATCACTAAATCCGTTTCTTTGGCTAATCGATTTGCCGCTAATGACCCTGTCACACCAACAGCCCCCATGTTTAAAGGGTGTTTCCAAGACATTACGCTTTTACCAGCTTGTGTGTCTGATACAGGAATTTGAAAGGCTTCAGCAAACTCTTTCAACGTTTCGGTTGCAAGTGAATAATGTACTCCACCACCTGCAATGATCAATGGTTTCTTTTTAGATTTGATAAGTTGGACAGCTCTTTGGCACGCACTATGAGGTAAAGGTTTTCTATCCATATAAAAAACTCGTTTTTCAAAAAATTCTATCGGGTAGTCATACGCCTCGCTCTGAACATCTTGTGGGAGGCATAACGTAACTGCTCCAGTATCCACTGGATCTGTTAATACTCGCATCGCATTCAAAGCAGCCGTCATTAGTTGCTCTGGTCTAGAAATACGATCCCAATATTTGCTCACTGGTTTAAATGCATCGTTCGCTGAGACATTATATTCTGTAGGGTCTTCAATTTGTTGTAAAACAGGATCAGGTTGTCTACATGCAAAAATATCACCAGGAAGAAAAAGCACAGGAATTCGGTTTACTGTAGCTGTTCCTGCTGCAGTGACCATATTTAAGGCGCCAGGACCTATAGAAGATGTGCAAGCAAAGGTTTCCAGTCTATTTTTTTGTTTTGCATATGCCATCGCAGCATGTGCCATCCCCTGTTCATTTTTCCCTTGAATATAGGTTAAACTTCCTTTATCTTGTTCTAAGGCTTCCCCAATCCCTGTTACATTTCCATGTCCGAAGATGCCCATAACACCTTTAAAAAATTTTATTTCTTTGCCATCTAATTCAACGTATTGTTGATCTAAAAACTTCAGTAGTGCCTGTGACATTGTTAAACGAATGGTTTCCATAGAGACCTCCTTAATGAAAAATTATGGTTTTATGATTTCACTTTTAAATTGTTCAATTTTAACTGGCTTTCCTTGCTGTAAGGATTCCTTTGCTGCTTTCGCAATTAATTCCGCCTGATATCCATCAATTCCAGTGCATACTAGTGGTGAATCTTGAAGTAAGGATTGTATAAATTCTTTTGACTCTACAACATATGCATCCTTATATCTTTCTAAAAAGAAATATTGAGGTTTATCTCTATACACACCTTGAATCGTACTAATTTCAACTGTTGTTGGATGATCATTTTGAATCGCTACCGAACCTTTGGAACCAAATACCTCTACTCTTTGATCATATCCATAGACTGCCTTACGACTGTTATCAATCACACCAATGGCACCGTTTTCAAATTTCAGAGTAATAATGGCAGTATCCACATCTCCATATTGCTTAAACATTGGATCTACTAAACTAGCACCTTGAACATAAACCTCTTCTACTTCACTACCAGTCACATAACGTGCCATATCAAAATCGTGAATGGCCATATCCATAAATAAACCTCCAGATGCTTTAATATACTCAGCAGGGGGTGGTTCAGGATCACGTGAAGTGATTTTTACGATATGGGGATCGCCGATCATACCATTTTTCACAGTATCGTGTACCTTTTTAAAGTTATGGTCAAAACGTCGATTAAATCCAACCTGTAATTTCACACCATATTGTTCGACAACTTTTAATGCTTCAAATGTTTCTTCGGCTGAAAAGCTAATCGGTTTCTCGCAAAAAATATGTTTCTTGGCTTCAGCTGCTTCTTTAATCATTTGTGCATGTGTATTTGTTGGAGAGCATATGTATACTGCATCGATTTCTGGATCATTTATAATTTCTTTATAATCCTTTGTCGTTTTTTTAATTCCTAATTTAACCGCCCAATCTATGACGTTATCTACGTAAATATCAGAGATCGCTTTCAATTCAACCTTATCTAATAAAACTAAATTCTCTGCATGTAACTTTCCTATTCTTCCAGCACCAATAATACCTATCTTTAAAGTCTGTTTCACTGTGACTTTCACCATCCTATCTAGTAATCAACAAACATATAACACTTACCATCATCTATTAAGCGATTAACTATAATCCAAACGGAACTTTTTGATTCATAACTCTGAAGGAATTATTTTGGCCACATAAGTTAAGCGCTTACTCATATTTCATTTTATATTTTTTTAGTTCATATATCAAGGGGAGATTTGAAAAATATTTACCAGCTGGTTCGTTCAATCCATTATCAACTTCTCATTTATTTTCAATTTGAACTTCTCGATTAAGCGGCAATTATTTAGTTATTTAATATTGTATTCGACATTGCAGAACCTCACTACTAAATTAATAGTGAGGTTCTTGTGGGAAATGTTTGTTGGATTACAAAATTTAAGAATGGATTTATTGTGTCAGTTTTATAAACTTGAATTGGATGCATGCTAAAAAAAATGATTACAAGGAAAGATAAATAATCATAAATCTTTATTGTACTATTCTATTTTTGTAAATGACTTCATCATTGTATTGATATCCTCATGATATAAGTCTAAAATTCGATTGGTGTAATCTACCATGGTTTCATTATTTTCTTTAGGATTCTCCTTCTCATACTCTGGTCTTAGCTGTAACCAAATATAATTATTTGTATAATGATCCACATCATATTCAAAAAACAATTCATCAACATCTTCTAAACCTAATCCATCTACAAGTTCATCTGTTATTTTCTTAGCAGTATCAATGCTCATCATTTCTTCTTTAGTACCTTCAATATATGAATATAATCCTTCACTCATATCAATGTTATTGAGATTAGCCATAATTAAAGTTACTTCATACCGTAAAGCATTCGAAATTGCATCTTCGAGAATTTCCTCTGGTTTTATATCCTCTGTTTTTCCTGACATTACTTTATTAATCGCTATTCTTTCAATCCACTTATTTATATATTCTTCAGAAATATTTACTTCATACTCATCATTACTAAAACTTGCATTATATTCTTTCCCATTTAATTGTTTTAAAATATCATTTTTCAGTTGTACAGCCAATTTTAAGTCATCAGAGTTAACGGAACCACTCAATTCTATTTCATTACGATTTGATGGCAACTCATTTGGGACTTTTCCTTCCCTTGTAAAAAAACCACTAGATATTAGCAAAATACAAGTGACAGCTACTATGATCATAATAATAATATAATGACTTTTTTTTAATACTTTCATTAAAAGACCACCCCACCTCATACCATTTCATTACACAAATACTATCTATGCCTAAGTTGAATTAGATTTAAAACAAGAACCTTTCATTTCACAAATTTGATTAATTCTCTTTATTCTAAACTTTACCATCCAAAAACCTATTTATACAACCTCCTCATTTATGATGATTTGAATACATTCACTAAAAACTCCCGCATGATCAGAAGGCCAAAGTCCGGAAAGTGTTCTATCTTCTTGTTTATCACCAACAGTATTAGAAAGCTTTATATTAAAATTACCTTTGAATAATATTAAATCAATCCTCTCATTCAAAGTGGAAATAGGATTTAATAAATCTCTAGCTTGGAATGCTGTAAACCCAGATCCCACCCCTGATATATTCCAAACATCAGTAAATCCAGAGTTAATCAGTAAATCATAAGTTGGTTTTAGAGCTCCCTCTGCATTTGAATTAAAATCACCAATGAATAATATGGGAAGTGTAGTATTAGCGGGGCCACTTAATAATCCCTTTGCTTGAGCTACTTGTACATCCACTGAATTCCCCTCTAAGTGTGTATTCAACAATCTGAATTTCTGTCCTTGAAAACAAATATCTACAGAAGACCACCCCCTAAGAACAGTAAACGGGACGTCTCCCACAGGAACCACTAAATTATTAGAAAAGGCCTCCTCTTGTATATTACAAAAACATAAACCTGCATTTCTTTTTGCTAGAATAACATCCCTATCTAATATACCAATCAAATCCCCTGTACTACTTGGTAATTCGCTACTAAAATTATGATTGATCGCCACCACACCGTAATCTAAACCCATTCTTTTTAATTCTTCTAATAAAATGGTTAAAAAATTGGTTTCATTCTTCGTTGTTAGACTTCTAACTGTCCATAAGGCTACTTCTTGTAGCCCTATCAAATGAGGTTCTATATCTTTAATTTGTTGTGAGATAGACTTTGCCCTTTCTCGAAAATTAGTTTGTTCAAATTGATTAAAAATTTCTGTTGTTACTTGTGGGACTTCTTCGGGTGTTGTACCGATAAGTGGTTCAAGATCAGCTCCAAAATATATATTCCAAGTCATTATAGTAAATTTTTTTTGTTTATTTTTTTTGTTTTTCATATTAAACATCTCCTCTACTATTATTTAAGTATCGATATATATTATGTAGCTTGGATATGAATTGCTTGGACGTATTCACTAAAAATCGATGAGATATGGAAAAAACAAATCCAGAAATGATAAACTTCATTTTAAATATAAATAAATGTGATCAAAATGTTACAAAAAGTATTGACTGAATATTTTTAATAAGTTAATATTACCTATAATAGATATCGGAAACGTTACCGAGAACGTTTCCATAAATTTATTCTAACCTTGTATTTTTTTTTATTAGGTTCGCATATTGATTTGAAAGCGTTGTCATTATTTTTGAATTTTCGGGAACGTTACCGGAATTAAACCTGCATGTAAATTTTTTTTCGGAGGTGAATTAATCATTGGTTACCATCAAAGACATTGCAAAGCAACTAGGTATCTCTGTATCTACAGTGTCACGCGCTCTAAATGATCATTCAGATATTAAAAAAGAAACGAAAGTAAAAGTTTTAGAAACTATGAAAAAACTAAATTACCGTCCAAATAGTATAGCTAGGAGTTTAATTCATCAACGTACATATACCATAGGATTAATGATTCCAGATATTACTGACCCTTTCTTCTCAACAATTGCTGTAGGAGCGCAAGAACTATTATCAGAACAAGGATATCAAGTCATTATTGGAAATACCTTACGAGATAGTGACAAAGAAAAACGTTTCATAGAAAGTGCATTGGAGCGTAAGATGGACGGGTTGATCATTACACCTGATCATGTGGATGAGGAACTTGTTGATATGTTATCTAATATAAACGTTCCTGTTGTTTTTTTAAGAAGAAGGCCTACCGAAGAATTAAAGGTACCTTTTGTTGACGTAGATCATTACAAAGGGGCATGTCAAGCCGTCGAACATTTAATTTCTCTAGGTCACAAGCAGATAGGTTATATAGGAATTCCTGTAGAATCACAAATCGCGATTGATAGATTTCAAGGTTACAAAGATACATTAGAAAAACACAATATCCCATACATCTCTGATTACATACAGCTTACAGGTGGAAGAACGATACAATCTGGTCGAATAGCAATGGATCAATTGTGTACAAAAATACCAGAAATGACCGCATTATTTGCTTATAATGATTTATTGGCAATCGGTGCTCTAGAGTCACTTGCTCATCATAACTTCCGTGTTCCAGATGACATTTCGATTATGGGATTTGATAATTTAGAAATATCAAGTTTATATTGGATTCAATTGTCAACCATGTCTCAACCACGTAATCAAATGGGACGTCATGCTGCAGAAACTTTACTAAAAATGATGAATCATTCTGATGCAGATGTAATCCCAGAGTCTATTTTACTAGATTCAGTTCTGATTAATAGAAATACATGTAAAGAAATTGACGAGCCTATAAAGGCGAAGACAGAAGAGTAGTTGCCAGTTCAAAGATAATCTGGTGTTGAATTAGTCACAAGGAAGTGACAGTACTTAATCGGTCTTCACGGTAACTTTATACAGTATTACATTATTAGGTTAAGCGCATACCTTATCTTCAAGACTCTCTTACACATCACTTTGTTTTAGAGAGATAACTTATCACAAGATATTATGTTGAGGAGGTGACAAACCAGTCAGATCATTAAATATTTATCCGTAGTCTATAATTTTTTACTAATTTTTGGAGGGGTTCATTCATGAAAAAAATGATTTTGGTTGTTTTTTCTGTATTGTTATTAATCAGCATTGTAGCAGCAGGTTGTAGTTCAAGTTCTAATTCCGTCGCCATCTATACTGCTTTTCCAGAACAGGAAGTTGTCATGTATATTGAACAGTTTGAAGAAGAAACGGGTATTGAAGTTAAGTTTGTACGTTTATCTGCAGGTGAGACTTTAGCACGTATTAAAGCAGAAAAATCAAATCCACAAGCAAGTGTTTGGTTTGGAGGTCCATCAGATACTTTTGTTGCAGCAGCAAATGATGATTTGTTAGAAGCTTACCAACCTGAGGGAGTGTCTGAAATCCCAGAGCAATTCAGAGATGCTAAAAAAGTATGGACACCGATATATGTTGGAGCATTAGGTTTTGCAAGTAATACCGAATGGTTAGAAAAAGAAGGAATTGAACCCCCACAAAGCTGGGCAGATTTATTAAAACCAGAATACCAAGGGAATGTTACAATGGCTCATCCTGCATCCTCTGGAACTGCATACTCTGTTTATGCCACACTAGTACAGTTGAAAGGTGAACAAGAGGCATTGGATTACTTCTTACAACTTGATGGAAATATTAGACAATATACAAAATCTGGATCAGCTCCAGCAAAACAAGCTGGATTTGGTGAAACAGGTGTAGGTCTTTCCTTCGCTCATGATATTTTAAAACCGAAACATGAAGGTTACCCTATCACGTTATCCTTCCCAAGTGACGGAACTGGTTATGAAGTTGGTGCTGTTGCATTAATTAAAGGTGCTCCAAGTGAGCAAACTGAAAATGCTCAAAAATTTATTGATTGGGCAATTAGTAAACAAGCACAGGATTTATACGCAGAATCAGGGTCTTTCCGTTTACCTGTAAATCCAGAGGCAAAAGTACCTGAAGGTGCAGTTAAACTTTCTGATTTAAGTGTTATTGATTATGATGCGGTATGGGCTGGAGAAAACAGAGATGATTTACTAGATAAATTTGAGTCTTATGTTGTTGGTAAAGAAGCTGTAGTGGAATAAGTTATTTTATTTATGGAGACGAGGCGGCTTCATGCTGCCTCTTAAATTTTCAGACTTTCTTGAAAAGTCTCATAGAAAGGAACCTTTCGGGTTGTTAATACGGGATAGAGTTTTACCCTACAAAGGAGTAGAGAAGCTTGGCAAATACAACACCATCAACAAATAAAATAGAATCAAAGGTCAATGGACAACTCAAACGAATGAAAATGCTTGTAAAAGAACCTTACTTGCTTGCTTTAATCATCATCATATTTTTATCTTTATTTGTATTTTCAGTTTATCCAATCTATCAAGTATTCAAAATTACAGTGATAAATGATGAAGGGTTTTTAGACTTCTCTTTAATATTAGAAACCTTTTCAAGCAGTTTTTTTCTAAAAACGTTATGGAATAGTATTCAGCTAGGTATCATGTCAGCCATCTTTGGAACAATCATTGGATTTATTTTTGCTTATGCGGTAACACGGACTGAAATGAAAGGTAAAAAATTCTTTAAGCTTGTTGCTTTGTTGCCAATCATCTCTCCACCGTTTGTCATTGCCTTATCCGTCATTTTATTATTTGGACGAAATGGGATTATCACCAATGGTCTATTTGGTTTTGAGGATAGTAATGTATACGGCTTAAGAAGTTTAGTATTTATACAAACATTAGGTTTTTTTCCTATTGCATATTTAAACTTAAAAGGAGTGTTGGAAGCCATCGACAGTTCCGTTGAGGATGCCGCATTAAACCTAGGCGCTTCTAGGTGGAAGGTATTTAGTACCATTACCCTGCCATTGGCTGTTCCGGGTATTCTAAGTTCATTGCTTTTAGTTTTTATTAAAGCAATTGAAGACTTTGGTAATCCTATGGTCATAGCTGGGGAATATCAGACTTTAGCCGTACAAGCTTACTTACAAATTACAGGCATGTATGATCTAAGAGCTGGTTCATTTTACGCAGTTGCATTATTATTACCATCACTTACTGCTTACTTCATACAAAAATATTGGATAAGCAAAAAATCATATGTCACCGTCACAGGAAAACCAACACAAGCTAGAATGAAAATAAATGAAAAGCACATTGTCCTACCTTTATTCATATTCTGTGGATTAATTACGGGCGCTGTTATGCTTATTTATGGAACCGTTTTGTGGGGGGCATTTGTTAAAGTTTGGGGCGTAGATAATACTCTCACTTTTGATAATTTTAAATACACTTTTACATTAGGTTTTGATTCAGTTAAAAACTCATTGTTATTATCTGCGTTGTCTACACCGATTACAGCACTATTAGGTATGATTATTGCCTTTTTAATTATCAGAAAACAATTTATAGGTAAAAAAATAATGGAAGCTTCATCGATGCTTGCCTTTGCAGTGCCCGGTACGGTTATCGGGATTGGATACATCCTTGCATTCAATCAAAAACCATTACTTTTAACTGGTACAGCGATGATCCTCATTATAGCTTTTACATTTAGAAATATAACGGTTGGTATAGAAGCAGGAACAAATAGCCTTCGGCAAGTGGACCCTTCTATTGAAGAAGCATCAACAAATCTTGGGGCAAGTTCCTTTACAACTTTTAGAAAAATATCACTTCCATTAATGAAATCAGCGTTATTCTCTGGATTAGTATATTCTTTTGTACGATCCATGACTTCTATTAGTGCAGTAATCTTCTTAATTTCCGTGAATTGGAACCTATTAACTGTTACGATCTTGTCTCAAGTAGAAGATGCTAGTTTAGGAGCAGCAGCAGCATATTGTATTATCCTAATTGTTATTATACTTATTGTTATAGGTCTATTAGAATTCTTTGTAAATTATTTAACTTCATCCAAAAGGAGGAACTTTAGATGACGAATACAAATGCACCAATTAAAACACATTCAGTGGATGTAAAACTAACAAATCTATTAAAAATTTTCCCTTCTCACAACGGTGGAGACAATTTTTATGCTGTAGATGATATTGATTTGAATATTAAAGCAGGGGAACTAGTCACTTTACTTGGTCCTTCTGGATGTGGTAAAACCACTACATTAAGAATGCTCGCAGGTTTTGAATTACCTACTTCAGGTTCCATTCATATTGGCGATGATAATGTAACGAATGTACCACCAAACAAGCGGAATGTTGCGATGGTATTCCAAAGTTATGCCCTTTTCCCACATCTTTCAGTATTTGAAAACATTGCTTATGGTTTAAGAATAAATAAAGTGCCAAAAGGAGATGTCATTGATCGAACCTATAAAGTCATTTCATTAATGCATTTAGAGGAATTTAAAGATCGATTGCCTTCACAATTGTCCGGTGGACAACAGCAACGTGTTGCATTGGCAAGAGCAATTGTCACGGAACCAAAAGTGTTATTATTTGATGAACCTTTATCCAACCTTGATGCAAAATTAAGAGAATATATGCGGGATGAATTACGAAAAATTCAACAAAGATTAGGCATAACAAGTCTGTATGTTACACATGATCAAACAGAAGCCATGGCGATATCAGACAAGGTAGTCATCATGAATCATGGAAAAATCCAACAAGCAGATAGTCCAATCAACATCTATACTAAACCTAATAATCATTTTGTTGCTGGCTTTATGGGAAAAGCTAACTTCTTACATGGGGTTGTGAAGGAACTAAAAAACAATATGGCCATGATTAATATATTTGGAAAAACCGTTTTGATTCATATAAATGACAAAGTGAAGCTCTCTGAAAATGGTCCTGTGGAGTGTGTAACAAGACCCGAGTTTTGGGAGTTTTCAGAGACAGGTAAATTTATCGGTGAAGTAACCAGAACCATTTATTTAGGAAATCATGTTGAATATGAAATCGCAATTGGGGATGATACAATATCGATGATGGATTTTGAACACTTTAAACATGGGATTAAGCAAGAAGGAGAGCAAGTAACACTACACTTAAAAGAAGAGTGTGTAAGCCTTTTACCCACTAGAAAAGAACATATTAAGGAGGGGCTCGCTTGAACACTCATTTAGAAGTTGCAAAACAAATCGCAAAAGAAGCCGGAGCTTTATTAGAAAAGAGAGTCACAAGTAAGTTCCATGTTGAACAAAAAAAGAACGTTTTTGATTTAGTAACAGAAATGGATCGTGCATCTGAAGATTTAATTAAGAATCAAATTAAACATCACTTTCCTGAACATCAAATCATAGGTGAGGAAGGCGTCGCTGAAGGTACGGATAATTTAGAAGCTTGGTTTGATCATATAGCTGACATTCCATTTGCTTGGATTGTCGACCCAATAGATGGAACTACTAATTATGTGAATGGACTACATAGTTACACTGTTTCCATTGCACTCGTTTCTTATGGAGAAATCCAAGTAGGCGTGATATATAATCCTTCTCTTGATGAAATGTTTTGGGCGGAAAAAGGAAAAGGTGCATACTTAAATGGAAGCCAAATTCAGGTTGATCCAGCAGAAAAATTAAACGAAAGTGTCATCTCTACTGGCTTCCCAACAGATATTGAAAGTGCTCGTAAATATGTACTTAATGGAATATCAGAGCTTGGGATCGTAGCACGTAACATTCGAGTTTTTGGTTCTGCTGCCTTACATTGTGCTTATGTTGCCGCTGGGAAATTAAATGCTTACTGGGAAGTTGGTATCAATGTCTGGGATGTTGCAGCCGGAGTATTAATAGTAAAAGAAGCTAGTGGGAATGTAGTTGATACATTAGGAAATCCATATCAATTATCTACTCGCAATTTGATATGTTCAAACGGTAAAATAGAAGAAGAACTTTTGACTCACCTAAAACATGCAAATGCAACTGGCTTTTAATAGACAAGTGGTGGAAACATAGTGAAAAAAAGAATGGATATATCTTAATCCATTCTTTTTTTTATAACTCGTCATCCTTATATTGACTATCATTTTGAATCATCGTAATCATAGCGAAAGCCATCATGTGAGGTAACCTCCTGATTAAGTTGATCATTGCTTTTTGATAAAGATTGTAGTTTGCTTAAAACCTCACGATAATTCAATGAATTCTGATAACCACCACAATGATGAATAGCTTCATTTAAGGCCTGTTCTATAATTGTTAGATCTTTTGAATTTAAATTCATATTCTAAGTCCCTCACTTTTTCTATATGTATTATAGTTCATAAACATATCTACTTTTAATTTACCCAAGTCTTTACAACTCATTCCAGGTTTTCCTTTTTTAAATTATTGGTGGAATTAGATTGATGGTTGGATTAAAACCTCAATTAAAGTTTTATTACCCTCACTCTCAAAGGAGGTATTTGAGATCTGCCCTTTCTGCGCTTCAAGTTGTACTTGCCTTATCGACTAATGCTCAATGATCTCAAATTTTTGTAATAAGGTTAATTCATTTAAAATTTGATTCATATAATGAAGAGTAAGTACTTGATTATTCTCTACTTCCATTATTAAATTAACCATTATTATGGATGGATTCCCCCCCCTTAAAGTTTGTCCTAGAGGAATTGCGAAAAATGGCAACACATTTATATTCACTTTAAGTACATCCTATGCAAATTGAGATGATCTATACGATTGATCTTTACAAAAAAATTATTATACTGTAAATTACTTATAGTAAGTAAATGTAAACTTTAATGAGGTGTTTGAAATGACAATAGATATAAAAGTATATTCTGATTATGTGTGTCCATTCTGTTTTATCGCAAAAAAAACATTTAATGAGGCCATAAAAAATAAAGATGTAAAAGTTGAATGGATGCCTTTTGAACTTAGACCTAGCTCAGCCCCACCTATTTATCCTGAACAAATGAAAGAATTGTTTGATCAGGCCGTTAAACCATTAGCGAAAAAACTAAATGTAAACATAAAATTACCAGAAATGTCTCCTCATCCTAGAACACCTATCATTCATGAAGGTTTTTTATATGCAAAAGACCACAGCAAAGGAATTGAATTTAATGAACTTATTTATAAAGTATTTTGGGAAGAGGAAAAAAATATTGGGGATATTTCTGTTTTAAAAGAAATTGCTAAACAAGTTGGCTTAGATGTAAATGATTTTGAATATGCACTAAAAACACATAAATATCAAGAGGAACTAGAAACATATTTAAATAAAGCTTCAGAAGATGAAATACGTGCGATTCCTACTTTTGTAATTGGTGACCAAAAGCTTCAAGGTGTTCAAACAAAAGAAACGTTTGAAAAACTATTGTTATTAGACGAAGGTACCAAAATAGAGCCCCAACACGATGAAAATTGTAATATTGATGGTTGTAATTAATATAAGTTGGTATCTTTTTCTTTTTACCTTGTATAAAATTTTCATGATCAAGACATCTTATTAATGTTATTAAAGTTTTTAATCAAGGAGGCAATTATGAAAGCTAAACCTGACAATAGAGATGATAACGTAGAAAAGTTACAGGAAGCAGTGCAAAACACGATAGGAAACCTTAGAGAATCTGAAGATTATTTAGAAGAATTCGGTGATGAGATTGGTAACAATGAACAACAAGCCATAGAATCAAAAAATGAGCGTAGAAAACAGAGCATTCAGGGGTTTCGAGAAGAAATAAAAGATGAAGCTCAAGCGGAACAGCAAAGAGACTCATAATATAATTGAAATAAGAGTCCATTAAATTGGACTCTTATTTCATTCTCCAAAGTATCTTTACTAACTGGATCCATAATCATTCCCATTTATATATGCAGAATGATTGAAGTTATCTATTTCCTTATTTTTTTCTATATTCTTATCTAACTGATGATTCGTTTTCCTCTCTTCTTTCATTGATAAAATAATAGTGATGGTTATTAGTAATGAAAATAAGATTAAAAAAAACAATACACTAGACACCATATTTGCTCACTCCTTTTATCAAAATTAACTAGATATTTTTTCGCTTTATAGGAAATACCCAAAAATCATGGGCTATGTGTGTATTTTCATGAATTTCCCTTGCTTCTTGTAATAGTTGATCTAAACTTTCACCTTGGTATCTTGAACTAAAATGTGTTAGTATCAACTCGTTCACGTTACATTCCTGAGCTAACTTAGCAGCTTGTAATGAAGTTGTATGATAATACTTATATGCAAGATCATGGAAGTCTTCTGAAAAGGTAGATTCATGTACTAAAACATCAGCATCTATAGACAATTTAAGCGAGTTTTCACAAATTCTTGTATCTCCCATGATGACAACAATTCTTCCTTTTAGAGCTGG
Source organism: Chengkuizengella sediminis (assembly GCF_010078385.1). Taxonomy (NCBI): domain Bacteria; kingdom Bacillati; phylum Bacillota; class Bacilli; order Caryophanales; family Paenibacillaceae; genus Chengkuizengella; species Chengkuizengella sediminis. The sequence goes on from NZ_SIJC01000005.1 coordinate 276,165, forward strand.
ACCAACGTAATTTGAAGCAATTAATTTCTCCCCATTTTCTAAAATAATGTCTTTTCCTTTTTTAATTTGAGAAAATAAGGGACCAGGTGGAACACCACTCTCTTCTAATTTTTTTGACAGTAAGGGACCAGGCTGATCCTTTTCTGTAATCCGATATCCGTAGCTATGAATACGATGCTCAAGCTTGGCTATTTCTACTAAAAATTGTTGATCTTCAAATATAATACCTTCATTTAAAATTTCAGGAATTTCCTCTATATGTAAATCATACTCTAAATGGGCTTGGCTAATCGATAAAACTGTTGTTACCACATCTTTAATACCTTTTGGTCCATATATTGTTAAAGGAGATTTTCCACCAGAATAAGCTCGACTCGTTAGTATCCCAGGTAAACCATAAATATGATCACCATGTAAATGGGTAATAAATATCTTTTCTAATTTACTTAGTTTTATTGAGGATTTAAGAATTTGATGTTGTGTTCCTTCACCACAGTCAAATAGCCATACAGTCCCTCTCTCTTGTAACAATTTTAAACAAATGGAGGTTACATTTCGATCACGAACAGGCATTCCTGCAACTGTTCCTAAAAATTCTATTTCCAATATGATTTCCCCCCATAGGCTCTTTCAAAATGAAATTCAACTTAGTATTAAAAGTCTACTCTATTGTTACTCAACATATGAGTTTTTATCCTCAATCAATATAGCTTAAATAGTTCTGGGGTCCAGTTCATCCATGAACTGGTCACCCTTTATCTACGCTAAAATATTTAGCTTCAGGATGTGCAAAAACCATCGCGGATACAGAAGCTTCTGGTTCCATCATACAACCATCCGTTAATTCCAGGCCTATATCCTCTGGATTCATTAATTCAAATAACGGGATTTGATCTTCAAGGTCTGGACATGCCGGATATCCAAATGAGACTCGGATCCCTTGATATCTAGCACCGTGTCTCTTTTTCATCGTCATATCAGGTGCATCTGGGAATCCCCACACGTCTCTCATCATATGATGTATACGTTCTGCAAATGCCTCAGCAGTTTCTAAAGCAACCGCTTGGATAGCATGTGAACGAAGATAATCCCCTTGATTTTTCCACTTTTCTGCTAATTCACGAATTCCTTTTCCTGCTGTAACTACTAAAAAACCAACGTAATCCATCAAACCACTATCTACTGACTTTAGAAAATCAGCTAAACATAAATAAGGTTCTACTTTCTGGCGTGGAAATGAAAAAGTTTTAATGACTTTTGTATGATCATTCGGATCGAATATCAGAATATCATTTCCTTTTGATTGGGCAGGGAAAAATCGATACATCCCATGTGTTTCAATCTTTTTCTCATAAATTGCTTCTTTATAAATTTGATCCACAACTTCTTTTAACTCTAGCGCTTTGGAATCATGAGCTTCAATCAGTTGATCTACTTTTCCACGTAAACCTAGGTGATGTCCCAATAACATCTGCATATTCACATATGGAATTAAATGATCAAGTGGATAGTTTTTCAATACATGTTTTTCCGTGTCAGGAGGTATAAATACCGGGACATCCTGTGAAATATTAGAGCGAACAGCTCTAGTGAGTTTAGGCATAGTATTATTTTTGCCCGAATCCATGACATCAGATTCTTTCCATTCACGCATTTTTTGGATTAAGAGCTCACGTTGTTCTGGATTACTGAGTTGATTTGCTAAATCTAATCCATTCATCGCATCTTTGGCATATAAAACTAACCCATCATATTCTGCTCCTATTCTATTTTTCGTAAATTTACGACTCAGTGCCGCTCCTCCTACAAGAATTGGAACATCAATTCCTGCATTTTTTAAATCTTGTGCAGTAACTACCATCTGCTGTGCTGATTTAACTAACAATCCAGAAAGACCAATCGCATCAGGTTTTTCTTTTTTATAAGCTTCAATTAACTGTTCTGGTGGTACCTTTATACCTAAATTCACTATTTTGTATCCATTATTTGATAAAATAATTTCAACTAAATTTTTACCAATATCATGAACATCACCTTTAACTGTCGCTAATAAAATTTTCGCTTTTACAGAGGATTCCGTTGTCTCCATATGAGGTTCTAAGTAACTTACAGATGCCTTCATTGCTTCTGCACTTTGTAATACCTCCGCTACAATCAACTCATTATTGTTAAATAAACGTCCTACCTCTGCCATTCCAACCATTAGTGGTCCATTGATAATTTCTAAAGGTTGATACTTTTCTAAAGCTTGATCTAAATCAACAAACAAGCCTTCTTTTGTTCCTTCAATAATATAGGAGGCTAAGCGTTCTTCTAGGGATAAGTTGGAGATTTTTTCTTTTTTCTCCACTTTTTTTTCACGATAAAATGCAACAAACTCAGCCAATGTATCATCATTTGTTTCGAAGATTAAAGCTTCAGCCAAACGACGCTCATCTTCAGGAATAGAAGCAAATCGTTCTAATTTTTCAGTATTCACAATTGCATAATCTAATCCAGCTTTCGTGCAATGATATAAATACACCGCATTAAGTACCTCTCGCCCCGCAGGAGGCAAGCCAAAGGATACGTTGCTTAACCCTAAAATTGTATGACATTTAGGCATCGCTTCTTTTATAAGTCGAATTCCTTCAACAGTTTCTTTTGCAGAACCTATATATTGTTCATCCCCTGTACCTACTGGAAAGACTAAAGGATCAAATATAATATCCTCAGGGTTAAGTCCATACTTGTTCACCAATAAATCATATGATCTTTTTGCAACCTCAAGCTTACCTTCCCTAGTAATCGCCTGTCCGTTTTCATCAATTGTTCCTACAACTACTGCTGCACCATATCGATGTATTAGCGGGACAATATTTTCAAACTTTTCTTCTCCGTCTTCTAGATTAATGGAATTGATGATGGCTTTTCCTTGAGAATATTTTAAAGAGAGCTCAATAACGTCTGCACTCGTTGTATCAATGACTAATGGAACCTTCACTTTTTTCACAACATATTGTAAAAATTTCTCCATGTCCTCTACTTCGTCTCGATCAGGATCTTGCAAACAAATATCTAAAACATGTGCTCCACCTTTAACCTGTGCTCTAGCAATTTCCGAAGCCTCTTCAAATTTACCTTCTGCAATTAATCTTTTAAATTTTCTAGAACCCAATACGTTCGTTCTTTCTCCAACCATGTAAGGTCTATTATCTGTATCAATATAAACTGTTTCAATACCAGATACCGCAGCTAAATGCTCACCCGTTTGTGGGCGAGGTGTATATGACTGCATCATTTCTGACAATGCTCGAATGTGTTCTGGTGTAGTTCCACAACATCCCCCAGCAATATTTAACCAGCCTTTTTCAGCGAAACCTGCCATTTTTTTTGCCAGAGATTCAGGTGATTCGTGATAATGACCATCTTCATCAGGTAATCCAGCATTAGGATAACAACTAATCGCTGTTTCTGCGATCTCCGAAAGACTCCGAATGTGATCTCTCATAAATTCAGGGCCTGTAGCACAATTTAATCCAATGGATACAGGTTCAAGATGCTCTAAGGATATATAAAATGATTCTATATTTTGACCTGCTAATGTAGTTCCCATTGGTTCAATCGTTCCTGAAATCATCACGGGAATTTTTTTACCTAATTTTTCAAAAGCACGCTGAATCCCAATACTAGCCGCTTTTACATTTAAAGTATCCTGAGATGTTTCAAGTAATAAAACATCTACTCCGCCTTCTATAAGAGCTAGTGCTTGCTCATGATAACTTTCTTCTAATTCATCAAACGTGATTCCACCAGTAACTGATAATGTTTTGGTTGTAGGACCCATCGCTCCAGCTGCATACCTTGGCCACCGATCAGTTGAGTATTTATTAACTGCTTCGACCGCAAGTTTTGCTGCTTCTAAACTTAATTCTCTAGCTCGATCTTGAAGATCATATTCTGCTAAAACAACGCTTGCTGATCCAAAGGTATTCGTTTCAATAATATCTGATCCGGCTTCCAAATATTTTTCATGGATACTAGAGATAAGTTCAGGACGAGTTAATACAAGCATCTCATTACAACCGTCTAAATCTTCCCCTCCAAAATCATCTGGTTTAAGATCTGCTTGCTGAATCATTGTACCCATCGCACCATCTAATATAAGTATTTTCTTTTTTAATTGTTCTTGTATTGATATTTTGTTCATTATGCTCCACTCCGCTTCAATATGTGTGCGTTCGATGAATGAATCATCAAATATCATCCATTGTCATTTTTATATAGTCTACCAAATTTGTCGGAATTGTAAAGAGGATAAAAATCCATATACGATTTTTTAAATTAAATCAATTATTATAGACGAATTATATCATATTTAAATGTGGATTGTAGTTGATTAAAGAAAAAAACTTTAGAGGAGTAAAGACAATTTTAGAGAAGTAAAACTTTCTCAATGCAATTTCTTCGATTTTTGTGATTGCTTGCTGGTAAACTTAGTAAAGGTAGTTCTATACTAAAATAAGGGAGTTTTTTGGTCTTATTTTTATAATTTTACTCAAAATAAAAAATTAACGGTATCTGGTGGTCTTATTCAATCATTTTTCATAACATTTTATATCATTTCATTAAAAATCCATAATTTAAGACCATGAAATCCCGCTATTCCCAACAAAGAAAGTGTTGGTGCAGACGTTATCTGTTTGATTTATAATTCTATAAAAAAGGTGTTTAGAAGCACATCACCTTCTAAACACCTTACTTAATTACTTAAAGAGTTTCATATAGAGTACAGATTAACCTGTTGTTACGCTGTACATCTTTTCACGTAAACCTTGAACTTCAGAGCTTTCCAAATACTCATCATAACTCATTTGTTTATCAATTAACCCATTAGGTGTAATTTCTACAATTCGATTTGCTATAGTTTGAATAAATTGATGGTCATGGGATACAAACAACATTGTACCATCAAATTGAACAAGACCATTATTCAAGGCTGTAATGGATTCTAAGTCAAGATGATTGGTAGGTTCATCTAAAATTAAAACATTTGCTGCACTAAGCATCATCTTAGATAACATACAACGTACCTTCTCTCCCCCAGAAAGAACATTACATTTTTTCAATGCTTCTTCACCAGAGAATAACATTCTTCCTAAAAACCCACGAATAAATGATTCATCTTGATCCTTGGAATATTGGCGAAGCCAATCCACTAAATTTAAATCCACATCAAAATATTCCGAGTTATCTTTTGGAAAATAGGCTTGAGAAGTTGTAACCCCCCAAGTGTAAGAACCGTCAGTTGGTTCCATTTCACCCATTAATGTTTTAAATAATGTTGTTTTTGGTATTCCATTTGGTCCTACAAAAGCGATTTTATCCCCTTTATTTACAACAAGGTTCATTTTATTTAATATCAAATCACTTTCCTGAGAAACTGTTAAGTCTTCAATAAATAATAACTGTTTCCCAGCTTCTCTTTCAGATTTAAAGTTAATAAAAGGATATTTACGATTAGAAGGTCTGATATCCTCTAACTTCAATTTTTCTAGTTGTTTACCTCGTGAAGTCGCCTGTTTAGACTTTGAAGCATTGGCACTGAAACGGGCTATAAAAGCTTCTAACTCTTTTCGTTTTTCTTCTGTTTTTTTATTTTTTTCTTGCATCAATTTTAATGCTAATTGACTAGATTCATACCAAAAATCATAATTACCCACGTACAACTGTATTTTTCCAAAATCAATATCAGCAATATGTGTACAAACTTGATTTAAAAAGTGCCGATCATGGGATACAACAATAACTGTCCCATCAAATTTTGCTAAAAAGTTTTCAAGCCATTGAATGGACTCTAAATTCAAATGGTTGGTAGGCTCATCCAATAATAATATGTTAGGGTTACCGAACAACGCTTGTGCTAATAAAACACGTACTTTATTATTACCACTTAGTTCAGACATTTTAAGATCATGGAGATCTTTTGAAATACCGAGTCCAATCAACAACTCTCCAGCATCAGCTTCAGCTTGCCACCCATCTAATTCTGCAAACTCACCTTCAAGCTCGGCTGCACGCATGCCATCCTCATCAGAAAAATCAGGTTTAGCATAAATAGCATCCTTTTCTTCCATAATCTTATACAAAATACTATGACCCATGATCACTGTTTTTAACACTTCAAACTCGTCATATTCATAGTGATTTTGTTTTAAAACCGCCACACGTTCACCAGGTGTGATATTGATTGTTCCTTTATTTGATTCAATTTCTCCAGACATTATTTTTAAAAATGTAGATTTCCCAGCTCCATTGGCACCGATCAAACCATAACAATTTCCTGGAGTAAACTTTATGTTCACATCTTCAAACAAAGCTCGTTTACCATATCGAAGTGATATATTACTTGCTGAAATCATTGTTATAACCCTACTTTCTCAATTTTCTTATGAAAAGGTTCTATAAATTCTGTTACTACGTAAATATGATGAGTTACGTTTGAAGGGAGGAATTTTGTGCCCATTCCTCTACATTCCAAACCTTTGTAATCCAGTCTTCATAAAATTCTGGCTCATGACAGACAAGTACGATGGTTCCTTGATATTCCTTTAAAGCACGTTTCAACTCTTCTTTAGCAACAACATCCAGATGGTTCGTCGGCTCATCAAAAGCGATCCAATTGCTTTCTCTCATGAGTAATTTACATAAACGTACTTTAGCTTGTTCTCCACCACTTAATTTATTTAACGGTCTGGAAATATGTTCATTCTTCAAACCGCAACGAGCCAAAGCCCCACGCACTTCATTCTGGTTCATATTAGGGAACTCATTCCAAACATCATCTATTGGAGTAAGATGTCCTACCTTTACTTCTTGTTCAAAATAAGCAGGGATAAGAAAGTCTCCTTGATGAGTTTTTCCTCCGTAAGGTTTAATAAGTCCTAACATTGTTTTTAAAAGAGTCGATTTTCCAACACCATTACAACCAACAATGGCGATTTTATCCTTACGTTCGATCAGCATATTCATTTCAGGTAATAATGGTCGATCATACCCGATTTGCAATCCTTCAGCTTCAAAAACAGTCTTCCCACTTGCACGTCCTTCTTTAAACACAAAAGTGGGTTTCATTGCCACTTCAGGACGATCAATACGTTCGAGTCGATTTAATTGTTTTTGTCTACTTTTTGCTCTTCCAGATGTAGAATACCTTGCTTTATTCCGTTGAATAAAATCCTCTTGTTTTTTAATGAATTCCTGCTGTTTTTCATAAGCATCTATATGTTGATTTTTATTTAAATCAGACATTTGTAAAAACTTTTCATAGTTAGCAGTATATCTTGTTAGTTTTGTAAATTCCAAATGATAGATCACACCTACCACTTTATTCATAAATTCCGTATCATGAGAAATGAGCATAAATGCAGATGGATATTCTCGCAGATAGTTCGTTAACCAGTCTATATGTTCTGTATCCAAATAGTTTGTCGGCTCATCTAATAATAGTACAGTTGGTTGCTCTAACAGTAGTTTTGCCAACAGTACTTTTGTACGTTGTCCTCCACTTAATTCGGAAACATCACGATCCAGTCCTACAGCAGCTAATCCCAAACCATTTGCCATTTCTTCAACTTTATTATCTAAAAGATAAAAACCACTATTTTCTAAACGGTCTTGAATCTCACCCATCTCTTCTAAAAGCTGTTCTAATCTTTCAGGTGAAGCCTCAGCCATTTCCTCCGTAATTATATTCAACTTTTTTTCTTCTTCCAACAAAGGCAGAAAAGCATCTTTAAGCACATCTCTCATTGTTTTTCCAGGTGTTAGTTTTGTATGCTGATCTAAATATCCATAATTCACCTTTGGTGTCCATTCTACTTTTCCAGTATCTTTTAAAACTTGTCCTGTTAAAATATTCATCAGTGTGGATTTTCCGGCACCATTTGCTCCTACAAGTCCAACATGTTCACCAGGCAGTAACCTGAACGAAACGTTTTTAAATAAAACACGATCTCCAAACGTATGACTTATATCTTCTACTGTTAAAAGACTCACGATATTCTAACTCCTAACTTATAAAATTCCATCTATATTAAATGTATAGCGTATCAATAATGTTCTAAGCAAACAATTTATTATAACATATATCGGTGATGGGTAAATCAAATTAGTAAAAAAATTCGCCATACAACCAGTCAGGTGTACGGCGAGTACTATTTCATGATATTAAATTACATTCATTATTTATGAAGATACGTTACTATTAATAGATTGGATTATGCCATGCAATTCATTTAATTCTTTAATTTCAAAATCTGGTTTAATTTCAACTGAAGGCTCTATGTTATTACGGTTAATCCATACACATTTCATTCCTACGCTTAGAGCACCTTTAATGTCAGTTTTAAGATTATCTCCTACCATAATGCCTTCATGTGGTTCAATTCCTAAAAGATTCATTGCATGTTCAAATATAGCGGGTGATGGTTTCCCTTGACCAAAACTGCCTGATACCATAACCTGATCCAAATACGGAGTTAATTTTGGTAAGGCAGTAAGTTTTTCATTTTGAATATCTGGAGATCCGTTGGTTAGTAACATTAACTTATGTTTTCCTTTTAATTTATCTAAAGTTGGATAGGTCTCATCATATACGTAAGATCTTGCTCTTCTTTCACTTGGAAATAACTCACCAAGTTTTTGACCTAACTGAAGATCTTCAATCCCCATCACTTTTAACCCTCTTGTCCAAGCTTCTTTACGATACTCAGGTGCTATTTTTTTTAAATGACTGAAATGTTCATTCTCATCGTTAAAATTCCCCCATAAAGCTTCAAAGGGATTGATGCCAATATTCTTACTGAATTCAAAAGTTTTATAAGTTTCATACAAGGCCCTAGCTTCTTGACGTACTGCGTCCTCTAACTTCATTGGATCAATACCATATTGTTCTTTCACTGACTCACAAGTAACCTCAAAAGCTTCTTTTACACAACGCTCATCCCAAAGCAAGGTATCATCCAAATCAAAAATCACGGCTTTAATACTCATGTTTTCACTCATTTCTTGTGTAGTATTTAGTATATTAGACAATCATAAATTGCTCTCTCATTTTTTGTACAAGTTATATAATGGGGTGGATTAGACGTTTAATGTTCGTTTAAACTTATCGATGAATCGAATTGGATATTCTTCAGCAAGCGCACTGACCTCATCAAGTTTGTTCCATTCATCCGTGGTTAACTTCCACTCTAACGTTCCCATATTTTCTTCAAATTGCTCTAATGTATTTGCGCCAAATATAGGTGAAGTGATACCCTTTTTATCAAGCAGCCAATTTAAAGCTACTTGTGAAGGTGTAGCTCCCTTTTGTTTAGCAATTTCAATGACAGTATTGAGTATCTCCCAATTTTTTTCCGTATTTCGATTTTCCCAAGAAGATTCACCCATTGCTTTATGAAGTCTTCCTTCCGTAGGTTGTACACCTTTAGAATATTTTCCTGATAAAAAGCCGCTTCCAATTGCAGCCCAAGGCATAACACCGACATTTTCTTCAATACATAAAGGTAAAACCTCTCGATCCATCTCTCTGCTTACAAGACTATACTGAGGTTGGATGGATATATATCTAACAAATCTATTAAAATCACTATAACATAAGGATTTCATTAATTGCCATGCTAAAAAGTTGGAACATCCTATGTACCTTACTTTACCAGAGCTTACTAAGTCGTCTAAAGCCCTTAACGTTTCTTCTACAGGTGTGAATTCATCCCATACGTGAACCTGATAGAGATCGATATAATCTGTATTTAATCGCTTTAAGCTAGCTTCAACACCATCCATAATGTGTTTACGAGATAGTCCAACACTATTCAAATCTTTACCTGTTTGGAATCTTACTTTTGTTGCCAACACCACTTCAGAACGACGATCTTTTATGGCTTTTCCAACAATCTCTTCTGATTTCCCTTGTACGTATACATCTGCTGTATCTAAAAAGTTACCTCCTCTATCTAAAAAGCGGTGCATCATATCAATCGAATCTTTTTCACTCGTTGTATTACCGAACGTCATTGTACCTAAACATAATTTCGACACTGCTAAACCACTTCTCCCAAGTAACCGATGCTCCATAATAGTCCTCCTTTGTATATCGATGAATATTTATTCATTTTTTAAACTATTTTAACGTAAAAGATATGAAAAGAACAAGATCAAAAGTTGATCTTGTTCTAGCTTCACAAATTTCAATTAAATCATAAGGTATATTAAAACTATATAATGAAAACTCTTAAAAACGTTAGAAGTTGATTATATTTTAGTTCTTTTCATCATCTACAATTTCTATATTATCTAGTTGTGATCTAAAGTTTTTCCTAAAGGATTTTAAATATTCCTGACGTAATTTTTTCTGTTCCTCAACCTCTTGTGCATTCAAGCCAACTGTTTTCTTCTTTCTAGCTAACTCGTTAATTCTGTTGATTTGATCGTTGTTCATAACATTTAATCCTCCTTATCTACCCCATTACTTTGACATTTCAAAAAAAAATTGTCAAGTGACTTTAATGATCAATGATTGATACAGAAAAAAAGCTTGACCATTCCTTACTATTTATATAAACTAACAAACAGAATATTTAGAATACATAAGATAGGTGGGGTTGAAAAACTAAGGATTGTTAAAATCTTTAGTTCTTTTTTTATATCTTATTGGGAGTGATGAATTTGTATAAACGAGTATTGGTAAAATTAAGCGGAGGTGCACTTGCGGATCCGAATGGAAATAATTTTGGTGCAGATCGTTTAGAACACATAGCCAATGAAATATTATCTATCTCAGATAATGGGGTTGAAGTATCCATCGTTGTCGGTGGTGGAAACATATTCAGAGGAAATTTGGCATCTGTATGGGGAATAGATAAAGTAGAAGCAGACAATATTGGTACACTAGGAACAATTATCAATAGTTTAATGTTAAGAGGTGTGTTAAAGAGCAAAACAAATAAAGATGTTCGTGTTATGACCTCAATTCCAATAACAGCTGTAGCAGAACCTTACATCCATTTAAGAGCAGTTCAACATCTAGAAAAAGGGTATGTAGTTATCTTCGGAGGAGGAAATGGACAACCTTTCGTTACAACAGATTATCCAAGTGCGCAACGTGCAATAGAAACGAATAGTGATGCTATATTAGTTGCTAAACAAGGAGTGGATGGAGTTTTTACAAGTGATCCCTATCTGAACAAAGAGGCAGAAATGTATAGAAACTTAAACTATAACGATGTTATTACTAATAACATAAAAGTAATGGACCAGTCTGCTTTATTATTAGCACGAGATCATAAACTCCCCGTTCATATATTTAATTTTGATAAACCTGAAGCAATGAAGAAGATATGTGAGGGTCAGAATATAGGAACTTCTATAAATGATGAGGATACTAAATTTTATTAAATATTGAGATTAATAACCTGAATGAATAAAAGTCCAATTGCTAGGGACTTACCTAGATGTTGGACTTGAATCAATTCAATTGTTTCTTTAGTTTCTCTAACGCTATATAAGCTAACTCTTCCCATCGATTACTCTCATTAGATGATACAACCAACCATCCTGATAGTGGGATTTTATTTTTGAAGGGACTTAGTACACGTGTATGTTGTAAATTATGAGTTTTTGGATCAAAATCCTTCCCTAATTTAAAAACCATTTCCTTTTTATCATAAAATGTAAATACTTTCGTTTTATATTTGATTGCAGGTGAGCTCATCATTTTACCATGTGACACATTTACACCACTTAATACTAATTGGTTTGCTATTTTTTCAAAAATTTTACGTTCTTTTTCCAATAAAATTGCCTACTTTCACTTTCAATAAGAATAATTATTTTTCATCAACTAACCATCCTAAATTCTTTTCTTCAATTAAATTAGAATCTGCAAGTATTTGTTCTACACCCAAATAACGTATAAATCTCTCAAAACACGTCTTTAAATCAAACTTTAATTGTTCTGAAACCGTAAACCCAGGTTCCCACCACCAATTTTTAATCATTAAAACTTTTTTCTTTTTATCTTTAACTGGTTCAAACCTTGCTATAAACCGATCATTATGTAAAATTGGTAGTACATAATAACCATAACTACGTTCATTTACAGGTTTGTAAACTTCCCATATATATTCAAACTCAAAGAGTTCCTTAATTAACTTTCGATCCCATATCAGATTATCAAGTGGTGCAATAATTGAAGCATAACTTTGACCACCACTATGTTTTGTTAGAAAGCTTTCATCTGTTTTTCTCATATAGAATTTATTAGATATTCCGTGTATTGTTACTTCAATTAATTTCCCAGCCTCAATTAATCGTTGTAAGGACATTTTACGATCAGAACTTTTAATTCCTCTAATCCCTAACCATGCGTCCCCTGATCTATCCCATAATAGACCAATCGCTCCTATACGCCTCATTACATACCAGTCTACATATTGCTCAAACGTTTTATTTGGATCTTCCTTTAATAACAATTGCTCAGGAAGATTTCGATCTGTAACATCATACATTTTACGTGTTCTATCCTTATTATAAATAATTAAATCTCCTGCAAAATATAAACTTTCTAAGGCAGCTCTAGATAATCGAGTAGGTGCCCACGGCCAATCGACAATTTGATTATATGATAAATCTTTCGAAGATACCGGTCCCTTTTCTTTTATTATGCTTATTACATCATGACGAATTGCCTGCACTTCTTTTACATTCTTTAATTGTTCTCTCTTCAAAGCTCTAAACCTTGAAAAACAGGGCCAATCCTCAGTAAGATAAATTGACATGTTTTTATCCCATCCATCTAATAAAACCCGTTCTTTGTATAACAATTCTTGAAGCATGTGAGTACAAAAATTATAAATTCTGGATTGCAACACTAACTCTTGGTTAAAACCTACTACATTCAATGGATCAAATTGAATGCATCCAACACGATGAATAAAATCAATGATTCCTTGTTTACCCGAAAATTGATTTGAAGGTTTCAAACCTTGATATGAAATAAGAAAGTCGCGTGCTTTTGCTTTTGATAATGATATTTTGTCCATAGTGACATAAACTCCTTATAGATCATACTCTACTATTCTTCACTATTATTGGCACATTTCCTCATGTCAATTACACCATTTATAATTCAACATTAGGAATCAACAAGGCTTGTCCTATAATGATATTACTATTTTGTAGTTGATTCTCCTCTTTAATCTTAGAAATAAAATATCGGATGTCCACTTCTTTGGGTACATAGCTCTTAGCAATACTCCATAATGTATCTCCAGGTTTTACATGAATTTGTATAGTTTGTTCGTCTTGAAGTTGAACAGTTACCGTATTTTCGGATGCAAAAACATTCAAGATCGTTCCAAACATCAATCCAATTGTTACAATCACAGTGATAATTAAAATAAATAGTACCTTTTTTCTTAAAATAGTTGATTTGTTTTGAACTTTTAGCTGTACTGCTTTTTTTGTATCTATGGCATTACTTGTATAAATTAAATGCATATAATTACCTCCAAACATTTGTTCTAATTTCAGGTTATCACGAACAGTTGTTTGTGTCAACATATTTTTCGAACTTATGTTTGTGCGAAATAACGTTCTATGTTATAATACCAAATAATACATAGAACGTTTATTGTGATGAAAAAAATGGGGAGGGAATTAAATTGAACAAGTTATCTACTAGGCAACAATCAATATTAGATTTTATTAAAGAAGAGGTGCAAAAAAAAGGCTACCCTCCATCCGTTCGTGAAATTGGAGAAGCAGTAGGTTTAGCATCCAGTTCTACAGTACATGGCCATTTGGAAAGATTAGAAAAAAAAGGGTTTATTCGTAGAGACCCTACAAAACCACGTGCTATCGAAATATTAGATGAGGAAAATCCTACTATCGCTACTTCTTCCATAGCACAAGTACCTTTGATTGGAAAAGTTACCGCTGGTCTTCCAATTCTTGCTACAGAAAATATAGAAGAGTACTTTCCACTTCCAAATCATTATGTCGGAGATTACAATGTTTTCATGCTTCAGATTGTTGGAGAAAGCATGATTGAGGCTGGAATTCACGATGGCGATTACGTTATCGTAAGGCAGCAGCAATCCGCAAATAATGGTGAAATTGTGGTTGCCATGACCGAAGACAATGAAGCAACCGTCAAGAGATTTTTTAAAGAATCCAACCATTTTAGACTACAGCCTGAAAATTCAACAATGGAGCCAATTTTACTCAATGAAGTTAGTATATTAGGCAAAGTAGTGGGATTATTTAGAGACATTAGTTAATAAAGACAACTGCAAACTAAAATTTATTAAAGCGTCTTATAAAGATTAAACTTCTTCCAATATTGGAGGAAGTTTTTTTATTGATTTGATTAATTTATCATTTGATAAAACAAAATTTATAAAGGCATTCACACATTTTAACTAATATTGGTAAAAAAGTATAATCAAATTTTATTTTGCTTCATACATTATTAAAGTGCGAAAATTTTACATTTCATTTACTGAAAAAAAACATTTTTGTGCTATGGTTTGATTATCAGATAGAAAAATATAAAACATGTAGGAGTGAGACAATGGATTTATTTGGGTATGGGGATTATAAATTCTCAAACTTTCATGAGAGGACTAGACACCGTTTATACGAAGAATTTGAAAAATTAGAAGGTAAGAAATCATTAAAATCTCCAAAAGAAACAGATTTATTTAATAACAATTATAAAAAATATCGTTGAATTCCAAGAAGTCATCGAACTTGTTCTATTAAAAAAACCATCATATCCCTCTCAAGGAAACCTTGGCACATGCTGAGGTTTTTTATACTCTAAGTATACCCGTCAGGACATTCAATAAATAATTGTTATATCCACAACTTGCCATCTTGATGCTAGATTTTGAATTCTTATAAAAAACTCACCCTCATATCTTCGATGATAATTAAAGTCAAAATAATTTTCTCCAGTTGTATGTACTTCTTGAATTTTTTTACTGCCATCCCACAATTGTATACGAACAAATGGTTTAGATGAAATATAAACTCTACTAATAGAATCAATAAGAGGAACATCGTAATACGCACGTTTGTTTAACCTGGGACTATAAGAAACTCCTTCTGTTTGTACTAACTTTTTTAACATGCTAATAACTCCTCCTTAATAAATTAGTAATATTTATTTATTCATTATCATAATAATATATTTTTTAAGTTTCATAATTTTTGATTACAACGAACTGAACCCGAAAAATGATATAATAATATAGATATACTTTCATTTTCAAGTAACAATATACAAATATGTATATTTCTAATTTAAGTAAAACAAAAAAACAAAAAATCCATAATAAAAGCTTCTCCATAGCGGAATAAGCTTTTATTATGGATTTTTTCAATTAATCAATGCGATAGCTAAATCTCAATATTAAAACCCGAATATTTGGTATTAAGACTGGATGACCCTTGTTATTGCACATGTGGAAATTACAGTTGGAAAATTACTAGTACCACTACCAGTTACTACCGCAATCCCTTCTCCAACATCAGTAACTGTGCCCAGTATGTTAGGAACTATTCCCAATGTTTCCACGAATACGTCTTTTCCTTTAAGTAATTTTAATACATTTGTCATTGGGGCTTCACAGCAACTACATTCTCCCACATTTTTTTTAATTGGTTTTAGCCTTAAATTACGACTAGGCATTGGTACAAAAACCGCAACAACATTACAAATAGGATAATTTCCTTGTGAAGTAAACACTATAAAGTCATTAACTTCATTTATCACCTGACTAACTGGATTAGTTGTTTGGATTAGAATGCTGACTTCCTCCCCAACCAACTGTTCCAAAACACATTGCATAGGACAAACACAGCAGTCACATTTTGTATCACCAAATATGGACATCTTTTACACCTTCCACTCAATATAGTCAATAATTAGATACTTTATCTTATGAAATGACTGTTGTAATGAATTGGACGTTTGTTCTTATTTGAAAAAATGGGCGATCTGTCCAACAAAAAAAGCGCCATACTAGCGCCCTTCCGGTTAACCGTTTAATAATAAATTTTTTTTTTCAAACTGTTCTATAATGTAAATACTGTTGCTTTTAGACTTCGGGATCCAGCAAAGATAGCAATACTTGCTCCACCAATCACATTTGTACAAACTAGTTCATACGTATTGATTCCAAGACTTGGGTTATTGTCCACTAAAGAAAAGTTTGGGAGGTTTGTATGTCTAAAAAAATCATCCGGTTTTGAGTAGTCGATTTCGTCATTGATCGTTGCAATGACATCACCATTGCGTAGGAGCTCATATATTACTTCAAAAGTTGTAAGTGTATTGAATTCAAAATCATCTACAGCAATTTGAATCATTGATTCCAATAATACTTGTGTTTCCTGTGGTTCTTTAACACATACATCAACTGTAAGAATAACTTGAGACGTACCATCATCAGGAAGTCGTATTACATCTGGATCGATAAAACCATATGGATCTAATACAAACATCTGAACAACAACTAAGGGCTCTTTATTTAAACCCATTAGATTCCCCCCTCTTTACTATCCCTCATCCTATCTTATGAACTTATAATCCATTTGCTTGGACTAATATCCCTAGACATTCATACAAAAACCAAGGAATTTAAATTTAAAGCTCCTTGGTGAAAAGAAGTACTATGGGATTAAACTTATCGGGGATTGAGGAAAAAATAAAATTTACCGTCTATAAAGGCGGTTTCTTCATTTAAAAGGAGAATCATAATCACGTGTAGATATAATTTTTATATTCTTTGTGTCACTATTTGGACATTTATCCCATTTTAGTAAGTTATGTAGGATTTCATTAGCCAGAAGTTCAGATGAAAGACTGTTATAGGGTAGCGTCAGGAAAACGCAAAATATCTATGACGATACCCCTCTTTATGTTAAAATATAGTCTTTTCTATTTACAAATGGTCCAATGTTACTTGTTTTTTCTAAGGCGCATGCTACTGATATATTACTTTGATACCAGTTAATAAAATCTTTAACTTATTCATGGTTAAATCGTATTCTTTCTCTAGTCCGTTTTCCATAACAATTACTAAAATTGCATTATTGTTATTATCAACTGTCTCTTTCTGGTGTTGCAGATGCTTCATTTGTATTTTCACTTTCTCCTGCTGCATTTACTGCGGATAACACAATAATACTTTGTTCCATTTTCTACTCCAATATTCTACAAGTCAAGAACCAAATATCTCATTATCTATTACTTCGTACTATTACATAAATTTGACTATCTATTACTTCAGTTTGAATGTCACTTCTTTCTTTATTCACATGTATTTTATGTATTGATCTACATAATATTTTCTTTTTCATCCTGCTTCCTTCTCCTAACACCTAATGAATGATATTATCCCAACAAAAAAAGCGCCTTATAAGCGCCTTTCCTGAAAACATTTTAATAATAAAAAATTTTATTTCAAACTGTAATCTATATACATCATGAGATATCAAATGAGGTTCTCTCTTATCATAAAGTTAATAAATAGAAACTAATGATCTATCCGTTAGAAATCCTTGTGACATAAATGGATCACCATCTGGAGGTAGTTTTTTTGCCTTCACTTGATAACAAACCTGCTTTAAGTTTTATCCTAAAAAAATATTTGCTATAATTTCTAATAAATGCTTCTGTGAGGTTATAATGAATAATATAGATCTAATTGATATTGGAATTTTAAGTATAATAAGTGGTATTTTTGTGTTTTTTGATACTAAATTTAACATTACAAAAACAATTGTTCATGTATTAATAGTATTTAGTTCACTAACTCTTCTCCATATATTGTTAAGTTACTTTGGAATATGGAAATATATCGACTCTATATATGGTGATGTTTTTTTCTTAATTTTAATTATTGTAATTACTCTGTACCTTGTTTATATAACTTTTTCAAAGAAATAATTTTTATATTTTCGCTCTATAGAGCACCTTTCAGATAAATAGATCGGCTACACTTAACTGGACAGAAAAATTAAGGTCAAGTAGAATACAACTAATATCATTGAGGAGAATCTACTATGACAAAAAGGACAAGAAGAACATTCACGCCCTCTGCTCTCGATAAATGGATTGTACGAGTGAGGCATCAGGATCGTTTAAAGAAAAAGATAATCTAACCCCAGAACAAATTGAACTAAAAAAATTAAGGAAAGAAAACAAACAATTATTGATGGAGAATGACATTTTAAAGCTGCTTAATCAGAACAAACATTCTTGTTATATAAGAGGTACAGGTAAATGTGCAAGAGCACAAATTTTGAAAATAGGTACTAGTACAATCAAAACAGCATTTTAACTCATACAATATCTCATTAAATAAATGAAAAAGATGAGGTGTTTAATATGGGGTTCTTTGATGAATCCATCTGTGATTGTTGTGTTTGTCCGATGCAAAGCGTTTTGGAGCAGTTGGTGGGTATTCCAGGTCTAGTTATTTTAACTCCTATATCTACTTTTGACTCTGTTACAATTAACCAAGTTAAAGATTCCATTGCATATACAAGTATTGGTCAGCTTCCGATTTGTAAAATTACATTTGTTTCAATATCTAACGTGGGAAATCCAGTAGATATTAAACAACCAATTAAAAAAAGCAAAGGGGAATGTGCATGTTGTGAAGATCCAATGACAAACCTAGTAAATTCTATGAAAGGGCAAATAGTGAACATTTCGTTTCTAAGTGAGGGCTTCGTCTTTACAGAAACAATATTAGAAGTTGGGGAAGGCATTGTCGTTGGTAGATTTATTACAAGTGCAGGTGATATAGACGTTTTTTCCACATGTGCAATAACAAGAATCTCACCGGCGAATCAACAACAAATAAACGATCCATCGAGGGTTTCAAGATCTCAGCGATTTAAAATAATTTAGTCCCCACCAGCTACCTTAAAGCTTCTGTACTGTATTTTTCACTCCACTCCACAAACCACTAGTAGCAAGTCCCAATACAATCCAAGGCAAAATATTATAAACCAAGAGCTGCAATCGTTCTTATAGCATGCATCTGCGGTCTTTATTTAATTTCAATCCCAAACATCAGAAGATTTGGCTTGGTTTCGCAAAACTATGTAGAGAACCTCACTATTTAATGTAGTGGGGTTTTAAACTATGAAAAATGTGTACTTGCTCTAGGACACCCGTCCAATCAAAATAGATTCTCTAAACATAGTATATATTACATCAAATAGAAAGGAGGAATTAACATGAGTGGACACAGTGGTTCTGGAGCTGCTATTGTATTGGTACTGTTTATACTTTTAGTGATTATTTTAATTGCATCAGTTAGAAAATATAATGGTAGTTCAGTTGCATTTGATTCTGGATTTCCAGAATTTGATGATTATAGAGAGAAGACTCGGTTTAGAGTTATCGGAAGATTTGTAGGGTTTGAATAATTTTAACCTTCTTAATTAAATCATTTCAGTATAAAAACTATTTCAATATCTATAAGATATTTATTAGAATGAGGAAAAAATATAAGTTAATATTTTTTCCCCTAATTCTTTTTACTCACTTATAATACCTTTCCATAAAAGCATCCCGTCTAAAGACTAAAGAGCGGAGTTTTATAAAAAAACAGTAGTTGCGTTTAATGAACGAAACTGAACGGTTGGAAGAAATGCTGCTCCTTGAATTTCTCGGACACTAGCAACCAAATAAAATGATTCCTGTAACTCTTCACAAACAACAGTTAAGTTCGGTGTTGTATTACTTAAAACGTCAAGATAATTATTTTCAAAATCTTTGGAGATAGAGCCACTTATCGTTTCAGCTAATCGAGGGCTAACCTCTCTACAATTATCTCCTATCCCGTCCAATAATTGATAATCTAAAGCTAATTTATATGATCCACCTTGAGATTGTAAAGGTTCAGTCGCACCTAATAAAAAATTAAGCTCAAAAAAACCATCAAGTTTAAAGGAATTGTGTTTATAACATTTTGGTATTTCTAAGTTTAAAAGTACTATCTCTTCTCCCGTCTCAGGCAATTCAATTAGACGATCTGTTTGAGCAAAAAATACTGTAGGAGACATCAGTTATTCACCCCCTTCTTCATGAAGTTACTATAGGATTTAAAAAAATGAAAAATTGCTTTTATAAGCAAACTATCCCACTAGGAAAGATTGAAACGTTTATTGAACGGAAATTTACGAATGGAGCCAATACTCCACCTTGTATATTATTTAAATTTGCTACCAAATTTAAAGTTTCATTTTCTAAACCATTTGCAATTATCGTCAGGTTTGGTGTTGTGTTGCTTTCAAAATCTATGAACTGTTCTCCACCATTTTCAGATTCAAGAACAGCCGTTCCACTGATCGTTTCTGCTAAATTCGGAGTCAGTGCAATACATTCATCTCCAATTCCATCAAATAATTGATAGTTTAAATCAATCATAAAAGGAACGTTTTGTTTAAGGGTTGACTCAGATCCCACATCCGATCCTACTAAAAAATTTAATTCAAAAAAAGCATCTATTTTGAAAAAATTTCTTTTGTAACATGCTGGTATATCCAAAGACAATAATGTTACCACTTCTCCGTCCATAGGTAATAAAATTGGTGGATCAGCAGTTTGAGCGAATAAGACACGTCTCATATTATATGATTCACCTCCCTTATGAGAAGATATTTTATCTTATGTGGGAAGGAAGAGTTTTGCTTGTACGAATAACTATTTTTCATCATCGTATTGTAACATTTATTCCCAAAAACTTTCTCTGTAGCTATACAGACTGCCCCTTATAATTTCTTTATGAAAGAAGTTTTTATAACCTCATACTCCAACAATTAATGAATCCCCCTCTTTAACATGAAATCCTTATAGCTCACTTACATGAACCCCTCCCTTATATCAGTTCTTCATTCGTCTTTACTTCTATGACTCTGATCCTCCTTGATCTCTTCTTTCTCTGGTCCTTCTTTTTTCCTTTCTAATATCAGTAGCTTTAATCTTTTTTAGTTTTAAACATATTTGGCATAAGTGATTATCTCGTTTTAATACAAGTGTCCTACAATCTTTCCATGGTTTGACTGTCATAGAATTTCTTCTTGTCTGCTTTGTTCATTCCTTATCAAACTCACAACCTATTAAATCAATCACACCAATGATGGGATATACAACTGCTAATGGTCCATCAGGTGCATGTGAATCTTTAACTACCTTTCCACACCTTCTACACTCGTAATCTAACGAAGCGCCTTTTCTCATGACATCAACCCATCTCTAATATCCTATATTTGGATCTTTGACCAGATCCACCCCCTAACAATTCGTTTACACTCTTTATCAACTCAATTTTATGCCATAATAAAAAGCACTACTATGAGTGCTAATAAATCATTAAGATTTTCTTAGAACGATAAGTGTCTAGTTAAATCAAAAAATGAAAACCCACTGATCAACATCCTATCAGCACATTTTCATTTTAGGTTGAGTCATAAATTAAAAATTTGTGCACCTCACTCATTAATCAAAGAATCCGAAGTTTTGTATTTTACAACTAGATATAGCTGCTGTAAAAATTACTCCTCCACTAAGAAAAGAAACAATCACAATTCCTTCTCCAACATCTTTAATTGTCACGTTACTTTCGGAAAAAGATCCAGCTTCAATTGGTGTCTCCTCCCCTATCATAGATTTTGCTAAATTTGTTATTGGATCTTCAATACACGAGCATTCTCCGCTTTTGCTTTTTCGAATTGGTTTTAATTTAAAATCAAATATTCCTTCAAACCTAACAGCACAAATATTATGAATTGGAACTTTATTTACGATACCACCAGCATCCAATAAAGCAATGAAATTATCGACACCAGTTAAAGTACCTTCTTCAGTAAAGCCGTTAAGAGCAAATATCCTAATGTTCTCCTCCCCCACCAACTGCTCCAAAACACACTGCATCGGACAGACACAGCAATCACAGATAGTCTCATCAAAATGTCCCATATGGATCATCTCCTTCTTAATTTTATTTGATGAGATATCTTATGAATGGGATTGCCTACATGATTGGACTTAAGTCTTAGGTCATCATAAATCCACATTTGTCTGTGTCAATATGGGGTGGATTGTCATAAGATGAAAGTACAACAATCACAAATGTTTTCGTCAAAACACCCAATGTTCCAGCCCTTTTTATAATAAGTTTCTTCTCTATTATGATGAGAAGGAACTTTTTTATTTATCTCCGTTATCTCTCTTCTGCTGTCTTTTTGTTATGACAGCTATTACATAATGATTGTAGATTACTTAGGTCTAACCTTAATGACCAATCCACTTTGACTGGCACAATGTGATCCACCATATCTGCTGGTGTGATTTGTCTTTGTTTTAAACAATGCTGACATAGGTTACGATCTCTAGTTAATGCTTGTTGTCTTACAGTTCTCCATTCCTTGCTTTGATAGAATGTTTTACTCTTCTTATCTCTCATATATCTATCATAGTATTGGTTGCACTCTTTCTTGTGTTCATCGCAATAAGCTTCTCTTGTAAGGTTATTACATATTGGATGATTACATGGTCTTTTACACATTTACATGTCCTTTTGAATAATTTGTCATCTATGAACAATGTCCCTTCGCCATTTGCAACATACTGACTCCCACAATCTTCACAAACTGCATACCGTTTCATTAATTCAACTTCTCTCAGTAAACTAGCTCCATTCTAAATTATTCCTCCTCTCTTATTGAGGCTCTACGATAGCAACGATTTCAGAACATAGAACAAACTCTTCCTATCGCCCCATAATCAATCTGATAGGGTAATTAAAAGGGTTATTTATCTATCCTTTTTGCAGAAGGATGTTGCCACGTTAAGAATAGATTGCAGCACAAGCAAATATAGTAAATCTAGCATATTCTAATAAAATAGGAGGTGAATTTTATGTTTTTTTCTAGCATTGTAAGTGGATTTAGAAGTATATTAAGTAGAGATCCATTACCTTATGGAACAAATGTAGTCATAATAGTTATGTTTCTTCTTCTTGTTGTGGCGGTGTAAATAGAAATCTGGTACTACTACAGCCCATCCCCCTTTTTCGAGGGGATGGGCAAAAACACCCATATTTTATTCACCCTGCTTCCCTCCCCTAGCACAATGGATGATATTTTCCCAACAAAAAAAGAACGTATCTCTACGCCCTTCTTGCTAACTGTTTAATCATAAAATTTTATTTTCAAACTGTAATCTATAATGTGAAGACTGTCGCTTTCAGACTTCGGGATGCGACAAAAATATCAAATAAATTTTCTTCATTATTTATGTCCCTCTCACATCTAAGCTCATACTTATTTATTCCAGTACTTGGATAATTATCTACTATAGGAAAGTTTGGAAAGTTTGTATGCCTTCCTTCGTTAGCGGTTGCGTAATCCATTTCATCATTAATCGTTGCAATGACAATATCATTACGTAGGATCTCATATGTCATTTTAAAAGAAGTTACAGGTAAATCAGGATCAAAAGAAGTTGTAGCAACTTGAACCATTGAATCTATGGATACTTTTGTTCTCTTTGGTTGTTTTACAGGAACATCTATGGAAAGTACTACTACAGCTAAACCACCAACATCAGGTAGTTCAATTATGCCTTCAGTATTTTCGTCATATGGATTACCTACTACTGAAACCGTATCAGCAACAACAAAAGGTCCTTTATTTAAGCCCATAAACTTACCTCCCAACTTCTTAAATTAAAATACCATTTCACACTATCTTATTAACTTCTATAAAGTTTGCTTGGACTGATGTCTCTAGATATTCACACAATTTTTTTGGATCAAATATTTTACTTTTTTAGTCAAATTTTGGTCAATCCTTAATCCAAAGCCGATAACATAATTCATGACCAAAAAAACAAAAAACCCAGATACCAAGGGTACCAAGGGTTTCACCTCTTAATATGAAGTCAGATACTGATCTCTTTCCCACGTATGAACTTGCGTGCGATTTAAGTACTAGTCTTTCATATACTGTTTTTTCTTTAGAAAATACCGTAAAAATAAAGAATTTCTGCAAAAGAAGATACTGAATATTATATGTCTTATGGATATAAGTGAAATGGGATGATAAAAAATATTATGCCCATATAGAAAAGATTGAGCTGCTGGACGATAACTAACTCCAAAAAAGTGTTTTTAAGTCAAAAAAGGAATTCTTCTTAAAAAAGAGAAGGACACCACTAGATTAATGTCAGACATCTTTTTTCCTAAAAGGTGAATCATAATCCCTAGTATATATAATCTTTATGTTTTGAGTATTACCGTCAGGACATTCTATATATCACCCCTTAGCTACTGTTCCAGTTTAAAATGAATTCTGACCAAAAGCTCTGAACAACTCAACTGTAATTTGTGATTTATTCAACATAGAATCTGATAACTGCTGAGATATGATATTAACCTCTTCCTCTGCAAGTACTGGTTTAGTTTTTCTGTTTCGCTCTTTTTGAAGGTGATTCATAAGTTCTTTATGTTCGGGTAGTATTATACGACTTGCTTCCCACATCATATTTGATCCAGGAGTTAGTTTATTTTCCTTCATATTTTTCACCCCTTATTAGAACGTTTGTTCTTATTATATAAGAGGTACACGAGGATATGCAAGAGCACAATTTTTGAGAATAGGTATACGTGCAGTCAAAACATCATTAAATCTCATACAATATTAAAAACTTAAAAGGACGTGTTAACTATGGGCGTTTTTGACAAAACCATATGCGATTGTTGCGTCTGTCCGATGCAGTGTGTATTAGAAGCATTAGAGAGGCAAAAGGTTGAACTATTCACCCCCTCAGAAGGTTTTATAGGAGTAACAATTTCAAGAGTCGAGGACTTCATTGTATTTACGGAAGAAGGGGAGGAATTTGCGATTTGTAACATTACTGCCGTTTCAATAGCCCCCCCCACTTTTACTCCATTTCCTTTAAAACCGATTCAAAAAAACAACAAGGGACTATGCACTTGTTGCGAAGACCCTATGACAAACGTTGCACTTTCTAGAATGAGGGAAGGGCAGCCTGTTGATATAGGGTTCATCTCTAGCCCAGATGCAGTTCCCGCACCAGGAGTTTTAATTCAACAAGTTGGAGAGGGTATTGTATTCGGATTAGTAGAGGAGAATACACCTATCTTCTTTTCAACTTGTACCATGACTAGGATTAGTCCTTCTAATAGATCTAGTAATACAAACTTTGTCGCAAGATTAAGCAATTAAATGAATATAGAGGGACAGATATGTCATCAAATAACTTTATAAGGAGTTGTTTAATATGGGAGGGTTTGATAAATCAATATGTGATTGTTGTGTTTGTCCGATGCAGTGTGTCTTGGAGCAGTTGATTGGAGTGGAGGTTGATGTTGATACTCCTATTTCTGGTCCAACGACTACTATTACTGGTGTTAAAGATTTTATTATGTCTACTTCTGATGCAGGAGATATTCCAGTATGTCAAATTACACATGTTGAAATAGATGATCCTACAAATACGATAATTACGTCAGTATTATCGACTTTAAAACCTATAAGAATAAGTAATGGGGAGTGTGCTTGCTGTGAAGACCCTATGACAAATTTATTGAAGTCTGAAGTTGGGAATAATATTAGAATTGAATTCATTAATGGTTCATTTACAGACGAACTCCTAGGTGTAGGGGAAGGAATTGTCGTAGGATTTGATATAGATATTTTAGACATATACTCTACTTGTGCAATCACAAGGGTTATTCCAGAAACTCAACAACAAATCAATGATCCGTCTAGACCTTCCAGAAGAACCACTTCCCCACCGACTACCTAAGGAGGGCACTGAAAAACTTACACTTTTACTAGGAAAGCAAATAGTCTAATCGAAAAATTCACTGCAAGGGACTTTTTCAGTGCCCTCCTACCTAAACCAGTGGGGATTATTTCTCTATATCAACTTATTCTTCTTTATAAACTGTCACACCCAATAATAAAAAAGTAATCAGATCAACAGACATTTGAAATGTTTCCTGCTCAACTCCATAACCGTAAAACTCTAGCCCTTGATAAATCAATGTAGCAATCATTAATCATTAGTAATATATGAGGTTGTTTAACCAAGGGAAATCATTAATGACTTCCTGTGGTTCTTCCTCTACTTTCTTTTTCCATTCATCAACATCATGAAGTAATTCTTTCTCATTTTGGATTTCAATAGATCGATGAGCCATATCTATCTGCCAATTTTTTAGTTTCATCAATACATCCTCCTCTGGTAGACAATCAAAGTATTCTTTCACTACATCTTGTAATAACTGGTCATATAATTTACCCATTTTTGAAAGTGAGTTTTGTGGGTCTGTTTTTCTTTGTGGGTCTAATATATGATGACCAATGATAGTCTTAGCAGGATCTAGTCCAAATCTATAACAGATATAAGCTATTTGAATAAAAGGCTCATCAGCAGATCGCACACGCTCCAATCTAACTTCGTAAATATTTAGTCCAGGATCTGGTTTTTCATCACACCATGTTAATCCATCAATAGTATGAATTACATTATTAGGTGGACCAGTACTAAGAGGAACTTGATTAACAATATCTGATTGCGTTGCTAAAATTCTTTCATTTTTATATAACCTATAATCAACTTGAAAATTTAGTGAAGAAGAAGTAAACGTTGTAATTAATTCTATCGTAGAATCTAATTTCACTAATGTATTTTGAGGATTAATTGCACATAAAAGCGACTGTGTTCACATTACAGATCACAGTTTGAAAATAAAATTTTCTTTTAATCCGTATATTGTATGCATTTAAAGTCCTTTTGATTGTGTGAATGTGGATACTGAAATAAATAGGCATTGTTGATGATCATGCACCATTTCATTTCTTAATTTTCCTATTTATTGTTATATTTCATTAGATAATTGGGATAATATAAAAGCAAGTTGTTTGTATTGGTCCTTATTGAGATTATTCTTGATAGGGACTTTCTTTATTGCTGTTATTATTAACCCTCACCTTTAACGAATAATCTCACTAACTTTATGAAAGAAATTCTCATCAGCTTCAAACTCTTCACCTAACCGATTCTCATCTTCATCTATTTCAACTACAGTGACATCAACTTCATATCCGTTATAATGATTAACTTCGACTGCTTCGTAAATCTTTTCAGTTTCACCAACTATTAATGAATCTCCCTCTTTTACTTGAAACCCATATAAATCCTTGATATTCATTAGTAAATCACTCCCCTTATCAATAATTTGTTATTATCTTTTTATCACCCTGCTTCCCTCCCCTAGCACAATGGATGATATTTCCCCAAAAAAAAAGAGCACCTATATCAGTACCCTTCTGTTAACCGTTTAATAATAATTTTATTTTCAAACTTTAATTCTATAATGTTATTACTGTTGCTTTTAGACTTCTGGATCCAACAAAGATATTGTCTACTTCAACTTCATTTGTTGTAACCCTTGTACATACGAGATCATACGTATTGATTCCAGCAGGTGGACTATCGTCTAGAACAGGAAAGTTTGGAAAATTTGTATGTCTTCCTTCAGAAACAGCATCATAATCCATTTCATCATTTATCGTTGCAATGGTAGTGCTATTGCGCATGATTTCATATGTTACTTCAAAAGATACAGCAGTGTCTGGGTCTCCTACAACAGCAATTTGAGCCATTGAATCCAGTGATACTTGTGTATTCTCTGGCTGTTTAACACATACATCGACGGTAGCTACAACTGTAGGCATATCTGGATCAAGTTCAATTGCACCAGCTGTCGTACTATATGCATCATCTACCGAAACACTTTGAGCCACAACAAAAGGTTCATCTTTAATACCCATAAAATACTCTCCTAACTCATTAAATTATCCTTCACCCTATCTTATGAAAACAATCTAATGTAGTTGCTTGGACTCTTATCTATGGGCTGGAATGTAAAAAAGAGCGCTTATGTGCGCCCTAAATTTTTTTAACGATTAGTTTCGTTCTTTTCTTTTTTTAGAAAGTTTAAAAGATTTTTTCTATATTTTAAAATGGTAGATGCCAATTCTCATTAACTCGTCAGCTATTTTCTTAAATTCACGTTTTAGCTCTTCAGGAAGATGAGCAGGGGCTCTAATTTTATCACTGGGTGCTTTAATTTCCTGTTTTTTTCGTTCTTGTATTTCTTCTTTGGTTAGATTTTTCTTCCCTTTGTAGAGAATTAAATCTACAGATTGCCTTGGTCTAGCCATCATGATTTCTCCTTTCCAAAAAAATTTCATTTAGGGAATTTTGTATAAAGAAAAGGGGCAGTCGGTTTAAAAGCCCCATTTTATAGGCTTTTTCATCCCCCCTATCCCTCTACCTAACACATATAAAACCCTCTAATTACCCTTAAGATTTTTTAAATTGATGAAATTTACCTTTTAGATTAATATTTGGCTCCTCAGTCAGACCAAATGCTCCTATTTTACAACTGGAAATGGCAGCTGTATCATCGCCTCCCATGCCTTCGATAGACATAATAATAATTCCTTCTCCAACATCAATAATTATCCCAGGTAGTAATATGTTACAAACTGCAATACTATTCATCTCTCCGATCATGGATTTTGCTACGTTGGTAATTGGATCTTCAGTACATGAGCATTCTCCCACGCTTTTTCTAATGGGTTTCAATTTGAAATCAAATGTACCTTCAACCGCAACAGCACAAATATCACTAACTGCAATATGAATATTATTACCACTAGAATCAATAATAGTAGCGATAAAGTTATTAACAGCAACTAAAGTTCCATCAAGGCCAGCTTCAGGAAAAGAAGAAATTAATATTGCAATGTCCTGCTCCAACCAACAGCTTCAAAACACACTGCATCGGACAGACGCAGCAATCACAGATCGTTTCATCAAAATGACCCATAGGGATCATCTCCTTCTTATTTTATTTGATGAGATATCTTATGAATGGGATTTGCCTACATGATTGGACTTATGGCTTAGGAGATCATAAATCCGCATTTGTCAGTGTCAATATGGGATGGAATGTCATAAGATGAAAGTACACCAATCACAAATGGTTTTTGTCAAAACACCCATTAGATCATCCTTTTATAATAAGTTTCTTCTCTATTATGATGAGAAGAAACTTATTTATTTATCTCCATCATCCATCTCCTGCTGTCTTTTTGTTATGACAAGGATGACATAAAGATTGTAGATTACTTAGATCTAACCTTAATGACCAAATATCTTTTATCGGTGTAATGTGATCCACCATATCTGCAGGAGTGAGTTGCTTTTGTTTTAAACAATGCTGACATAGGTGGCGATCTCTAGTTAATGCTTGTTGTCTTACATTCTTCCATTCCTTGCTTTGATAGAATGTTTTGCTCTTCTTATCTCTCATATATCTATCATAGTATTGCACTCTTTCTTGTGTTCATCGCAATAAGCTTCTCTTGTAAGGTTATTACATATTGGATGATTACATGGTCTTTTACACATTTACATGTCCTTTTGAATAATTTGTCATCTATGAACAATGTCCCTTCGCCATTTGCAACATACTGACTCTTACAATCTTCACAAACTACTACAGCCTATCCCCCTTTTTCGAGGGGATGGGCAAAAACACCCATATTTTATTCACCCTGCTTCCCTCCCCTAGCAAACTGGATGACATTTCCAAAACAAAAAAAAGACGTATTTCTACGCCCTTCTGTTAACCGTTTAATAATAAAATTTTATTTTTAAACTTTAATTTTTGAAGTAAATACTGTTGCTTTAAGGCTTCTTGAAGCAACAAAAATATCGGTTACATTAGTTGTTGCAACCCTTGTAATCCTAAGATCATACGTATTGATTCCTGCACTTGGATTATTATCTAATATAGGGAAGTTTGGAAAGTTTGTATGTCTTTCTAAACTAGGTTAAGCATAATCCATTTCATCGATTGTAGCTACCGTAGATGTATGTGTCACACTGAAAGAAATTCTCATCAGCTTCAAACTCTTCACCTAACCGATTCTCATCTTCATCTATTTCAACTACAGTGACATCAACTTCATATCCGTTATAATGATTAACTTCGACTGCTTCGTAAATCTTTTCAGTTTCACCAAATATTAATGAATCTCCCTCTTTTACTTGAAACCCATATAAATCCTTAATATTCATTAGTAAATCACTCCCCTTATCAATAATTTGTTATTATCTTTTTATCACCCTGCTTCCCTCCCCTAGCACAATGGATGATATTTCCCATAAAAAAAAGAGCACCTATATCAGTACCCTTCTGTTAACCGTTTAAACATAAAATTTATTTTCAAACTATACTGTAAATACTGTTGCTTTTAGACTTCTGGATGCAACAAAGATAGAGCCAACTTCTGGTGTTTCTATCCGTGCAACTCTAAGCTCATACCTATTCATTCCAACACCTGGATGATTATCTAATACAGGAAAACTTGGGAAGTTTGTATGTCTGGAAGGATCACCAATGGTCTCATAATCCATTTTATCATTGATCGTTGCAATGACTGTGTCATTGCGTAGGATTTCATATTTCACTTCAAAAGTTATAGGATTACCAACAGTATTTCTATCAATTACAGCAATTTGAGCCATTGAATCCAGTGATACTTGTGTTTTCTGTGGTTCTGTAACACACACATCAACAGTAGCTACAATTTCTGGACTTGGACCAAGCTCAATTACACCTTTAGTAGTGGAACTATATGGATCACCGTCTACTGAAACTGTATCAGCTACGACAAAAGGTCCCTTTTTTAGCCCCATAAACTTACCTCCCAACTTCTTAAATTAAAATACCATTTCACACTATCTTACGAACCAACCAACGAATTTGCTTGGACTGATGTCTTTAGACGTTCACACAAAAACCAAGGAACTTAAATTAAAAGCTCCTTGGCAGAGGTTTTTTTGACAGCATCCCGAAAAATAAAATCCATTGTGATCACATCATAGATTACAGTTTGAAAATAAATTTTTCTCATTAATCCATTTATTGTATGCATTTAAACTCCTTTTGATTGGACGAATGCGGATACGTGGAATAAATATCTATACTTATATTTCGTTAGTTAATTGGGATAATATAAAAGCAAGTTGTTTGTATTGGTCCTTATTCAGATTATTCTTGATAGGGACTTTCTTTATTCCTGTTATTATTAACCCTCACCTTTAACGAATAATCTCACTAACTTTATGAAAGAAATTCTCATCAGCTTCAAACTCTTCACCTAACGATTCTCATCTTCATCTATTTCAACTACAGTGACATCAACTTCATATCCGTTATAATGATTAACTTCGACTGCTTCGTAAATCTTTTCAGTTTCACCAAATATTAATGAATCCCCCTCTTTTACTTGAAACCCATATAAATCCTTGATATTCATTAGTAAATCACTCCTTATCAATAATTTGTTATTATCTTTTTTATCATCCTGCTTCCCTCCCCTAGCACAATGAGATGATATTTTCCCATAAAAAAAAAGACGTATCCCTACGTCAGCGCTCTTCCTGTTACAGTTTAAACATAAAATTTTATTTTCAATCGGTTCTTTATACTGTATGTTATTTAATATCCTTTGATTGTGCGAATGCGAATACTTAAAATAAATAGGTGTTTTTACCCTCTCACTATATAGTGGCAAACGTATGACAAAAATCAGTGTTTTAATCTTGAAGCCCCATTACCTCTGTAACACATTTCCTGCTATAAGCACAAAAGTTTCTCCTTATGTTCGATTTTCTTTAGGTTAATGAAGTTGTACATACATCCCCAAGTGGAGAAAATTAATTTTTACTGAGGTTTTATTTCAATAAAATTGATTTGACAAGTAGATATTGCAGTATTACTAACTTCAGCACCAAAAGGATTGGTAACATCAGTTAATATAACGATGCCTTCCCCAGCTTTTGCAACAGTTCCTATTAACCTAGATAGAGGCGAACCTGGTCTAGTTAAATAATTAATTTCAACAGTTTTATTTACTAAGGTAGCTAATTCATTTGTAGCTGGATCTTCACAACAACTACATTCACCTTTCATATCCTTTCGAACTGGTTTCAATTGTGTTTTCGTACCTAATACATTATTTCCAACTGCAGTGACATTACATATGGGGAAACATCTTATAATCCCTCCTACATTTATTGTTGCTAGAAAATTTTCTACAGAAGTGATTATACCTACTTGTTCAGCTGAAATTGTAAAGACCCTAGTATCAGGTATATTTATCAATTGTTGCATTACACATTGCATAGGACAAACACAACAATCGCATTTTGACTTGTCGAAAACACCCATCCTCATCACTCTCCTTCTCACATTCTTTATTTGATGAGATATAGTATGAATTGGACTGCATCCATGATTGTACATATACCTATAAGAAGTTTTGTCTGTGTCAACACGGATGTCGATGTAAATAAGATGAAAGTAAACAATACTTCAATCGCATCATTTTTTATCATCCTGCTTCCCTCCCCTAGCACAATGGATGATATTTTCCCAACAAAAAAGAGCACTATATGTGCCCTTTCTGTTAACAGTTTAATCATAAAATTTTATTTTCAAACTGTAATCTATACTGTAAATACTGTTGCTTTAAGACTTCGGGACCCAATTAAAACAAAGCCTAAAGTCGGTCTAGTTACACTAGTACATCTGATATCATACGTATTTAATCCAGCAATTGGGTTGTCATTCACTAAGGGGAAGTTTGGAAAGTTATTATGTCTTCCATTAACAACAGATTCATAATCCATTTCATCATTGATCGTTGCAATAACAGTGTCATTACGAAGTAGCTCATATGTTACTTCAAAAGTTTGCCCCATCATAGTAAGTCCCAGTACAGCAATTTGTGCCATCGAATCAATAGATACTTGTGTTTTCTGTGGCTGTTTAACACATACATCAACGGTAGCTACAACTGCAGATGGATTAGCTGGTGTTAAATTAATTACATTTGGATCACTTGTATTATATACATCTAGTACTGAAAATGTTTGAGCAACTACAAAAGATCCTTTATCTAAACCCATAATATACCCTCCCAACTTCATAAATTATTCGTTTACCCTATCTTATGAACTACCTAATGAAGTTGCTTGGACTCTTATCTATGGGCTGGAATGTAAAAAGAGCGCTTATGTGCGCCCTTCCTGTTACAGTTTAACAATAAAATTTTATAATTAATCTAACCTTTATACTGTATGTTAATTAATATCCTTTTGATTGTGCGAATGCGGATATCTGAAATAAATAGGCATGTTAATTAGTCAAGTCGCTTTCTTTTTATCATCCTGCTTCCCTCCCCTAGCACAATAGATGATATTTTCCCAACAAAAAAAGCGCAATATTAGCGCTCTTCTGCTAACCGTTTAAATATAAAATTTTATTTTTAAATGGTATCTAGCATTCAAATACTGTTGCTTTTAGACTTCGGGATCCAATATACATACCAATATTTCCTGTTCCTGAAAAAGAAAGACCATTGAGTATGAGTTCATACTTATTGATACCAGTATCTGGTTCGTCATCAACTAAAGGAAAGTTTGAAAAGTTTGTATATCTTCCTGTAGATCCAGCAGGTACATAATCCATCTCATCATTGATTGTTGCAATGACAATGCCATTACGCTGGAGCTGAAATACTAATCCAAAACTTGTAGATACACCCATGTCCTCGATAGCAACTTGAGATAAAAAATCAAGTGATACCTTTGTTTTTTGTGATTGTCTGACACACACATCAATGGATACTATAGTAAAAGGTGTAGTTACAGACATACCACTTTGAACTAATATAATCGATCCGTCTCCTCCATATGGATCTAACACTGAAACCGAATCACAAACAACAAAAGGTTCTAGTTTTAACCCCATAATATTAACTCCCTACATTAGATTATCCCTATATCTTATGAACAATTAAATGTAGTTGCTTGGACTCTTATCTATGGGCTGGAATGTAAAAAGAGCGCTTATGTGCGCCCTTCTATTAATAATTTACCAAGAGTTTTATATTCCCTTTTTTATAATCTTTTATGTCCCACGGTTTACCTTTACCTTCATCCATATCTTCTGCTTTTGGTAATTTTACATTTTTCATCCCTTTCCTAACCCTAGAATGGAAGTCTTTTTCTGCTTGTATAGCACTCTTATAATATTCCGTTTCTTCTTAAAACCCCCAACCATCAATAGGTAAACTTTATAAATTTGCATTTGATTTCTCCTATTATTTAAAACTCAAACATCACTTGTTGCCCTTGTGCTGCTACTTCATTCATCCATAACACTTCCGTTCTCTTTGCTCCTGCTTCTGCACATGCTGCAAATGTTTCTCTTTTCCAGTGTTTTAACCTTTCGTCATATAGTGGATGTGCATATCCACTTAATAGGACCCGACCTGGATGTTTAAGCAATTAGTAGATTACATACGGTAAGCGAATTAGAATCAGATTTATTAGAAGAATTAGAATTGAATAAAGATAAATTAGAAGATGAGCAAAATGGATTAGATTTATATCCAGCTATAATATATGTATTTTATGCTCAAATAGCATTTGCTGAAATAAAGTCTGATCTTATTCGTAAGGGAATTGAATTTGATACTTTTTATAATGAAGCTGAGAATTTAAATTTTGAAACATCAAGGCTGTATAATGAACAAATTACAATAGATGATATTAAACGTTAATAAAATATACAGGTGCAATAAATGAACAAATGCCTAAAAAGTACGATTTAAAAGAATTAAAAGAATCAATTAATGAGTTTAAAACACCTTATCTAGAACATTAAATTTAAAATATATACAGAAGGGGGGTTAAAAATTTTAACCCCCTAATTTTAGTATAATGATTTATATATCTATCTAAAAGGAGAATCATAATCACGTGTATTAATAATCTTTATATTCTGTGTATTACCGTCAGGACATTCTATATATCCACCTTTAACAAGTCCGTTTAATACTGAACGGACTGTTTTCTCGTCTTTTCCTGTTTTGATTTCTAGTTCTGGTATTGTTGGCATCCTACGTTTTGAATGAGAAAAGTTATATAGGATACGTAATACTTTTCTTTCAAGGTCTGTAAGCATGTGATCACCTCTTATAGAACATTTGTTCTTATTATATAAGAGGTGCAGGATGATACGCAAGAGCACAATTTTTGAATACAGTACACACGACCAGTCAAATCCACATAATTGTGAATACATTAATAAAAACTAATAAAGGACGTGATTTCATGGGTGTTTTTGATGAGAGTATTTGCGATTGTTGTGTCTGTCCGATGCAGTGTGTTTTGGAACAGTTAATTGGAAAAGAAGTTGGGATAAATGTTAGCTCTTCTGGAGTAGAACTTTTTGTAATAATTCAAATAGAGGAAGTCAAAAACTTTATTGTTTCTGGAACAGATGAAAATGGTGTTAGAATCAATTTTCCTATTTGTAAAATAGTATCTGTTACACCACCCTCAGAAGCATTTCCCTTAAATTTAAAACCGATTCAAAAAAGTACAAAAGGAGAATGTGTCTGCTGTGAGGACCCCATAACGGATTTAGCTAACTCATTAAGTGGGCGGAAGGTAACAATATTTCCGTTTCCCGAAGATATAGTTACCATCTGTGAGGTAGGGGAAGGGATTGTGATTGTACAAAGCCAAGAAGACATGATAAAAATGGTTTTATCTAGTTGTTTCATTCTTTCAATTGTAGAAGGAGCAATTTTTGAAGGATTAGAGATATTACAAGCATCAAATTACTTGAAGAAGAGTATCAACAAAAACGAATGAGGGAGTTTTTAAAATTTTCATCAATTTAAAAAAGACACTACCTAAAGCCAGTGGGGATCACACTCATTTCCGCACTATATTCTTTGCACCACTCCACAACCCACTTGCAGCTAATCCCATGACAATATCAACTAAAATAGCTTGTTTTGGATCATCAGGAG
Organism: Chengkuizengella sediminis; assembly: GCF_010078385.1. Lineage (NCBI taxonomy): Bacteria > Bacillati > Bacillota > Bacilli > Caryophanales > Paenibacillaceae > Chengkuizengella > Chengkuizengella sediminis. The sequence continues at coordinate 312,237 of NZ_SIJC01000005.1, forward strand.
ATACATAAAAAATACCAGTTGCTACCCCTAATGTCATTTCACTTGTGTTAATGATGATATTCCCTGTACTTAATTCATAGTAAATCTTTCTTCCTGCATCCATTTATAGCCCTCCTTTTCATTCAACGGCAAACCAAGTAGCCTCATAAATCGCCCCAGAGGATACAGGCATTACTCCAGCTTTAAAACCATCACTCCATATTTCAATATTCGCAGATATTAATCTATCAGACCATGAACTTCCACTTTGATGCTCTTTATCATTCATATTTGGATGAATATATTCAAGTGAGTACCATGCAGCAAAACATTTACTACCATCTTGTGATGAACTAAAATCGGAAGATATAAAAATGAAGCTTGGTGTAAATGTTAAACCTTGAACAAGCAACTCGCCACCATCGGCATCTGAACCAAAAGGACAAGTTCACCCACAGGTGGAGTCTGCCCAAAATGAAGTTGAATTTATACATAAATTGTTTGGAATTGCATCATAAATAGTCAATAAAACGAAATGGTGGCTCTATGTCTCTATCAAAATGTTTTTGCACCAGAACCCTCTTTTTTAATCGTTTCAATGGCTTCTCCAGCAGTTGCTTTGTAATATAGATTTCGCTATTCATGTCGTGCATAGCGACTTTTTATGTGGATACCAATCTATTTTTCTTTTTTGTAGTGTGTTAACCCTATCCAAAATATTTTTACAAGTATATACTTATATTACAGAGAACAATCATGAAAGGAAGATGTATATGGATAGAAAAAGTAAAAAGAGAGGTAAGATATGTCCATTTATCCCTGCCTATTGTTATACTGTTTCTGAAACCAAACAAACACTTACTTCTCCCGACAATGAGGATCCTTTTAATCCATCTTTCACTGAAAATATAGTTCGGTTTACCACACAACCTCAAAATTGTAAAAATATTATTTTCCCCGATCCTGAAAATCAAAATACCTTTTTATTACAGTTATCAGGAGTATATCTTACGAAATGGATCATAACTCTCGTTAGTGATTCTTCCATTCCCGTATTGACGTATCTTACTACAGCACAAAATAGACTTTTTTCAGGCTCAATAAATACACGTGATGTGATGCCAGGAAACTTCAGTCAGCTAAGTGGACAGCATTTAGTAAAAGTGAAAGCTCCTATTCGCATACAATTGAGAGTTTCATCAATTAGTAATTCGATAGTGACACTACCAATTAGGAATGTAAACAATATTGGTTGTTCTATAAGTGCTTCTTTCATGATTAAAAGAATTGATGATTTCGCAAGTAAATAGCTTAATCGAAAGATTAATTATTGAAAAAGCGCATGGCTTATAACCGGTTCTGGTGCAAAAATAGTATGCTAGAAAAATAGAATGCCCATTCCCTTGTAGGCCTAGTAACAGGGTTACTGAAATCTATATCAAAACACGTATCAGAAGCTTTCTCCTAAAACTTGTTCTAGATTAGACGCCTTACTTGAATCTCATTCTGATGAAGAAACTGATGAGTTTTCCGATACAATTTTTTCTAAAGAAGAAAACAACGGTATCTTAGAGCACTAGAACTAATGCAGCTCCTTGTAGTAAGTCTACTTTAGAGAACCCCACTATATAATATAGTGAGGTTTACACCGTAGAGAGATAATAACGAGTGGATAGTAGTTTTACCAAGGAGCTATTATATCCTATGTTCAAACGTTTCATTTGGTATAGACAAGTGACTTGCTTGTTTGAAAATGCGCTATTTTACCATTTTATACAAAAAGGACCGCAAAAGGTCCCTGTGTTAAAAAATATTGAATGATATTTAATTCCATCCCCTATCATCCTCTTTCCTGAAAATTAAATTAGTAGGCTTTATATTCTGATTTTAATAAGCCGCAAATTGTACAACCTCTGGAGCCATTAAACGTATAGCACTATATCTACCTCTTATTGAAGCAACAAGGATGATAACTAAGAGAATGAATAGCACTAATACAATAGCAGCTCCAGTAGCAAATCCATTATATGAACCCATAAATATCAACCTCCTTTCAATATAAGTAATATATACTATGTTAAGAGAATCTACTTTGGTTGGACGGGTATCCTAGGGCAAGTACACATTTTTTCATAGATTAAAACCCCACTACATTCAATAGTGAGGTTTCCGTAGAGAGATTTTGCTATAGGAACTGCAATTATTGGTACTTAATGCATCATATGTTACGGTCTATAAGTCAGATAAGAATAAGTTGATATAGAGAAATAATCCCCCATTGGCTTATGTAGCTGGTGGTGCAGTTCTTTATAAAGAAAAAGAATTTATAAAAGCTTAAAACTTAAATATTCCTAGTATGCTGGACTTCCTCCCAAAGGAACGTTATCTGAAGAACCTAACAATGTCCATGCCCATGAACCAACTAAAATAATAACTAAAAGAATAAAGAGGACTAAAACAATACCAATACTACTACCGCCTCCGTGATAACCCATTAATACCCCCTCCTTTCAATATGAGTAATATATAATATGCTTAGAAATCTATTTTGTCTGGATGGGTATCCTAGGGCAAGTACATATTTTTCATAGTTTAAAACCCCACTACATAAAATAGTGAGGTTACCGTAGAGAAATATTATGAGCGCACACCCTCCTAAATCTAGGAGGTAATATATTCTATGTTCAAAACTTTATTTGGTATAGACAAGTGACTTGCTTGTTTGAAATTGTGTTATTTTACCAAGTTAAATAATGAGATGTGAGGAAGAATATATAACTATAAAGAATAGTGATAATACAGACAAGGATATGACTGGATGGAGTGTGTTAAGTGTTCAAGGGGATCAACGGTTTGATTTTCCTGAGTCGTATACGATTAATGCTGGGGAAGCAATAACAATTTGGTCAGGTGATTTCTCCAGGGGTATATGGTCTGTTGATCTATATTGGACAGAGCAAAACAAATCATACACTTTAAGGGGGACTTTTTAACCCTTATTAACTTTTCGTTCTATTTTTAAAGTTGAATTGGCTCCATACTCTCATTCAGCACCCCAAACCCATATCCATTCTCCACAAGATAATTTAATAACAAAGGTAAGTGTTGGAGTGTTTCAGGAATTTCATGTAAGAGTATAACAATGGGTTGTTTTGAATCTTCTTTTTGTTTTAATTGCTTGATAACATGATCCACATATAGTTCACTTCGAAACCTCCAATCTGAACTATCTATATTCCAATCCCAAAGCAGATAACTATTTTCACTTACTTCATCCATATATTCATCCGTCATAAACGGTTTGCTTCCATATGGAGTACGAATTAAAAAAGATGTAACTCCTGTAATTTCTTCTAAGGTTTGCTGGGCTATATTCATTTCATCTATAACAGTACTTTTAGAGGCATAAAATGAGTTTTTATTATGTGTTACACCATGCAAGCCAACGGAATGACCATCATCAACCATTTGCTGTACTGATTCAGCGTATTTTCTCATACCTGGTTCTAACATGAAAAATGTGGCTTTAACATCATACTCTTTTAATAGTTGTAAAATATCACATGAGACAGCTCTTGGACCATCATCAAAGGTTAAGTAAACCATTTTCTTATCTTCCTCTATCATTGCATTATTATCTGAATTGCCTTGCACCATATTTTCACTTTTATGATCTGTGATAGCTTCTGTTTTTTCAGTATTCAGGCTACTTTCTTCATTTTGAACAAACTGTGGGTTCTGTTCATTTAAATTATCGAGCTGAAGTACTACTTCTATCAGTATATTTTTTTCAGAACTAAAATTTGAATATCGTTGTATTGGATCACTTAAAGTAATTAGTTGTAAACTAGTAAAAATAAAAATGTTAACATTTAATAAAATTGCGATCCTCTTTATTTTAAAAAGTTTAGTGTTTCTCTTATTTATCTTCTGCTCTTGTATGTACCTTATAAGTAATTCTCGTTGTTGAAACATGAGCTTTCCCCATTTATTTGCTTGTGATACTGCCCCACCTTTTAGCAACGCAGATAGAGCAGTTGTTACAATAACATGTTTTTTCTTTAATCTCTCTTCGTGTACTATGTTTTGATATTTCTATTCACAGCTTAAGAACTTTTATTAAAATAAATTACAACTTGCGGGATAGCTTCTACATGCTTGTTGGATGCTATAGGACAGTCCTCCTAGTCTCTTGATTGAATGATAGGAACTTCTCTTAAATTACCACTCCCCTCACCAGCTAATTAAAAGCCAGTGGGGGATATTACTTACTTCTTCTGAAATGTGTTCTTCACCCCTGACCACAACCCACTAGCAGCAAGCCCCATGACAATACCAATCAATATAGCTTGTTTCGGGTCATCTGGAGCGATATAAAAAATACCAGCTACTATCCCTAATGCTAGAGATACAACCGGTTGTAATTTAGTTCCTAATCCTAATTGTTTTGCGAGCTGCACCAATGCCAAAATGATTGGAACAATCGCAATATCATAAGCTTGAAAATCCATTTTAATTCCCACCCTTCCATCTAGTTAATATCACGGCTAACTGTTCACGTGTAACGGGTTCTGTAGGTCTGAAAGTACCATCATCAAAACCTACCATTAAACCTTCTTCTACTACTTCTTCTATTGCGTCAACACTCCATCTTTCTTCTGAAATATCTTTAAATTTCCCCATTTCATCCATCTCCAGTAGTGCAAACACATCCTCTCTAAACTGATCTCTATCAAAATGTTTATCCCAAGAACAATTTTTTCCCTTTACAACGTGATGAGGCTGAACTTGATCTCTAGTAAAATTAAACTGTCTAACTATTGCAGCAGCAGTTTCAACCGCATTCTGATAGGTTTTATCATCTAACTTTTCATTTCGTGTTACCTTATCCGTACATATCTCCATCCCAATCCAATGACGGTTATAATGTCCTTGTGAACCGTCCCCTGCATGCCATGTATTTTCTTTGAAGGGGATATGTTGAATCGCTTGATCTGCGTCAACGGTGACATGCCAACCTGTTACGCCACTCTGCTCACTTTTTAAATATATAGCATGCATTTCTGCATTAGAACTCTTTTTCCAGTTGTTTGTAGTATGGAACAATAAACCCTGTGGTCTCATTGGGTTTTGAGGTCTGTTTTTATTTGACTTTGGAAGAGGCGAAACCCTTGGTACCAATGGTATCGGGGGTTTTTGTTTTTGGGGGTGAAATTAGTTTTTTGTCTCCTGGTTGTGAATGCCCCCGAAATGCCCCCATATTATTTTAAAATATGTTGTGTAAATTCCTCGAATCTATCCATATTTTGTTCTTCTAGCACTTGGATTCACCAAATTTCCCCATACTTATCACGCCCTTTTAGTTTTTAATAGTGTATTCAAGTTAGTATTATGATGAGTGGACGAATGTACTATACTTTAAATATGTGCTCTTGCATATACCTTTGTACCTCTTATATAATAAGAACAAATGTTCCATTAGAGGTGAATAAAAATGAAAGAAAACAAACTAACCGAAGGTTCAAACATGATGTGGGAAGCAAGCCGTATAATACTACCTGAACATAAAGAAGTCATAAATCGTTATCAAGAAGAAAGAAACAGAAAGACGAAACCAGTACTTGCAGAGGAAGAGGTTAATATCATATCTCAGTTGATCCACTTCCATCCCTCTACTTTTTGCTTCCAAAGTAAGTAACTCTGGTTTATAATGAATAGTCGTCACCCTAGCTCGTTCTTCTGTCTCTACTTCATAAAATAAAACCATAATAAAAAACCTCCATTTTCATTTAGTTCATATCTTTATAAAAAGTGAGGTTTCCGTAGAGAGATTCTATGAGTAGATAGTAGTTTTACCAGGAGCTGATAACAAGAATTTTTCCCCGATAGCACCACCAGCTACCCCGAATATAGAAACGACTATCAAACAGGTAAAGCAAAGGAAAAGGTAAAAGAAAAAGAATACAATTCACCAAAAACAATAAAGATTAAATCACATCACAAAGATAAAAAAAATGATAGTTTTATTCTTAATACCGAGGAAGAACAGGAATTATCCGATTATATTATTAAATCTTCAAAAGAACTATCTATTGAGAAATCTGATTATGTTGAGTCAATAGGATTTACAAAAGAATCTATTGAAGAACTCAAAAAGGAAATTTCTCAAATTAAAATGGATGTAGATTTATCTAGTATTATGGAATTGGAAAAAAATCTAGTGCAAATAGCAAGTCATGAAGGTAATTGCCCTGTTCGAAGTGGTGTTGTCGAAAAGTGTGGGGGATTTGATAATTATTATAATCATGATCTTTCAAGCTCAGAATTCACAGCTCAAGTTTTTGCTGATATTGACCCAAATAAATATTATAGAATAACTGGATCAACTGCTGGAAGCTCATTAAATGCAAATACCTTAAATGATTTTAAAGGATATATTGATGATTATGATGAATATTTCTTTGATGGTATGGATACTGAAGAAGCAATCCATGAACAAGAAGGTAAAGATTTCTTATGGACATTAGTAGGATTAGCAGTATTTATTGCAGGGTGGACAACGGGTCCAATTGGTTGGGTTGCAGCGTGTTCTCAACTTGTAGGTATGATTGGAGTTCTTGCTGGAATTACCAATACAAGTTATGCAACAAATCAAAGATTAACTTTCAGTAAAAGAACTGCTGAGATGTTGGAATCTGCAAGATATACTGCTCTATCTTCTACTAGTAAGTGGGAGAATGTAGATTATGATTATGTCAGAGGTTTTTAAAATACAAAATATAAAAGTGAACAGTACAGAATTTCTGTACTGTTTGTTTTAGGAGTGGTTGTTATGAGGAAGAGAGTTATCGTATTTCTATTACTTTCTTATTTATACTTTTTCTTTTTAACTATTGATTTTATTTATGAATTTTATTTCTCCAATGGTAATGCTGAATATACTGGACCATTTGGTAGTTTATTAAATTTATATATACTAAGATTTATAGGTAGTATTGCCTTTGTAATTGGCTCGACTGCTGTAGCATATAAAGAGATGAAAGATAGAAAAAATAGATGAGATGATCAGTTTTTCACTGAATAAAAAACATATCTTTTCCATACAAAAGAAGCATTTTATATAGGATTCTTCAGTTTATTTAAAAGGAGAATCTTAATCCCTAGTATTTGATCCTTGTTGAAAAGGAAATACGGCATCAATTTGACAAGTAGATAGAAGGCATTTTTCTGAAGGTCTGGATACTATTACAATACCTTCTCCAACCTGATTTACAATGCCTTCACAAATTCGTTGACCATTACAAGGAAATATTACCTCAACCGATTGTTCTATTTTGAAT